>JAUPUU010000266.1 GCA_030917395.1 Cyanobacteriota bacterium erpe_2018_sw_21hr_WHONDRS-SW48-000092_B_bin.40
GGTACTCTCCGCCGCTATGTCAAAGCAAGGCGCATAAAATCCAGAAGGCAAGGCCGATCGATCAATTCGAAGCTTGAGATTCTCATCACCGCGGATATGCTGCCAGATGGCACCGGCGATAGTGACGTCATGGACTTTGATGGAGAAATCGACAGCACAGTTGAAGGTACCGAAGAAGACGATTTCCAGACCTTTCCAAGCCGTGATCAAGCTGATCAATCACTCGATTCAACCCTAAATTGGATGCGTCAAAAGCTCGACGAAAAGGACGCGTTGCTGCGAGAAAAGGAAGCCAAGATAGAAGCACTGGCTCAGCAGTTAACCGGAGCTAGTTATCGCAATGGATTTCTGGAAGCTGAAAAGTCAAAATTTGAAGAGAAGCTTTTGCTATTGGAAGATCGCTTGCTCCCCGAACCGACACAAACGACACCACCTGAGATGCCAACTCCAACTAAAAGCACCTGGGCAAAGCTGACTGGCTGGTTCACAGGACAGGGCTAAGCACGATCTAAGGCTGCTCAGGTTACTGCTTTAATGTTTTTCGAGTACCGTTGTGTTGCCGTAACCATGGGTTAAACGGAGGAGCACAGAACAAAATAGAGGCAGGCCGGAACCACCTGCTCACCAAGAGTATCGATTTCTGCTAGATTCCACTGCAGGCTCAACGCGCCCCCAAACATCCCGACTAACCCTAACCGGCGCAAAAGCCAACTGCCCTGTAATATTCACAGTATCGGATTGGAGTTGTGTGGGGAATACCAACTCAGGACAACCATTTAAGCGCTCTACAGCCCTCTTTAGCCTCTCCATATTTTTAGAATTTGAGGAGACTTCCATACTGAGCATGATTTTTTGATCGGCCCTGACGTAAATTACGTATGTTTCAAACAGGGAGCGTTCTCCTTGCTCCAAAGTCAAATTTGCATAGATAAGGTGCATTAGACGCTTCGCCCAATTATCCCAAGACTCAACTAATCCGGGCTTTTGCATATCGGTCCAATGACGAAAGCCAACCAATGATTCTGGCATCCCGCTTACATTAGATGGCGTCACCGAGAGCTGCCATATACAAGGAGGTCCAGTAACCACAGGACTTGAATTCCGCCCGTTGTCAATCGGGCTGTTAATCAGCGTACGCACGGGGACCGGTGACGGCTCGGGAAGTGTATTTGCTGGCGAAGCCACACCTAAGTCGTGCAAATCGTTTTTGTACTGCCGATGCGACGATCGGGTTAGTGTGACCCCGGGACGGGAGAAGAAAGTACTCGGAACAACAGCATCCAAAGCTTTCGGATGATCACTCTTGCTTCCGTGAATAATTTTAGTTCTGTGCGTATTCATTGATGATCGACCCTGCCCACGCTCCGCCCGCAGCACACCGCAAGGGTTGCCCCCGGAATTGCAGTGCTTGCAATAGCCGCACGTATGGCAGGCATTGCAGGGATCATTGCCATAGCAGGTTGCTGCCCTAGCTGCTGCTCCGACTAATACAAGGCAGGACAAAGCGGTTAGCAAACTGTTGAAAGAGCGATGGAGCAATATTTTCTTCCTCTCGCGAATAAATCAGCCTAGCACCAAGCAACCATTTCAGATCCAATACTTTGTGTTACCGACGTGGATAGCATCGATGTCTAACTCGTTCTGTTTAAGAGGTAGAGATTCACCGCACAAACTGATCTCTACTGCAGCCAGAGGAAAAGAGCTAATCGAAAAAGCCTTCCAAGTGCTTGTAGTAAGATTCTTGGAAATCTCGCACTGAGCCTGGTGTCACGGGAAAAGTAGTTAGAGTGACAAATGGTTTGTTTGTGATGGCAATCTTTTGTAAGGCAGGAAGGATATCGCGCACTGTATAACCAAATTTTTGAACGGACCAAACAATAAAATGGGTCACTTGCGTGTCTTCGGTAAGTCGATCAAGCGCTTTATTTAGTCCCGGTCTGTTGGCTGCCGAATTATCACAAACGTCTTCAAAGACATCCAGGATATCAACCTTGGCGCCAGGCTTCTTCATAGCGTTGCACCAACTAACGATGGCATCCTTCTGCAATTGTAGGTTCTCTTGACCCTCTTCCGCTGTTGCCTGAAGATAAAGAATCACGCCAATTTTACTCATTTGATTGCCTCAAGGGTGTGGAGTAATCGCGATGACAGTTACCTGTGCAGTCTTCGGCGGGTGATAACAGAAGAAAATTCTATAGGCTCCAGGCGTATTGTTCTGGGCGTAAGCCTCGAAAACCTTGACTCCGTCTGGTCCAGCAAGCGCTGAATATTCGTGAGTATTCAGACCAGGATGCCGCGGATTCTCAGCGAGAATCCGTAAAGCTTTCACCACTGCCTTATAAACAATGATCTTGTCTTTGGCACCCTGCAGCGCATTTAGCTGATTGCTAGCCTCATTAGAGAGAACAATTTCGAAGGACACCTAGTCTACATCGACCTCCGAAAGGTCCAACTTAACTACTCTACCGGCTTCAATGTCCTTTATGCCGCGCTGAATTGAAGCTAGACGTTCAGGGTTTTCATAAATCCAAGCTTCATAGTACGGCACGGATTTTACAGGGTCCAAAAGAATCTGCCCGAGCTCGTTTCTGAAGGCTCTGTAGCGGACACCTTGGGCATCTGAAGGCATCACAGCACCAAGAGCCAGCCGCTTTCTTTCGTCTGGTTCAAGCTCTTTGCCGATTGGTTTGAATTTTCCTTCGTCTATGATGTCCACGATCCGACCCTCTTTATTGACATCTTACCACAAAACCCACAATGGGCAATACCCACTTCTGCGCTTTCCGGTGTTGGGTAAACAAAAGGGATATTTCGTTTACCTAACCAACCCCACCATTTGGGAGTTCCGGGGCTTGCACTTAAAAGCAAGGCTGTTAAACTAAACGAAACTGCATCAGAGAGAACTTTTGTTTATATGCCAGGCAAAGCCAAAGTTTTGGGTTCCAAAGAGATCCAAATCGTCCTCAAAGTA
>JAUPUU010000030.1 GCA_030917395.1 Cyanobacteriota bacterium erpe_2018_sw_21hr_WHONDRS-SW48-000092_B_bin.40
CAGCTTCAAATATGCTTGAGCGCGGTTTCCTTGATGCCGAATCAGTGGTTAGGCCAGTATTTATTTTGAGTGCTTTGCTTGGTAGTCGCATTGAAGCACTGGGCGATTTGTCCACACTGCTCAATCGATCTAATCTGGCTATGCTGGCCGAGATTGAGCAAGAAATTTCCAGGCTTTCATTCTCATATAAGTGTGCCTTGGCTGATTTTGCCCGGGCGCTGCGAGAAGAATCGTACTGTCAGGTCAACTTTGAACCGCAAGATCTTGTTGATGATGAACAGTGCTACGAAGCCACTTTGGCTGAAGCTTTGGTAGGAATTTCTGGTGAATGGTTCAAGGGTCTTGATTGGTCGCACCGCATGGCCCAAGAAGTTTTAGCTCGCTATGTTTCCGATCATCTGGTGCTTTTGTCTGACCTGGCTCGCCTGGCTAACGTGCCAACCCCGGTTTTAGACGGAGTAATCAGCATCTCTTCTGCTTTGCTTGGATTTGACCTGCGCAATCGAGCTCGCGGTCTGAACCATCTCAACCTTAGCGGTCTATCACAAAACGAGCTTCTTGAGCTTGTAAACAGTTAGCGCCGTTTGCTCATGACGACCAGGCAAAGTGCTTAGCTGTTAAGGGTTTCCGGTTCTTGTGTTAGCGATCTCTTGACATTGGTTGAACCCTAGCGCTATGTGCGCCGTCTTGACAACAGGGTTGTAGGGCCGATTTCCTAAGGGAATGATTAATATCACATGAAACATAGATGTCATGATTATTGATAGAGGCTAGTTCTTTTCCATATCGTAATGATCATCTCCACTCAATTAAAGCAAAAGAACTACCTAAACTTCCCACACGCACCTGTTTCCTCAGAATACTTCTCCTTCCACACGGTGGAAGAGGTGATCTCGGGTACCAACAGCTGCGCCTCTGGTGTGAATTAGGAATTTCGACTGCCGGAGTTAACTTCTCAACGCCGCCTTACGTCCTTCGACGATTTGCCGGTGTGTCTTAAACAACATAAAACAGAGAGGACACAGGCATGTCCATATTTCAAACTATGAACTTACCATCTCAACACAGTGTGACAAGGATTTCGCAGGTAACTGACGAAGAGATCTGGCGTCACCTTGTCACTCCAACTGTCAAAGGCTTGCTTGGTTCGATTCTCAAAGTCGAATCTAACCAGGTCCTAGACACCGTGGCCGGTCTTTTTCCTGGTGATGAAGTCACCAACCTGAACGGTCACATGCTAGCGGATGCGAACGGCAAGTTGTCGAAAGACTACGTGCGCTATCCCTACAACCACACGCTCTATCGCACCGTCAACGGTGCCATGGTGATCAAGCGTGATGGTGTCAAGTTCGAGGTATTTTGTTGGTTCGGCGATATCGATCGTGGCAAAGGTGAACTCATATTCAAGGCCGCACTGCGCGACCGCGTCTATGACGGCACCAAACGCGCCAACGATTGCGCCTTGCTCGAGTACGCTTACGATAATCCCGACTATCACAAACGGATCAGTACTGAACTTTCCTCGGTGGAGTTGTCTATCTATGGCTTTATGCCGGGCTCGCGCATCAGCGATGCCACTGGCGACAAGGTCTTCGACCAGTTTGTCACCAATCCGTTTCACTTCCTCGACAATCCGCAGAACTTCATGGCACTCTTCCATCGGGCCTTCCAGAGCAAACGCGGACCGGGTCAGTATTCTGCAGCAATCCCTGATGTGGCCAAGTATTCGCTGGCTGGTTTCGAACGTCTGGCCAGCAAGTATGGCTATGACCTGATCGAGATGGCGGCCAGTCACTACCATGTGGCCAAATGGGCTCAGGCTGGTGGGTACGCCTACTCTGACCCGGCTCAGGCGGAGATGGTGGCTAAGTTGCAGGCAGGTCTTGAGGCCATCCGCGCAAGCGGTACTCCTCTGACTCGCTCTCAACAGTCGTGGATCTGCGTCCTGCAGAGCCTGCGGCCCGTCGACTTGGTACCCAGTGGGTTCCTCATGTCTGGTGTTGCCTCGGGAGTCGCCGGACGGAATGGCGATGCTGAGCAAGACCAGTCTGAACAGCGGCTGCGCTGGCCCCAGAACAACGTCGATGACGAGTGTCTCTGGCTCTACAAGCCGCTTTCGGCAAAAGCTCAAGGGTTCATTCCCAATGTCAGCTTCCAGCCCAAACTTCTTTAGCTCTTTCAAGAGCAAGGAGAACTAAGAGAGGCCGTGTCTTTCAGGCATGGCCTCTTTGAATGCTCCCTAAAACAAAAATCTAACGTTTTGGGAAAACCACATGTATAAATTTCCACAGATTGATGTTGCCGATATGCTCGGTAACACATCGCTGTGCACGATTACTCCGGAAATGATTTGGGAAAAGCTCTGTACCCCGCAGGTGAAAGCCTTGCTTGGCGACATCGAGTATTCCAAAGTCACCGTTCGTGAAACCGTGGCCGGCGATTTTCCTGGCGACGAAGTGACCAACCTCAATCAGCACCGTATCTACGGCACTGATTTGGACCGCGTTCGTCTGCCTTATCTCAACGCTTTCTTCAAAACCACCTACGGTGCCTTCGTTGTCAAATACGAAGGTCTGAAGTGGAAAGCCTTCGGCTGGTACGGCGATCTTCGCAGTCCCCAGCTGATCTTCAAGTGCGCTCTTCGTGATCGTCGCTACGACGGCACTCGGCGCGCCAACGACAACTCGCTCATCGACTTCGCCGGTTGTTACGACGACCCTGTCAATGCGCCCTTGAAGTTGCCGAACATCTTCGCCGACGCCAAGTGCGCCGAAGCCTCTGTCTACGGTTTCATGCCTGGTTCGCGTCTCTCTGATGCCACTGGCGACGCCGAGTACGACCGCTTCGTCGAGAATCCGTTCCGTTTCATCAACCAGCCGGAAGTCTTTCTCAAGCACTTCCAGATGGCCTGGAAGTCGGTGCGGGCGCCTGGTCAGAATGGCAATCCCATTCCTGATGTTTCGCGCAACATCATTCCCACCATCGACAGACTGGCTCTGGCGGCTGGTTACGACTATGTCGAGAATGCCAGCAGCCACTACCACGTTGCTCGCTGGACTGAGTCTCAGGGCTACAAGTACGCCACTCCCGAGTTGGTTGAGCTGATGAATCAGTTCGCCGAGGGGCTGAAGCGTATCAAGGCGAGCGGCATCAAGCTCACTCGTGCGCAGGAGTCTTGGGTCTGTGTGGTGCAGAGTTTGCCGGCTGAGCACATCCCGGCTGGTCTCAATCTCAATGGCCCGAAATGGCCTCAGGACAACATCGGCGCCGTCAACCTGTGGATGTACAAGCCCATTTCGGCGCGAGCAATCGCACTGGATGCGGCCAATGCTGAAGCAAAGTCAGCGGCAGACAAGAAGGCGAAGGCAGTACCAGCGAAAGCTGAGTCAGCTAGCTTGTCTGACGTTGCTGCAGTTGTAGGCGAGGCGACGCCTGTGGCTGTTCCAGCTTCTGTTACCGCTGTCTCTGCAGCGAATGTTCCGGCATCAACGGAGAAGAAATCGTAGACAAGCACTTCGTCGCGGCTTCTCCTTCACTTTACCCTCAACTCTCAGGAGAAATTTTATGGGAAACCTGTTCATGATTGGCGGCAAAGCCAAGAAATGCGTGGCCCACTTTGCCGCTCTCGCGGGCGGTGCTGAGGCCAACGTACTTGTTGTACCGCACGCCAGTTCGGTGCACGAAAAAGTCGCTGCAGAAATGACGGCGGAGCTTGTCGGCCACGGCGTTAAGAGCGTCACCTGTGCTGTCCCTGGAGAGCCTTTGGTGATTGCACCGAACGTCAATGCCGTCTACATCTGCGGAGGTGATCAGGCCGATTTGGTCAGGCTTCTGGGTGAAGACGGTGCAGAGAAACTGCGCCGCTTTCACGCTGCTGGTGGTCTGATTGCTGGCACCTCTGCTGGTGCAGCTGCTGCTGGTGTAGACATCATCACTGCCGGTGTGTCGTCCGATAGCCACTTGCGCTTCGGCGGACTCGAAATGGGTAAGGGGCTGGCCCTCTGTCGCGATGTCATTTTTGACACCCATTTCTTGCAGCGCGCGCGCTTCAATCGCTTGATTGCTGCCGTGGCTCGGTTTCCGCGGGCCCTTTGTATTGGTCTTGATGAAGACACCGCTGTTCTGATCTCGACCGTGGGCGGTGCCGGCAAGAAGAAGGCCAGCATGACCATGACTGTTTACGGCGTCGGGCATGCCTGGTTCTATAGCGCCGGGCGTGGTCTGAAAACTTCGCTCAAGAAAAACCTTGCCGACAACGAGCCCGGTGCTCTGTACTCGGTCAGTGGTGTTACTGTTTCGGTGCTCAGTGCTGGTCAAAGTTACGGCGCCGTGGGCTGAAGCTGGTATGAATACCCGAAGAAAAGCAGCTGAGAGCAATAGCCCCAAAGGCCATTGTTTCTCAGCTGCTTCTTCTTTTTCTCTAGATACTAAACAAGGTAGTAGAAGTTGGGAAAAGGAAATTGCATGAGGAAGGAGAGAAAAAGTAAGAGAAAGAGAAAGCGAAAGCGAAGGAAAAAGAGAAAGAAAAAGAGCATGACGAGAGACTTTTGAGCACACTGTTGGTGTGGTCTTGGTCTCTCGCCAGCTCTTTTTGCAGTTATTTGCAAGCACTAGATTGCACCTGCCCGCAGAAGCAGATGTCGCACGGCTTGGTGATGAGCTTCCCAGGCGCGGTCGCCGTAACCACCAGCAAAGCAGAGAGCAAGCGGAATGTGGCGATCGGCAAAGCAGTCGATCACTATACGGTCGCGCTCGTTCATCTGGGCCAGGGTCAAGCTGAAACCTTCGCCGCGGTTTTTCAGGCCGTGCTCATAGGCGTCAGCACCGTGGACGAAAATCACCAGGTCTGGTTGAAAGCTGGCTAGAGCCTGGTCAAGGGCTGCTTTCAATTTGGAATTGTAGAGGGGCCCTTCGTGCTTGCGAATTGCCACTGGCAACGAGCATTTTTGCTTCTTCATTGGCCAGGCTTCCAGGGCATGAAAGTCGAGAGTGAAGACCTTAGGGTCGTTCTCGAAAATGGTGCTGACACCGTTGCCCTGGTGAAAGTCGAGGTCTACAACCATGACTTTGTCCGCCACTTGCTCAAAGCGCAAGTTGTGGATAGTCATGGCAATGTCGTTGATGACACAGTAGCCGTCGCCGTGGTCGCGATGGGCATGGTGGTAGCCGGCGCCAAGATTGGCTGCCAGTCCGTTGGCCATGGCTAAGCGTGCAGCTAAGAACGTGCCGCCAGATTTGAGCCGGTAGTCGCCCAGAAGTTTGCGCAGCACCTTGGTTGTGTGGCCGTTTTTCGGCAGTGTGGTGCTTACGCCGAATATCTCCGCCCAGGTGGCTGGTAGTTTGAGGCTGTCGAGATAGGTTTCGTCGTGAGTGCGACGCATCTGCTTGAAGGTCAGCATTTGCGGTTTGCGGTAGGGCAGCTCACGATTTGGTGAGAACTCTTTGGACAGTTCGCTCAATACGCGGGCACCGCGGTCTGGGGCAAACTGAACGGTTGAGCCGAGTACGGTTAAGTCTGACTGGTACTGGGGGTCGTATACCAGGTGTTTTCTTGTTTTCATAGACGTAACTCCCTTCACGTATTTGGCAATTTCGATGCGAATACGCGTTTGAGCTGCTCCCGGACAGGCAATAGATGACCTGCGAAAGCCGCTTTAGTTGGTGGTTGATGATTTAGAAGTTAAAGGTGGAAGGTTTTCTTGTTTGAGGGAAAGGTGAATGACCTCTGCAACTTAACCGGGGTAGGCCCCTCTATGACAGTCTTTCTGGTTTTATTTGGCTAAGAATACGCGCCAAAAATTGGCCATAGACTGATTAACTATGGCGCAGCTAGTTCATGTTGAAAACCGGCTTGTTATAGTGGCCCCTTTGGCTTCTGGGAGGCTTGTGGGGCTAGCTATTGTTCTAAGAAAGTCACTGCTGCTTGGGCTAATAGAGCGGCCCCGATTGGCAAAGTGTTTTCGTCAACATCAAAGCGAGGGGTGTGTAGAGAGCGTCTGTCGCCGGCGATTTCAGCGCCGAGAACAATGAAGCAACTAGGAAGCGCTTCGCAATAGAAGCTAAAATCTTCAGCGCCCATTTGTTGGCCTGGATCAACAATCTGTTTAATTTCGGCAACTTGTTTAGCAGCTTTTCTTACTATTTCGGTCAAGCCAGGATCGTTTACTAGTGGCGGATTTTCGGTAAGGTACTCAAGCTCGAAGGTGCCGCCCATGCTTTCTACAACTGTTAAAGCTCGAATCAATTCGGCTTTAACTTGGGTTGAAATTTCAGGTTCGAAATAGCGGGCAGTTCCGGTTAGTTCAACTGTTTCAGCGATGATATTTGATTTGTAGGTCTTGCTACGTATGCCGCCGAGGGTAAGGACGCATGGGCTCAGCGCTGATTTGCGACGAGAGATAATCGTTTGGATTGTTTGCACTGCCTGTGATGCTAGTACAACTGCGTCAATTCCATTTTGGGGAAAGGCACCATGGCAACCTTTACCGTTTATCGTAATGTCAAATTTGTCACAGGCGGCTAAGAATGAACCAGAGCGCAGGCCGATTGTTCCTACTGGTAGGTCTGGAAAAACATGCAAGCCGATCACGCCAGCCAGGCCGTCAATTGCGCCGCCTTCTATCATTAGAGTAGCGCCACTTTTGCCATCATCATTGGTGCTTTCTTCGGCTGGTTGAAAAATGAAGCGTACTGCTCCTGGTAATTCCCCAGCTTTGTGTAGATCTGCCAAAATCATGGCGGCGCCCAGAGTACAAGCGGTGTGAACGTCATGACCACAGGCGTGCATAACGCCTTCTGTGGTCGAGCAATAGGGTTGGCTGCTGTCTTCAGTGATAGGAAGGGCGTCCATATCGGCTCGTAAACCGATGCGTTTGCCATTGCTGCCGACTTTGCCAAGATCGGCTACAACTCCCAGTCCGCCAGCTTTAATCTGAACCTCATATCCTAGCTTGCGCATGGTTTCGGCCACTAACTTAGCGGTTGCTGATTCGTGGAAGCTCAGTTCTGGGTGGCGATGAATATGGTGCCGTAGAGAGCGAATTTTCTCTTCGTACTTTTGAGCGAGTGCCGACACGTGTGTGGTTGAAGTCATAGTCGTCATGTTGAGCTTAGTTTCGCTTTGTTACCGGGAGCGATGATCATATCAGGCGCTTCGTTTGCTGTCTGATCTTCTAGAAATTGTCACTGATTTAACTATATTAACTAGTATAACGGATGAAAAAATAGAAGCTTGAAGATGCTTATAGCTCATAGGGTGTAGGGTTTTTAATTGTTTGTTTAGTGGGTCAGTTTTGGGAAAGTGGGGGCGGAGGAAAAGCCAATATTTCTTGATGAAATAGAGAGCTTTCCCTCCGCCGAAGGCTGCACGGTGTTTCTTTCGGCTGGCTTGCTTGTCTGCTACCTGCCGCTGCCGACTGTTTGTCCGCTGAAGTTATCCCTTGAAGTTGCCGCTAGAGCTTACTTCTTGGGGGTGTCGTCGGACTTGCTGTTGTCGGCGGGCTTGCTGTTGTCGGCGGGCTTGCTGTTGTCGTCGGACTTGCCGTTGTTGTCAGGCTTGCTGCCGTCGACTGTGTTGCCGTTGTTCGCGTTTCTGTCGTTCCTGTCGTCTTCACTGCGCGGCTTGTTCCTTTCGGCAATCCAGGCGCGGTATTCCTTGACGAAGAAATAGCCGACAAACCAGACCGCGAAAAAGACGAAGACCTGGTTGATGAGAAACTGTCCAATGGGCATCTTGTCGCGGAAAACGTCGAACAGCAGGCCGAAAGGAAAGGCGAAGCACATCAGGTAGACGGCGCCGAGAAGGCCACCCATGGCGTTCTTGCTAAAGTTGTTCATGTTACTAGCCCCTTTTGTGGCTGGTTTCGAGATTTTGGGAACTTTTCATCGCTTGCTTAGACCAGTTAAAGACTCACAGCGCCTTGATTGCTGCGGATTTGTCTGAATAGCTGGTGGTTGGCAGTTGTTTGTTTTTTGAAGAGTTCTTAGGAGAAAGGAAGAATAGAGTTTGTATATCAACAATATGGATGTTTATTACGTAGAGCAAGTAAAGAACGGTTAGTTGTCAGTTAGATTGACTCTATAGCAATGGCGCAGTTGGCGCGAGGCTGGTCAGGCGGTCTGTATCCCTACAAATTTGACGGTTAAAGAGTTGACAGAAGTCAAGGGTGAAATTTTATCCAGCTGATAATTTTTAAGTAGTGGTGCCTTTTTCGCTATCATCACCAGTGGCGGTGCTATTCGGCGTTGAGTTGCTAGGTGTCTAGCACCACCCTTGATATTAGCTTTCGGGAACAAATGCCATCAGCAATGGTGTCTATTTAAAGGTATATTGTGTCGAAGCCCCTCTGATATGTTATTCTTCCCAAAGAGTATTTACGGGCCTCGCTTAAGGGAGCAGCTTATGAAACGAATTCATTTTAATAGTATCGTCGCTGGTGCACTGTTGCCTTGCGTAATGGGCCTGACAACGATTTTGCCTGCAATTGGCCAAACATATAACGGTCAGACTTTGCAAGGTCGCGTCACCTACGTTCCGGTTGGCACCAATCTTGATGCTACTTTGACCAGTTCTATTGACAGTTCGGTGGCTAAGCCAGGCGACTTGTTCACAGCAAAGCTATATTCACCGCTTTACCTCGGTTCAGATCTTGTTTTGCCAGGTAACACCACACTTGAAGGTCAACTTGTCTCTGCTGAGAAAAGCGGCCTTGGTGGCAAAAATGGTGCCATGAGCATGCGTCTTACCAGTGCGGTAACACCTGATGGTATCCGCTATCCATTGTCTGCCATGGTGACAACACAACAGCCTAATGCCAAAATCGATCAAGATAAACAAGGCAATCTAAAGGGGCAATCTACTAAGAAGACTATAGCAACCGGCGTTGCTAGAACAGCAGCATGGACCGCTGGTGGAACACTTCTTGGCATTTGCTTCGCTCCAATCGTAGCTGGTACTGTCGGCGCTGGAGCAATTGCCGGTGTCGCCACCGGTGGTGCAGTTGGTCTTGGTAGCAACCTCTGGAGAAAGGGCAAGGACGTCAAAATTCCTAGCAATACCAGAATTCAGTTTGCTTTAGATCAACCAATGTCGCTTTCCAGCAACGTTGCTGCTACTGGTTCAATGCACTAATAGCTTGTACTCCGAAGTCAAATTTTGACCGTTCAGCTCGGCCTGTCCTCCTTATCGAGCATCAACATTTTGAGACCGCCCCGAAAGGGGCGGTTGAACGGTTTTTTGGGCTATGGTCATCACCGGGTATCTGTCTGTCTAATAATGGTTTCAGGTGTATATACCTTGGGTACATACCGTAAGGGAGATTCATGTGAGTCTCGGGTATCCCAGGGGTGAATGTCTTGCCTATTGATAGACAGGACCACAGCAAAGACCATGGCTTGTCACCAGATGGTGGTGTGAATTCTGATACGTCCGGCGGGGAGAAGACCCTCGCTGGCAAAGCTATTGGTACTGTCTGGGACTTTGTCGCTGGCAAACCAGCTAGTCAAGAGGCTCGCATCGAGAGAGCTCACGAGGCTGACCAGTACGCAGAGATCGCTGCTGATACATTTGCTGCTATCCCTAAGTTTAAGAGCACGGTGGGTGGCTTGGCCCGGGGTGTTCTGCTGGCAGATGTCAGTGGTACAAAGAGTTTGGGTGATTGGTCGGTTGATTTTGCTTCTAATGTGGCTGAAGGCGCTTTGCTTAACAAGGCCGGTAAGCTAGCTCTGTCAGAAGGGGTACTTTCTCGAACGGTTACAAGCAAATTGGGAGCAGGACTTACCTCAGAATTAGCCATGCATGGATTATCTGGTGCAGCTTTCGGAGCTGTTAAGTCTGGGTTCAACATTGACGCTGCTCGTGATCAGCAAGGTAATTTTTCTGGCGCTAAGTATTTTGAGAACTTGGCTGTCAATACCAGTGTGGGTGGTTTGATTGGTATGCCAGCGGGAGCTATAGGTTCTCGTTTTGGCAAGGTCGTTTCGTCTAAATTAGGCACGAGTGCTGAGTCTGGACTATTGGCACATACGGTACGTCAGACTGTTACTGCCGGTTCTTCCGGTTTTGCCGGTGGGGCTGTTTTTGGCGGAGTCGATTCTCTGCGCGAAGCCAAATCGCTATCAGATGTGCTGGCTGGTACTTTGAAGGGCGGTACCATCGGTTTTCTCACTGCTGGTGCTACGGGAGCCTTTGAGCCACGCATAAAAACCTCATCAAGTTTGGGTTTGGCTAAGCCAGCAGGTGAACTACCTGGCGAGCATTTACCGGGTTCCAGTTCTGCCATTAAGCCAGCTTTTAAGTCAGAGCCATTGCTAGAGTCGGCACCGGCTAATTCACGTTCGCCGGGTGATAGGGCGAATGGCGAGAGAAATGGCGACAAATCGCAACGTGATCGCCACCTTGACAATGTCCACGGCGAAGGTGAAGAACAGCTCGGAACTAAGCGGGACCTTACTAGAGAGCGTGAATTGGCCGTGGCTTCGCAAGAGCCGGCGGTTATTTATGATTCTTTGTTCTATAAACCCAAAGAAGTTTTGATTCGCGATTTCGAGAGCAAGGTCAAGCTTGTGGGTACTGAAGAGCGCACCATGCGCCGTATGCCTGAAGATGCTCCCAAGACTCATAGTGAGCTCCTTGCTCAGATTGAAACTATCAAGGCTGATGCTGGCAAGTTTGATTTCAACGAATATTTCCACAGGATGACTGTGCCGGAAGTAGTTCAGGTCAATGTTTATGAGGTGCCTGGCTTGCCAATGAAGATTGTCGTGCCTACTGAGTATGCCAATCGTCTAGGAGAAGTGCGCGACCTCAGGCGAGTTATGGAACAACCGTCTCCTTATGATCAAATTTCTTTGGCCGACAGAATGGTTATTGCTCCCAGGCTAAACTCGGGTGATGCTACTGTTCTTGCCGACTACATGACCCCGGCTGAAATTAGTAAATCAGTACCTGTAATTCAGGCTGGCCAAACGTTGGTCAAGCATCCTCTGGCTCATAGAGCCTTACCAGAAGATCTGGTGCCTATTCTTCAGTCGTTGCCAAATCCTAATTTGATCAAAGAGATTGTCTTGCTTGATACTCCTGACTATTCCAATGGCTATTTCAGTGCCAAATTTGAACAAGCCAACTTCAAGGCAGCTGCCGATGTTAGTCATGATGGGGTGGTCACCCACTATGAAGGCAACCGTGGCAAGAATTTACTCGAATACACTTACCATGAGTGGGCTCACTTAACTAAGTGGGCTTCGCCAGAGCTGAGCAAGCTCTTTGATATGGCCACCATAGTCGACCAGGTAGGGCCAAATATTGATTACAAAGCCACTCGTGCGGCCCGGCAAGAAGATCCAAAACATCCTGACGTAGTTAAAAACACGATCTTTTACAGTCGTGAACATGCATCGCGTACTGCTGATGAAAACTGGGCCGTAGCCAAAGGCGAGCTCTTTATGAGCCCTGATCCTGATGGTTTGTGGGAGTTCGCTCACCAAGCTCCGGTGCGGGCTATGGCTCTAAGTACGGCTCTTGAGGCTAGTTTTGTTCAGCGTAGCCGCGGCCCTCGTACTGAACAAGACAAAGTTTTGTTCGAGCGCATAAAAGCCATAGATCATATTTCGAGGCCTCTAGCCATTAAGGCACTAGGTGAGCATTTGCAGAGCGGTTCAGTAGAGCAGCGCTTTGCTGCCGCTAAATTGCTTGGTCTTTATGGTGATAGCACTGCCATTGGTGCGCTGCGCAAGGCTGCTCAAAATCCCAAAAATAATGTCATGCCTGATTGGGTAAAATTTGATGGTCCGATTAATCCCCTCAAGGAGAATCCAAACGCTAAACCTGAAGAGCCTAGAACAGTGGCATCTCTAGCTTTAGATGGTCTGGTGAAACTGAGCGGTAAGACAACAGAAGAGCGCACTCGCTTTGCTCTCAGCGAAGCTATGACTAATCCGATTCTGCGCCCACTAATTGCTAAAGATTGGCGTCAGCTTGATGTTAAGCATAGTGACTATGGTCAGTTTCTTCATTATTACGATAACCCCAATTTTCTTACTCACATGCAGAAGCTGATTGAGACTCGCTTGTCACGAAATGGTGAAGGTCGCAAATTGGTCTTTGATGAAATTATGCGTTTGACTGATGGTGATAGCCGGGCCCAGACTGGCTATTTGTTGCGTAACTATGAACAGGTGCCTGGACTGCGCATGGAAGTGCTCAATCGACTTGATTTGATGCTCAGTAAGGGCAGCATGGGCGCGATGGACCGCCAGAGAACTCATGAATTCTTGTCTAGACTAGATCCGGCAGTTATGCCGCCACTGATAAAGCAGCAAGTTGACGCTGTCGCTGATCGTCTGGAGATTGCTAGAAAAGTGGAAGCAGCTCTGAGTATTTTGCACCAACCTGGTCAAAACAAGGCTGCGAGCATGAGAGAGTTGGCCGATATTCGTGACATCCGGGCAATTAGACCGCTGCTTGAGCATGCTGTTGGTGGCCATCCTGAAAACCAAGCCGAGGCGCTGCGAGCGCTACAGAAGTTCTCTCCTGCCATCGTCAAGTTCTATGCCCAGACCTACAGGCGTGAGAATCTCAACAATCCAGTGCTTGCCAGGCGGCTTGAGCAGCTGATTTCTAATCATGCTTATGTCGCTCCTGCTTCCGGCTTAGCAGCAAGTCTCAGCCAGGGCAATTGACGGCAGAGGCGCAGGAGCAACTGAAGTGGCAATAGATTAGGAGCCTTCACTAGTTATGGCTAAAATTCTGCTTGTTGACGATGATCTAGACTTCCGTCAAACCATTCAAGACTTTCTAGAAGCGGAGCATCATGAAATCGAGACTGTTGGCGATGGTGATGAAGCCTCGAGTCGGCTGAAGATCTATCCCTATGACTTAGTAGTTTTAGATTGGAACATGCCTGGCAAAGATGGTATTGCCGTGCTCACTGAGTTCCGGGAGAGTGGAGGAAAGACCCCTGTTTTGATGCTTACTGCCAAAGGCTACATCAACGATAGAACTACTGGGCTCGATTCGGGGGCTGATGATTATCTTACTAAGCCGTTTGATATGCGCGAGCTTTCATCAAGGGTCAGGGCCCTTCTGCGGCGCTCTGTTGTACTAAACAGCGATGTGCTCAAAGCCGGTAATGTCACTATCAATATGCAGACTTTTCGTGCCTTTAAAGATGATGTCGAGATCAAGCTGTTGCCAAAAGAGTTGAGTCTACTGGCCTTTTTAATTAAACATCGAGAGCAAGTATTTAGCGTTGATGACTTACTCAACCGGGTCTGGAGCTCCGAAAGCGATTCTTCAACAGACGCTGTCCGGCAGTGTATAACCCGGTTGCGACGCAAGTTAGATAGCACCGGGCAGCCTTCGGTTATTGTCACGGTTACGGGTCTTGGCTATAAGGTCGAGTTGCCTGGTTAGTTTTTTGTTGTTCTATCCAGCGCTCTTTCAAAAGCTATGTCAAACCAATGTCAAACCGACTTGCTAAGTTGAGATTGTCTGCAATGGCAATCAACATCTAGCGAGGATCGGAAAATGAAAATGGAAGCGCAACATGCGCAAGACTTACCAATGAGCAGTTTTGATGGTAGTGGCAAAGACTTGACTGCCGCCAGGATTTTTGATGAGGTGGGGCATAGTTCTGGAGCCATTAAAGACTTTCGCGTTGGTGCAGTTGACAGCGGTGATCATGTTAAGGACTTGTTGCCCACTCTGCTGCTTGAAAATTCAGATAGGAAGGCTAGCTCGGTTAATGTGGGTCCCGATTTAGAGCTACATGGTGCTGGTGCTGCGCCGGAGCAACTATTGCCTAGTGGTGATCGGCTCGCTTTTGATAAGGGCTATCAGTCCTTATCTTTACCAACCGGCGAGAATATCAGCGTTAACAGCAGCGGCGATATCACAATGGTTGGCGCTGATGGTAGGCTTGCTACGATGACCGATAAGCGAACAACGCCACCAGATATGATGCCGTTTTTGGTCATGGGTGAGTTCTCAAATGGAGTAAGATTGACCAGTGCTGGCGATCTAAATGTTCTTACTTATCCTGATGGCACTCGTGTTTATCTTGATCGAACTGGTCTGCGTGCTGTCGATCGTGACGATCAGCCACGCATTCAGCTAGATTCTCAGAATCCTGACTTTGATTTCAAGGGCTTTAAATAGGTCATTGAATTAGGCTGGATGGAACATCTGGAAGAGTTCGTCCATAGAGAACTTGAGGCGCACGGGACGACCATGGGGGCAGGTGTCGTTGCGTTCAGTCTTAAGCCAGTCGCTCAAGAGTTTGAGGATGTCGCGATGGCTCAGCGGCATACCGTTTTTGATAGCGCTCTGGCAAGCAATTGATTTGGTTGCTTCTAGCTCCATATTGGTGGCATCAACAGTGGCAAGGTCGTCAATTAATTTCTGAATGACGGGCACATAATTGACCCTTGCCAATTCTAGAGGAAGCTCACTAACAGAGGCATTGTCTTCTTCGAAGACAAAAGCAAAGCCGAGCTTTTCTAGTGCACTTTGTGAAAGACGAAGTGTTTCAAGTTGCTCGGGGCTGAGTGAAAGAGGAGCTGAGACAATTAGTTTTTGCGAGTTTTCGCTGATTCGGCCAGCGGTGGTTTGACTGGCTAGAAGCCGCTCGTAGAGCGTACGTTCATGGGCGATGTGTTGTTCGATAATCTCTAGACCTTTAGAGGTTTCGACCATAATATAGGTATTGCGCAAGTAACCAATAATGCGCCAGTCACTCGGTAGTTCGAATAACTCTGTAGCTTGGCTAAAGCTTGTTGCTTCGCTGTTTTCATGAACTGACTGGCTGAGGAAAACTTCGCCAGCTTCAGGCTTAGATGCTGGAGCATAATCGAAAAGCTCCTTCTCGATTTCTCTATCGAGCTCGTCTTGTCTTTGCGCCGTTGATGTCGGCAGGTAAGACGGAGAGTTCTCGACATGATGGCTGGGCGATGACTGATATGACGAAGGAGATGCACTGGTGGTGCTAGCTGAATAGCTTGTTGGCACAGCGTGATCGGCGCTGGTTTGGTAACTTAAGCTTTCGCGAAAATTGATTTGCTCTGCTTTTTGAGCTGGTTGGGTGCGCGCTACTGTCGGTTGTGGGGCCCTAAATGCCTCTGCTGTGCTTCTTTGGCTAGATTCTTGCACGAGCGAAACTGAATCGATGGGCAGCTCACCATATTGCTGTGCCCCATTTGGTTGAGCATCATAATTGCCGGCCGAATTCTGTTCTTCGGCAATCAGTCTGGCGTGTTCTGCCCTGGCTTGCTCGGCCCGTGCCATAGACTCTTCGCGCAAGGCGCGGCCGAGAGCTCTTTGGATGGTCAAGTAAATGTCATTGCCGTGAGTGTATTTCAACTCTTTCTTTGTGGGGTGAATGTTGACGTCAACTTGCGCTGGGTCAATTTCTAGCTTGACCACTGCCAGTGGGTAGCGGCCTCGTGGAATGAGATCGCTGAAAGCATAGTCTAAGGCTTTGTAGGTGAGGGGGCAGCGCACAGCCCGTCCGTTGACGATGGTGAGAATGCCTTTGCGGTCGCCTCTAAAGTGAGTTGGTTTAGCTAAGTAACCTTTGATGCGCACTGCTTTGCTGCCAACTGTTATTTCGCCATCGATTTCATAACCATGTGAAACTTCGACCAAACGTTCTTTTCCGGTGAAGAAGCCAGCTTCAACAATTGTGCGCGCCAAGTCGCCGCTACCTGATGTGCGCAAGGCAGTGTTGCCGTTGTTGAGCAAGGTGAAGGCTACATCAGGGTAACTGATGGCCAAGCTTTGTACAATTTCTGCGATGTTGCCAAATTCAGTGGCCGCTTTCTTCATGAATTTGAGACGGGCAGGGGTGTTGTAAAACAACTCCTGAATTTCCATAATCGTGCCCGGTGCGCAACCAACTTCGACTGCCTTTAATTGGCCATCGGCAGTTTCTACCCTGGTGCCGACTTCGGCCTGCTGGGTGCGGGTAGAGCAAGTGAATTTTGAAATCGAGGCTATAGAAGGAATAGCTTCGCCGCGGAAGCCTAAGGTATTTAGGGTCCACAAGTCGTCAGCTGATCGTAGCTTGGAGGTCGCGTGACGCTGGAAAGCCAAGACGGCGTCTTCAGGGTCCATGCCTGAGCCATTGTCGGCAATGCGGATGTCGCGACAATCTTGGGAGACCGATATCTCGATTTCGCTGGCGCCAGCATCGAGTGAATTTTCGACCAGTTCTTTGACCACCGATGCTGGTCGCTCTACCACCTCTCCGGCGGCAATCTGACTGGCTATATGGTCCGGTAATACAAGCACTTTTGGCATCAGAGCATCTTATCATCAGACCAGTCAAGAGTATGTTTATCAGGGTTGAGAGCTATATAATGTTGGCTCGCAACTGTGAATTGAGGGCATCTGTCAAGTGGTTGATGACAACGACTACGAACAAGCGCTGCAAGTCGATGTTTTGGCCTGTTCGCTGCAAATGGATAAAAGTGAGTCTGGAGACCTGCTTGAGTTTCTGGCAGCTAAATTGTCATCAGCATTGCCTGAAGAGACTGAAATCACCAGAGGTGGATGGTTTTTGTCGGCAAGCAAGCCAGTGACTGAGCTGAGCATTAAACTGGGCGATCAGGGTTTTCAGATTGTGCGAGAGAAGCGCGGCGCCATTACAGCCCGGCAGATGAAAATTGTGCGCGGTGTAGTTTTGAAAACCGAAGAGGTGCCGGTAGATCAGTGGGTGCAAAATTTAGCTGCGGCCCTGGCTAATTTTGCCGAGAAGAATAGTCGTACCAGAGCAGCCCTGCAAAAGTTCGTGATCGGATAGTTTGATTTAGTTGAAATCAGTTCAATAGATAGGTAATCCATTGCCATTCTGGGATATTTTCAAAGAAAAAGATGAAGATCGCGTCAAGCGTCTGCAGCAAGAAGCTAGTGTGGCAGCGCTCGAACGCGGTGAGGTCACCCCAGCTGCCCGGCACCGTATTGAACAGCAAGTCAATTCACCTCATAAATTTTTCTCTAGCACCTTTAGTGCCAAAGAGTATTTACTCGCTCGCGAAGCAGGTTACGAGCCAATCAGTCAGGTTATGGGCAGTTCGTTTATGCGGGTGGGCTGGAATAGCTATAACAATGCTTATGGTTTTGGTTGGCCCAGTACGGGTGAATTGGAGAGTTTATCGAATGCCCATAGAAAGGCTCGGGAACTAGCAATTAGTCGTATGCGACAGGAAGCCGAACTGCTTGGTGCTCACGGCATAATTGGTGTGCACATAAAAGTAAAAGATTTTACCTGGAGTTCTAACGTTACTGAATTTACTGCTGTTGGCACTGCTATTCGCATTCCCGGTAACGATGCTCTGAAGCAGAGCAAGCATATTCCTTTCACTAGTACTTTGAGTGGTCAAGAATTTTGGCAGCTATATGAATCTGGTTATTGGCCGACTGGAGTAGTGATGGGCAATTGCACTTACTATGTGCAGGCCGATTGGCAAACAAGATCAGCTACTAATAGTTTTTTTGGTTCGGCGCCAAACCAAGAGTTGATGCAGTTCTCTCAAGGCTTTAGCACTGCTCGCGAGCTTGCTGTCAGCAGACTCACCAGTGAAATCGCTCTCATGGCGGCTGATGGCGGTGTGGATATGGACGTCACTTACAGCATTCAACCCATTCATGTTGAGCGCAATCGCATTAGCTATATGGACATGCTCTTCAATTTTTTGGCCATGGGAACGGCTGTAACTAGTCGTCCTGATGGCAAAGCGAGAATAAGTCATAAACCAATGATGGTGATTGATTTGGCGCGCAATGGCTTGCGCAGCCTAGAGTTTGATGATCCTCTCGAAGATATAGGCCAAAGCAACTATGCTGCCGATGATGATGACCTAGAGTAATTGGAAACCCAGATTTTTCAAATCAATACTACTAAGGAGTAAGTGATGCCGGACCCTAACAATCCTCAACACAATCCGGCCCAGGGCCACGATGACTTGCCCGCACACGCCCATGAGCGCTTAGCGCAAATGCGCGGCAAAGATGGTAAGCGCGCACTTTTTACTTCAGACCTTTCGGTCAATGAGTTTCTCTTAGTTAAAGAAGCTGGATTTGAGCCTGTAGGCATGGTGGTTGGTTCTTCGATTTATCACATTGGTTTTCAGCAAGCTCGCTGGACTAAGAATGAAGAAATGCAAGTCTTGACTCAGGCTATGTATCATGCCCGCGAATTAGCCATGACTCGCATGGAAGAAGAAGCTGATGAACTGGGTGCGGATGGTGTTGTCGCTGTAAGGCTGAAAGTTAAACACTTAGGTTGGGGCGAAAGCTTAGCTGAATTTGTTGCGATTGGAACGGCTGTGGTAGCCAATGATCGTTCAGTTAACTGGCGTGCTGCTAACAACATGCCATTTACTTCTGACCTTTCTGGGCAAGATTTTTGGACTCTTCTAAAGGCTGGATATCGGCCGGTGGGAATGGTTATGGGTAACTGTGTTTATCACGTTGCTCACCAAACCTTTGGCCAATTCTTCAAGACAGTTGGTCAAAATATTGAAATGGTCAACTTCACCCAAGCCCTCTACGATGCTCGTGAGTTGGCCATGGAGCGCATGCAGAACGAAGGCGTTAACCTGAAAGCTGATGGTATCGTTGGTGTGGATATTCACGAAGGCAGCTACGCTTGGAGTGACCACATTATTGAGTTCTTCTCAGTAGGAACTGCAATCATCGCCATGCGCGCCGATCACCATATTCCTGCACCGCAACTGGTGCTCTCGGTTAACGACTGATTACAGCTGTCTATTACCCTCTCTGGTTAATGGTCGTAGAGATTCACTGCGCAGGTGATTGACTTGCCGTTTTGGGATATTTTTAAAGAGAAGGACGGTGATCGCGTTAGCCGTGAGCACCGCGAAGCCACTGTGGCTGCCCTTGAAGCAGGCGATATACCGCCTTATGCCAGGCATAGACTAGAGCAGCAGGTGGCCTCTGGTTCAAAATTTTTCTCTAGTACCTTGAGTGCTAAAGAATACTTGCTGGCACGAGAAGGCGGCTATCAGCCGGTTTCACAGGTGATGGGCAGCTCTTTCATGCGGGTTGGTTGGAACCCTGTCCAAAATGGCTATGTAGGAGATTTCGTTTATACGGGTGAACTTTCGTCTCTCACTCATGCCCACAAGCAGGCCCGGGAGCTAGCTTTAGTGCGTATGCAGAAAGAAGCTGCCGTGCTTGGAGCTGACGGCATAATTGGAGTACATATAAAACGCAGCGATTTTAGCTGGGCCCAGAATATCACTGAGTTTACAGCGGTGGGTACGGCTATTCGTATACCCGATCATGCTAACGCTGTTGGAAAGCAAGGCCAGTTGCCGTTTACCAGTTCGCTAAGTGGTCAAGAGTTTTGGCAACTGTATGAATCAGGCTATTGGCCGGCTGGATTGGTGATGGGTAATAGCAGCTATTACGTGCGTGGCGATTGGCGTACTAACAATACTCTCGACATTTTTGGTGGCCTGGCTAATCAAGAACTAGAGCAATTTAGCGACGCTTTTAGTCATACGCGTGAATTGGCTGTCAGTCGCTTGACTGACGAGGTCAGAAGACTAGGCGCTGAAGGTGCAGTCGATATGGATATTAGTCACAATATTAGACCCTTTGAGTATGAGCGTGAGGAGAGAAAATGCCTCGACATTGTTATCAATTTCTTTCTTATGGGAACGGCTGTTTTACTGCGTCCGGATGGTAAATCGCGAGAAATGGCAAAGACAAGAATGGTGATTGATTTGTCCAAGTCAGGTGTGAATAATATCGAATTTGACGAGCCCCTTGCTGAATTTGCTGGTGGCCAAGGCGGCGAAGAATTTGCTGATGATGAGGCGCTGGAATAGGCTCTTCAAAACCCTTGGTAGACAAGGGGCGCTAGCCTTGCTAACCGTTTTGGCTGCTATCTGAAAGCGATTTCACTGCTGTCAGTGTCGCTAAATGGGCATTGTTGCCAGGGTTGATGGTGGTAAACGAGCAACCATTAGGCCTTTTCGGTATTTTCGCGTTGAACCAGCATGGCAAATTCTGCTAAGTAAGATAATCTCCCTGTTTTTCTTACACCCCCATCCTCAAGATTTCTTCTATCAAAATCTAATTCACCGCTAATTAACCCTCAGTCTTTGTTTTTCGCTCAAGCCACTTTATTGTCGCGGGATGTGACGGGCTTGAGGTTTTTGCATTGCTTTGGCAGGTGTAGTCACAAAAAAAAGAAAGTGTCAAAAATGGACTCTGGCAAACACAAGCGCTCGCGCAAGCGCAAATTCAAATCAAATTCCGTTAGCAATAACGGTCTCAGTTCTAATCAGTTTGGGCGCAGAATTGCCAGACAGCATAAGCTCGTCGCACGCACTCTCGGCCGCACTCCTCCTGGTGTTGCTTTCATGGGTTCGGCTCGAACCAGACCAGGAAACCCTTACTACGACGTCAACATCGAAGCCGCAAAAGCTGTCGCTGCCCTTGGTTTCCCTATCTATCATGGTGGTGGACCTGGACAGATGGAAGCTTCGGCCATTGGTGCCGCTCAAGGTGGAGCCAAATCTATCGCTCTGTGTCTGCGTCTTGCCCGTAAAGAAGAAGTATTCGGACCGCACGACCAGGCCGTTTGGTTCGATGATTTCTCTCCTCGGGTTGACACCCTACGTCGCTTTGGTTCGATGGCCATGGTGTTCTTTCCTGGCGGCATTGGCACCATGCACGAAGCCATGTCTATGATCGACAACATCATGCAGAAGAAAGCGCCGGTAAGGCCCATCATTTTCTTCGAGCCGGTGGCCGATAAGCCATACTGGCAGGGGCTCTTTGACTGGCTCAAAAACGTAGTCATGGCTGTTGGTCTGCTCAAAGCTGAAGACATTCCCTTTGTGCACATTGTTCGCAGCGTTGATGAACTCGTCGCCGTGATCAAGTCGCACAATCAGCTTTCTTGAGAAGGCAGTAGTTGGAACTGTGAAAGGAGGTCAGGCTGGTGTCTGATCTCCTTTTTCTTGGACTCAAAATTTTTCTTATCAAATACTGTGCGATGTAGTACCGACGAATTTTAGGCCCATTCATGAGTCGAGAATGTTCTTCCCGCTGCAGTTCACCCACAGGCTATAATCAGCAACTCAGTGTTTACACCTGATGGCAAATCACCTCCTTTATTAACCGGAGTCAGAAAAGCGATGGGTATACTTAGAGTCGGCAAACTCAAACAACGTTCTGCTTGTAGACGTCGGCGCGCTCATGGTGCGGCTTTGGTTGAAGGTGTAATTAGTTTAGTCATGATTACCATTGGTACCGTGGCTGCGGTTACATTGTTGGTCAACGCCGGTATGACTACTTACTACAAAGAAAAAATCGGTTTTGTTGCTAATCAATGCGCCACTTATGCTGCCAGTCTAAGCCCTGGTGATGACCTTGAAGGAAAGACTGGAGCAGTAGCAAGAAAGCTGGTTGCAGCAATGGGGATGCCTAATCATTCGGTTAAATTAAAAGTTGAAGAGTTGCCTATTGAAGAACGCTTGGGCTTAAAGGTCACTCTCGGCGTCGGCGGCTTGGGCATGTTTGGCTCTGGCGATATTCTTCCTACGGTTGTCTCTATGCAAGACTCGGCAGTAGCATTACGCAACGGCTCACCATCAGGTCTTTTGTGGATGAACAACAATCCCAAATTTTCGGGCTATTTGATACCAGTGATTAAAGTGCCGCCATCTGGTCCAACATCTGTGGGGATGCCACTTTATATTCCCTAGGCTGTTCTCAGTTCGGCTAGTTATCTTTGTCGTAGAGTCCGCTGCCTAGAGAATCATTGTGATCTTTAGGCAATGTCCGCCAGCTGCCAGTAATTACGCCAGTTGCGCTAGCATCAATGGTGCCTGCTTGTTCTAGCTGATCCATTTTTTGCAGCAGTGAAGCGTAGTTGCGGGTCAATTGCACTGTGGTGGGATGCCTGTCGCCGAGCCCTTGATCGCATATTTTTATTCCTGCTAAATACGCGCCTTTGGCCAGCTGATATTTTTTCTGAGCATAATAAATGCTTGCCAGGTTCTGCCAGCCGCAGGCCACGTCGGGGTGGGTGGGGCCAAAGTTATCGGCAATTACTTCGATGAAGCGACGGGCATAGTCTTCGCACTCTTGGAATTTTCTCTGGAAGTAGCAGATCTTGCCGAGATTGCTAAGAGCTTGAGCCAGCAATACTTTGTTTGGATCGTTGGCTTTTTCTTTCAGTTTGAGAGCGCGCAGGTAGTATTGTTCTGCTAGACCAAAATTGCGGGTGCGGCTGCATATTCCAGCGATTTCGTCGATACATTCAATGACGCGATCTGGATGTGATACTTCGGCTTTTTGCAGCAGGGCGAGCCAAATTTCTAAAGCATTGTCGGTTTTGTTGGTGAGCAAGTATTGTTTTGCCTTGCGTACCTGGGTATCCCATTCTTCTTCTGCAGCAGTTTCTTCACTGCTTTCTTCCTCTTCAACTACTGGCTCATCAGCCTCTTCTTCGTCACCAGGTTTGTACCACTGCAGCTCTTTGAGGGCCTGGGTAACATCGATGTCTGCTCTCTCGGCATAGTCGAAAGCAATGTTGGCATGTTCTTGACTGAGCTTCTTGTCGTGCACTAGTTTTCTACAGCGTTCAGCTCGGTCTAAGGTCTTGCCATCGAGAGTGCCTGAGATCAGAAGCATCTGGGTCAGTACATTGGAGTTATGTTTGGCAATTTCATAAGCGTCTTGTACCTGAGCATCATTGATAGTGCCCAGGCTTTTGAGGAAATCATAAAGGGACACATGCTCGGCTTTTTCTGCCGGGGTTTCTTCTCTGGTTTCTTCAGCTTCAGTAAGAAGAGTCTCTAGTGCTTGTTCTACGGTGACCCCGTCTTTGACCGATTGAATCACTGAGCGGGCATCGGTGATAGTGATTTCTTGATCAGCCATCATGGTTTGCACCAGAAGAGCTGCTTGTAAGAGTTTTCTTGTGACAAGTTTTTCTTGCA
>JAUPUU010000267.1 GCA_030917395.1 Cyanobacteriota bacterium erpe_2018_sw_21hr_WHONDRS-SW48-000092_B_bin.40
GCTACTGAAGTAATCGATGTCACCACCCCTGGCACTAGATGCTTGAGTGGTCATATTCACCCACTGAGCCAGATCAGTAACGAAATTATCAGCATCTTTTACAGCATGGGCTTCACTGTCGCCGATGGACCTGAAGTTGAAACCGACTATTACAATTTTGATGCCCTAAATACTCCAGCCTCGCATCCAGCTCGCGATGAGCAAGATACTTTTTATACCAATATTGGACCCTCAAGCTTGCTGCGCAGCCAGACTTCGACAGTGCAAATTCGAGTTATGGAGAACACCAAGCCACCGTTGCGCATCATTGCCCCAGGCCGTGTCTATCGCAATGAAGAAGTGAATGCTCGCAAATATCCGCTCTTCCATCAGGTGGAAGGTCTTTTAATTGACAAAGACGTCAATTTTGGTCAACTCAAAGGAACGCTCTCAGCCTTTATTCAAGCCCTTTTCAAAAAGCCAGTAAAAATTCGTTTTCGTCCAGACTTCTTTCCTTTTACAGAACCAAGCGCCGAACTCGACAGTGAATGCCCATTTTGCAGCGGCAAAGGTTGCAAAACTTGTGGCGGGCGCGGTTGGCTAGAGCTACTTGGTTGCGGTATGGTCGATCCCAATGTTCTCAAAGGCGTTGGCATTGACCCGGAAGAATGGAGTGGTTTTGCTTTTGGTATGGGGCTAGAACGTCTTGCCATGCTGAAATATGACATCAATGACATTCGCAATTTCTATACTAATGACATGCGTTTTTTGGAGCAGTTCTAAATGAAACTTTCATTCGACTGGCTATCTGAGTTCGTCGACTTGAGCGGGCTTACCGCTCACCAGGTAGCCGAGAAGCTTACTATGGGCGCTTTTGAAGTAGAAGAAGTTACTATAATTGGCCCCGATTTAGAAGGTCCGATTGTTGTTGGCGAGATTATAGAGATTCATCAGCACCCTAATGCCGACAAAATTAGGCTGACCAAAACCCGCATCAAAGAAGGGGAAGAGCCCCTCGATATCGTTTGCGGTGCGGCCAACATCGAAGTAGGCCAAATCATACCTGTGGCTCTACCAGGCGCAAAAGTAGTAAATCGCCATGATGGCTCAGCCCTATTAATCAAGGCTTCCGCAATTCGTGGTGTCAAATCGAATGGCATGCTTTGCTCGCCACCAGAATTGGGCATTGCCAAAAATTTGCAAGAGCCCGGCCAAGATGAAGGCATCTGGATCTTGAATAAGAACGGCAGCAGAGCAGCTTCAGAGCTAGTTTTAGGCAGCGATGTATTGCCTTTGCTGCCCAGCAAAGCTGACTACATTCTCCACGTAGAGCCTCGCTCAAACAGAGGCGATGCCCTCTCAGTCAGAGGCTTAGCTCGCGAAGTCGCAGCGCTATTTGGACGCCCTCTAAAGAAACCAGATTGGTCATTAGCAGATCTGCAAAAGAGTCTCGGTGGAAAAACGCCAGCTAGCAAATTTAGCAAGGCCATTGTCGAAAGCAGCAGTGACTGCCCTTACATCACCTTGCGAGTGATGGAAGGAATAGAAATTGGCCCCTCACATCCAGCCATTGCCGCCCGCCTAGAAGCAATTGGCATGCGCACCGTAAACAACGTTGTTGATATCACCAACTATGTCATGCACGAACTCGGTCAGCCGCTGCACGCCTACGATGCCAAACATTTAAAGAGCGATAACTTAGCTGTGCGTCGGGCAACAAATGCCGAAACCATCACCACCATTGATGGCAAAGAACGCAAGCTCAACAACGAGATGCTAGCCATTGCTGACGACGACACTATTGTTGGTGTCGCCGGTGTGATGGGCGGCAAAGACAGCGAAATATCAGATCAAACAACGGAACTTGTGCTCGAAGCAGCATGTTTTGCACCAGCAGTAGTGAGACGTGGCTCCCGTTTGTTAGGTTTGTCTAGTGATGCCAGCCTGCGCTTTGAGCGGGGCATAGATCCAGCTAGCGTGCGCCACGCCGCCGAGCGTGCAGCTTTTCTCATTGCTCAGTATTGCTCGAAAGAAGGCAATGCCGTAGTTGGACCACTGATTGAAGCAGGTTCTAACCAGGTCGAACCAGGACAAGTAACCCTGCGCTCCTCGCAGATAAAACGAATTCTTGGTATCGAGGTTAGCCCTGAACGCATCAAAGAATTACTCACTCCACTTGGCTTCACCGTAAAAGGTGAAGGTGAGACGATTGAAGTAAGCGTGCCCAGCTTCCGCAAAGAAGACGTTAAACGCGAAATCGATTTAATAGAAGAGGTTTGTCGACTGAATGGCTATGATGCCATTGTCCCCTCCATGCCGGCTGCCACAATGGCAGTGGCAAGACCAGATGACACTTTAGATCTAGCAAAAAATGCCTTAACTGGTATGGGTCTGTCCGAAGCCTGGCTATCCAGTCTGGTACCAGCAGATCAAGCCGGCATCGATAAGCAATTGGCGGTAGAAGTACTAAATCCACTTTCAAAAGACCACCAACTAATGAGGCAGAGTCTTGTGCCTGGCTTAATTAATGCCTGTGGCTACAACCAAGATCGAGGCCGCAAAGATGTATGGCTCTTCGAGTACGGTCGCGTTTACTTTAAAGAGCTACAAAAAGAGAACAAAAGTACAGGCGTGCGCGAAGACAATCATTTAGCGGGCCTAGTATCAGGCCAACGGTTCAAATCTATCAATCAAAATAGTCCGGCTGTTGATTATTCCCTGGCCAAAGGCATGGTCGAAAATTTATTGAGCTCTCTTAATATTGATGAGCGAAAGCTGGCCTGGCGATCAATCACAGATAGCGAAAGTAACTCGCTGCCCTGGCTGCATCCTTATAGAACTGCAGTGCTGACACTGAATCGCCCGGCCAAACCAAACCCTAATAAAGATGCAAGCGCCACCAGCTTGTTTGAAAGCAATATTGTCCTTGGCTACGTCGGTGAATTACATCCTCGTTTTGCCGACAGTAAAGGCCTGAGAGACAAAGCCTTTGTTTTTGAACTTGACATTGATCGCCTTAAGAAGGAACGCAAACAGAAAAAATTTGCCGGCATTGCCACCAGCCCTGAAATAGTTAGAGACATCACCGCCGACTTTGATGCGACTGATAAAGATGTTTCATATGAGCAAGTTTCAAAACTAATCTGGAAACAAGCTGGCAGTAATCTGCGAAATAGCGAATTGGTGAGTGTTTATAGGGCCGCAGCAGAATCAAAGAAGTTTTCTATGACCTGCCGCTTGACCTTCCAACATCCAAGCGAGACTCTAACAAACGAAGAAATCGACAAAGTTCTTACGACCATTCGTGAAAGTTTGAGCCGCGATTTGGCTGCGTCGTTTAGACTATAAGCTTAGAAAGCTTTTGAATACCGAGCTGTTAGTAATTGCTTCGCCGGGTATAAAAAGCTTGGGACAACGAAGAGTAGACAGGCAAAGGTAAACTAGCAAAGATTCATGCACAGGCTCAAATTCCGGAAAAGTTGGATAGGCTTGCTGGCTTTGGTCGGTGGAGCAATCATCATGACCGTGATTCGTCTGAATCCGTTCAGCACAGGAACGAGCTTTGACTTGCCGTTTCTTTGGGTAATACCAGCCCAGATTCTCCTGCCTTTATTCGTCGCTTTTTATCAGTACCGAGCTTGCCCCACTGTGCAGCAGTTGGCCGGTTATCTCTGGCTCTGCTCCATGATCTGTTTTATGGGAACTCTTGGCAATATATTCGGCGATAAGATGGCGATAATCCAGCAAGATTGGCTGGTGCATTTCAACGCTGTACAACTTGGCGTCATGAACATTGCCTCCTTAATGGCTGCCATCAATTTAATGCATGCTGAAGAAATGTCGAGCTTTGCCGACGCCAAAGTGGCAGAAGCACAGCTAGGCCGCTTGAAAGCTGCCAAAGTTGACCCAGAAGCCCAAATTAAATGGGAAAAAGCAGCTTCCCACGCGCAAGCCCAAGCAGACGGACGCAGCTTACGTTCGACCATGACCAATTTGAAAGCGATAAGCCTGCAAGACCCTTCGCAAACTCTTACAGCGCCATCATCGATGCCCAAAGAGATGCCCAAAAGACCAGCGGAGCCAGCCGCTGAAGCTGGCAGTTTAGCTAGCCTCTTAGACCGCATCGGAGATGAGCCCGCCGCTGTAGCTGGCGAAGATCTTTTAGAAGTTAACGAGTTCGAGCCCAGTCCCGCTATTGAAACTATTGAAGCCAAAACGGAAGCGGCAGAACCAGCCTATGCACCATTAGAAAGTAGCTACGAGTTTGGCATTGCAGCCAAGCTGGGTGAACTAGATGCAGCCGCAGAAGTGGCTGAACCAGTAAAAGAACCTGTTAAAGAACAGAGCGGCGGCATGATGGGCGCCTTCAAGTCCACCAGCCAATCGACAAAAGAACCTACACCAGTAGAACCGGTGGCCACAGCTACATCACAAGCCAGTCCTCAAGCAGCAGCTCAAGCCGCTTCGCAACCTAGCCAAGCTAATGCCGGGCCTGCCGCATCGCCTATTGCACAGGCCGCAACGCCTGCGCCAGTCGACTCGCAGTCTGCTAGTGCTTCGAGCACACGTTTGCAAGCGATGAAGCGTCGCAACACCAGCACCTTCACCAAACTTCAGTCGCTTTCTTCTAGTACTTCATTAAAGCAACAGCCGCTTGATACTACTCCACAAAATGAACCAGACAGCCTCAAGAGTCTCCTTGATAGACTTGATGACGATCATGTTCAAGAGCCAGCACAACCACTGACACCACCAGTAGAGCTAGTGCTTGATACTGTCTTCAAAGCCGATGGCCATCTTGAAGTTGCTGCACCTGTAGTTGAGAAAGCTATAGTTGAAGAAGTCAAAGTTGTATCAGAGCCAGCAGTAGAAGCCGTAACTGAAACAACAACCTCAACCACATCTAGCGCTGGACATTCTAGTATCAGTGAACGTTTGACGGCAGCGCCGGCAGTAGAGACCGCTGCCGAGATTGCTACAGAGACACCGCTAACAACTATACCGTCACTCGCCAACCTACTTGATAAAGCTGAAGAGATTCAAGAACAAGAACCAGAAGTTCTCTTCGCTGGTGGCGTTGACCAAGATATAGACAACCTCTTCTCCGACCTGACACCGGCCGAAGCGCAGAAGGAAGTCGAGAAGCAAGTAGAGAAGGAAGTCGAGCCCGCTCCATTACCATGGAACGATCCCATTGCCGCCCTTGAGTTTCCCAAAACTGTCGAAGTTGATCTCAACCCACTACTAAGCGAACCGCTAGAGACAGCCCAAGAAGCCGAACAAAGCCTAACTGCTCCCGTACAAGTAGAAGAACCAGAAGAAGAAGAAATTTCCGGTAGCCTCTTTGACGGTGGCTTAGACACGGACATCGACAATATCTTCTCAGAGTTGGCCCCACCTGAAGCTCAGCAAGAAGTATCTCGTGTAGTCGAACCATCTAAACCAGCAGAAGTAAAAGAAGCTGATGAAGCAGAAGAAGCAGAAGAATCTGAAGGCGCACTATTTGATGGTGGAGTCGATTCAGAAATAGACGACATCTTCTCGAACCTAGCTCCGGCAGAGGCTCTCAAAGAAGTAAAAGATGTTCTCAAGCCAACTGAAGTAAAAGCAGCACCAGCAGACGAAGATAGTGAAGATGAGGACGGCGAAGAAGAGAGCCTATTTGGCGAAACTCTTGGTGAAGATCTAGACAACATCTTCTCTGGCTTAACCGATGGCCAACAACTGGAAGTCAGCCCTGAGACCTTAGCCAAACTGAAACAAGCACTGCCAGCAGGTGAGCAGGAAGCAGAAGCCACAACCCCTTCGCCCCGTGCGACTGGCGACATGCCAGCACTAAGCGTAGAGAAAGCCGAAGCAATTAAGGCGGAAGCTGAGCTAGAAGCTAAAACGGAAGCTAAACCTGAAGTCAAAGAAGAAGCCAAACCAGAAGCTAAACCAGCAAGCCCAGACAAGAGCTCACCGGACTACAAAGAAGTAAAAGAATTCGGCCGCCTGTCGACCAGGTCTGGTTCGCTGAAATCTGCGCCTGAAGCCGTTGGCACCATGAAGACAATCGGCAAGCTTTTGCTCGACGTCAAAGCTGTTGAGAACATCATCAAAAGTGGCGAGACCAAAAAGATCGGCAGTGGCTTATCTACAGCGAAGGTAATAAGCGCGGCCCGTGGTGAGGGAATTAGAAATATTCTGGTGGCCATAGACGGCTACGAAGGCGTTGCTGGCAGCTTGATTGTTGGTCATGATGGTCTTGTTATTGCCTCCACCGTAGGCACCGGATGGGACAAGGACATGCTCGGAGCGCTATCGACAGCATTACTTTCAACTTCAAACTTGGCCACTAAAAAGCTAGAAATTGGCAAGCTTAAACAAATGGTATTGCTCACAAAACTCACCACCGACCAAGGTGATGTCATGAAAACCACTGTTCTCACCGATGTTGAAGTGGGTATTCTTGCAGTATTCCTCGAGCAGACAGATCTAACCAAAATCGATGGCTTGCTAGCCACAATTCACTCCACTATCCACGGCACCTAATAAGTCACAACCTTTATCTTTTTAGATCACTTAGCAGGGCTAGTCTTCTGTAAGAATGCTTCTAACATGCTCTAGTTAGGAGATATTCACATGACATCACCACAAGCAACCGCCGTATTATTGAAAGAAGGCGCCACAGCGCCAGCATTCGACCTGCCTGCCTTCGTTCACGGAGAGGCAGTGGGCAACATCAAATTGGCTGACTATAAAGGGTCAAAGAACGTCATTTTAGCCTTCTATCCTAAAGATGACACCCCAGGCTGCACTAAAGAAATGTGCGCCTTCTCCGAAGACCTCGAAAGCTTTGCTAAGCATGACACTCAACTGCTTGGCATTTCTACAGACAGTGTTGCCGCTCACGAAAAATTTGCCGCCAAGTTCAGCTTAAAACAACCTCTCCTGGCAGACCTTAATGGTTCAGTGGGCAAGCTTTATGGCACTGTCAGCGAAGGCAAAGCCACAGCTAGCCGCGTATTGTTTGTCATAGACAAGCATGGTGTCATTCGCCATGTTGTAGAAGGCATGCCAACTAATGCCCAGCTGCTCGAAGTAGTACAAGCAATCAAATAGAAAGCGCTATTGACTCTTGCCTGCTTTGTTCAATTCATCCACGACC
>JAUPUU010000031.1 GCA_030917395.1 Cyanobacteriota bacterium erpe_2018_sw_21hr_WHONDRS-SW48-000092_B_bin.40
AGACATACAAATAGGTTTCTCTTACAAATTGCACCAGGCAAAATTCTACGACAATTGACAGCAAGTTCAGGGTTATTCCTGAGGTGCAACCAAAGAGCTAGTGATTTAATCGGGAAAGCACCCAACGAGCCCAAAAATGCAAACACCGGCAAGAAAACTCTCGCTATCAAAGCTCTTGACCCTATATTTGACCACAGTAGCGGCAACGTTGACCAGCCCTGAGCTCACTCTAGCAGCCCTGGCCAGTGATGTAAAAACGGCAAAAATAGTACAGACTCAAGACCAGACTCAAGACCAGACTCAAGACCAGACTCAAGGTCAGAGCCAAACAGGTGAACTGAGCAGCGATGCAGCGGTGCACAGCCTCGCTCATATGCCAGTTAGAGAAGTAACAATCTTCAAAGACGGCCACGCCCTGCTCGTCCACGAAGGCCTAATGCCACTAACCGCTAGCGGCGACGTTGTACTTGAAGACTTACCCAAGCCAGTACTCGGCACCTTTTTCCCATATAGTATGGAGCCCCAGGCAAAACTAAATTCAGTCACGGCTGGCAGGCGAAAAATCACCAACAGTCAAACAGCCCTTACCCTCCCCGAGTTAATAGCCGCCAATTCTGGGGCAATGGTGCATATTGATGAGCTAATTGGTGTGGGCGAAAATGCCAAGCTCGCTTCTTACGATGCCAAAATAATTGGCATTCCTACTCGCTCAGCGGAAGAACTAGCCAAGGCTGGCCAAGAGCATGCTGATGCAGCCTTGCTTCTGCCACAAAAAAGCAATTTAGTAAAGCTAAAAACCGACACTGGAATTAGCTATGTACCAATTGATCGCATCCAAACCCTTTCATTCAAATCTGAGCCCGATGCCCAGCTCAAAGATGAATATATTCGCAACACCCTGACCATGGCCCTAGATTGGCAGAAAAGCGGCAATACAAAAGCCAAAGTTGGCATGATGTACCTAGAAAAAGGTATTAGATGGATACCAAACTACAAAGTAACAATTGACGGCCAAGGCAAGGCAAAAGTGCAGTTGCAAGCCACTCTAGTCAACGATCTCACTGACCTTAAAGACGTCAATTGCAATCTAGTTGTTGGCGTTCCTTCTTTTGCCTTTAAAGGCGATGTCGACCCCATCTCTCTTTCTGAAACCCTGGCCCAAGTAGCATCTTATGCTGGACAAGACTCACGCTTCCGTAACAAATTTAGCAACGCCATTATGTCGCAGTCGGTCGGCTATGCCAGAGATAGTGACGACGCTAAAAGTGAGTCGGCACCGACCAGCACAGAGTCAAGCAAGAACGAAGATCTCTTTGTTTTCAACCTCAAGAACCTGAGCTTAAAGAAGGGCGAACGCATGGTCGTGCCAGTGCAAGAATATAGTGTTGAATACAAAGATCTCTATGCCTTCGATCTTGCAGTTGCGCCACCACCAGAGGTGCAGAGCCAAAGCGGTCATATCAATTCTGGACAAACAGAAGAGCAGCGACTCGCCGACAGCAACAAAGTCATTCACAAGATCCGCCTGTTCAATAGCAGCAAGCAACCGTTCACGACAGCACCGGCACTAATAGTGGTGGCAGAGCCAAATGCCAAGAACAACAACAAAAATAACAACAGCGCCAACGACGGCGAAGTTTTAGCACAGGGCATGATGACCTATGCCTCACCGGGCAGCAACGCCGATCTTACCCTCACTAACGCAGTCGACATCAAAGCCAAGAAAGACGAGAAAGAAACTAGCAGAACTCCAGACGCAGTAACTTGGCAAGACTACAAGTATGCCCGAGTCAATCTCGCTGGCACAATCACCCTGACCAACTATATGAACAAGCCTGTCACCGTTGAAATAACCAGAAAGGTACTCGGCCGCCTTGATAATGTCTCGAAGGGCGGCATCATGACAATGACCAATACCATCGATGAAATGAGAGGTAGTGAACTGCCCCCCTGGTGGGGTTATTTCAATTGGCCCGGCTGGTGGTCATATATGAATGGCATTGGCAAATTTACTTTCAGCGAGACTATTCAGCCCGGCAAAAGTATAAATGTAGACTATGGCTGGCACTATTTCTGGCGTTAGAGCACTTTCCTAATAAGCCGGAATCATGGCTGGGCATTCTTTGGCCTTCTCGGCCAACTCAGCAAAGGCTGTCGCCCCTTCACTACCAAGTTTTTCGGCCAGGACCATGGCGCGCTCTCTTTCAATTGTCAAAGCAGCAGGATCTGTCCAAGTGTCATAAGGGAAATCAGCACTTTTTTGCCGCCGAAACCAAATTTCAACACCCTCGGTCTTCCAAACCAGAACAGCCGGTAGTGGTTGGCCGTCGTCGCTGTGCTTTTGCAATCCCATCAAAACAGAGCGCGGGAGCTTGACTACCATGCCACCGGGGTAGAGTTTCACTTCGCTCTCGCGCACTACTTCAATAACCTCTGAAGTAAGTTTATGAACAGCCACAAGATGCCCACTCTCTTGGCGACACCAGGGTAGTGTCTTCAAATACTGAACGAACTCAGTGCCCACATAAGCGGCTTGCGAGTCAACAAAATCGGTCATTTCAAGTAATGCTCCGGTTAATAGCTG
>JAUPUU010000005.1 GCA_030917395.1 Cyanobacteriota bacterium erpe_2018_sw_21hr_WHONDRS-SW48-000092_B_bin.40
CATTGGCGGTCGCTAATAAATTTGCTATTTCCCTTGGGTGTTTGAGCTAGCACTTGGAAGACACATTGGTGACCTTTGTTTGTGATGGCACGTTTTTGCTCTTGTTTGTCAGCTGGCCTTTTGGGATTTGCTGGCAAGTACGGGTTCCCTTGCTCTCTTACCAATGACTGCCTCCTGGAGCTAACTGCCGAAAATAGGGCAGATCTGCGCTCGCTCCAAGGGGCAAGCCTCGCGCTGCTCGGTCCGCCTTGCGGACCCCTTTTTGCGTGCTCGATATGCCCTGAGACCTTGGCGTTAGCACCAGAAGAGGGCAGGCAAATGGAAGAAATGCAGAGAAAACTCGATCAAGCCAGAGCGAAATTCCACTCAGCAGTAAACAATGGCGATCAAGCCGAGCAAGACTCAACCTGGGCTGCCTACATGGAAGTATTCTTCCAAGTTTCGAAGTACAACAAGGCACACGGAACAAAGATTTTGCCGACGATCCATCCAGTTTGCTAAGGGGCAATAGTTGATAGGCGCAGGCGACAGCCTGCGTCTAAAGTCTTTCGCCACTTGTTAGTAATGACATGGACGAAGCAGAGCGAGGGCGGCTGGAGGAGATGATTGCCGTGACTCAGGAGTACTACGACGACTACTCACAAGATTCAGGAGTTTGGGAGCCGTGAGGCTCCTTTTTGTTTGGTCAGAGTGTGGATACTGCGGCTTTGCTTTCGCAGGCAAAGGACCAGGCAGCGGGCCACAGGTATTTGTAGCTGTGGTTTTTTGAGTTTGGCGAACTTTAGAGCAGTAGTGAACAGGACTTTCATTAGGTTGTGAACTACATTTCCCGAAAAGACACCTTGTTGTTGCCAGGGGAATTATCGGTGAGATAATGAGGGGAGAGGGAATCTTAAGCACATGGACGTAGTTGATCTGATTGTGGAAAAACGGAAGGCGATAATAACTACGTGCCAGGAGTACGGAGCTACGAATGTGCGAGTGTTTGGTTCATGTGCTCGGGATGATTATCACGCCAAGAGTGACATAGATCTTTTGGTTGATTTTCCCGGTGGTTATGATTTTGGGACGCTATGCGAATTGCAGCACAGCCTGGAGATGTTATTGGGGCGGAAGGTCGATTTGGGGACTGAGCCGATGCTGCGGCCGAGGATAAAAGAGACGGTTTTGTCAGAAGCTGTAGCCCTATGACCGAAGAACCTGGAGCGAAGCGGTCACAAGAGCGAAGGGAGCTTGACCGGTTGTTAGATATCCAAGAGGCGCTTGAGGAGATCCAGGGGCATCCGCGCTACGGCGAGGGAGAGAAAGCCTGGGATGAGGACAAGTATTACCGTGGGTATTGTGAGCGCCAGCTTGGGATTATTGGAGAAGCCGCGACCAGTCTCACTAGGGATTTTGATTATGAGAAGAAGCATCCTGAGGTGCCGTGGCGGCAGATAAAAGGGCTGCGTAATATTTTGGTTCACATGTACTGGGGCTCGGACCCAAAAGTGCTGTGGTCGATTGTAGAGAAGCGGGTTCCTGAACTGAAGGAACAAGTCGACAAATGGGTCGATGAGAAAGAAAGGGCGCTCGAGCATGAGTCACCGTCGGTCAAAAGTGACACGAAGGAAAGCAAGCTTTCTAGACGGGTAAGGGAGCTGGCTGAAAAAGAGCGTGACCGCAGTGATGACTTAAGTTCGTAGCTGTCGAGCTGTTTCAGGTGGCCTAATCGAAGGGCAGTCGAGCTTATTCGTACAGTCGAATTGCTGATTGTGACATGGATTTTGTGACACTGACTATTGAAAATTCCAAAAAAACATATCAAATTAGGACCTTGGGGCTGCGCCCCCTAACCCCTCAAGAGGGGTAGTGCCCGCCTGTTCGGGCAAGGCATTTGTAGCTAATGTCATTCTAAATTCGGCCCACTTGTCGTTTTCAGGAGATGAGTTCACTGCCGAGCTGAATATACGGGACTTGTGAACACTAGTTCTGAAAATTTCACCCTTCCTTTTTTCAACAGTAGTGTTCACAAACAGGCATTTTTCAGAAGATAAGGACACATTCGCTGGACCGGCAGTAGTTGTAAATGCAGGTCCTTGAATCGACTTGGGTCAAGTTGGTTGTAGATGACTGGTTTAGCCGTTATCAACTTATTTTTGAGGGGCAACTTTACCGTAAACATATCTTTTCGAAAGAGCTTGATACGGTCTGTGGGAAAGGAAGAGGCTTTATGAACGAGAATGGAGTGCTGACATTAACGGATAAAGAATGGGGCTTGGCCAAGAAACGCAATGATGTAATTGCACCATTAGCCCAGCTGGACGTTGTTGGTCAGGCGGCGGCAAAAGAAGCTTCTGATTTGCTTGGGGTCACGATAAGCTATGTTTATAAGCTCATAAAACGGTACAGAATGGGCAGCGGAGTTGTGACTGACCTTGCTCGGAGTAGTCGTCCTGGCGGTAGAGGCAAGGCGCGGGTGCCACCAGAAATTGAGATCATCATTGCCGATGTTCTGAACACATTGTATTTAACGCGGCAACGACGATCAAGGGCTGTAGTAACTCGCGAAATTCGTAAACGCTGTTTGGCTGCAGGATTGCGACCGCCTTCTTACAACACAATTGACTCGCGGATTGCATTGCTTGATCCAGTTCTTGTGACGCGCAAAAGACAGGGAGGCACAGCAGCAAGAGAGCTTCGGTCAGCGGCAGGAGAGCCGCCGGAATCACTAGGTCCCCTTGAAGTTGTTCAAATTGATCACACCAAGATGGACGTAATCGTGGTTGACGAAACGGTTCGGCAACCAATTGGTCGGCCTTCGCTGACATTGGCGATCGACACATTTACGCGCTGTATTGTAGGAATGCTGGTTACTCTGGAGGCGCCATCAGCTACTTCTGTTGGTCTTTGCTTGGCGCATATCGTGACAGACAAGAGTGCGTGGCTAGAGAGACTTGGCTTAGATATTGGACTTTGGCCTATGCACGGCAAGCCGAAGAAAATACATTTAGATAATGCGCCAGAATTTCACAGTGAAGCGTTGAAACGAGGCTGTGAGCAGCACGGAATTGAGCGAGACTACAGACCAAAGAAGCAACCACATTTTGGTGGCATCATAGAGCGTGTTATCGGAACGGCAATGGCAAAGGTTCATGAACTGCCTGGGACCACATTCTCGAACCCGCAAGAGCGGGGCACGTACAAATCTGAAGCGCGAGCAAGCCTGACTGTTGCAGAGTTGGAAAAATGGCTAGTACTTGCCATAGGCACTTATCACGGCAGCATTCATAGTTCCTTGTTTGAGACACCAGCGGCAGTATGGACTAGAAGTACGCAAACTTGGGAAGTTGGTCAGATAGCGGATAAACAAGCATTCTTAGTAGATTTTCTACCAGTTGTTAGGCGGCGAGTAACCCGAGTAGGTTTTGTTATCGATCACGTCAGTTATTATGCAGACTCCCTCAAGTCCTGGATAGCGCAGCGTGATCGCCTACAGAAATTTATCATTAGGTGCGACCCACGTGATTTGAGCCGCATCTGGGTTCTGGCACCCGAGAACAATTTATATTTTGAAGTACCATACCGTTCAATCTCGAACCCGGCAGTGACCAAGTGGGAACAGAGACAAGCAATCGAAAACTTGAGGAAGCGAGGTCGTGAGCAAGTTAATGAAGCCACAATTTTCAGCATGATTGACCAGATGCGCGAGCTTAGTGAGAAAGCGGCAAATGACTCTAAGCGTGCACGGCGGGATAAGAGCCGTAGGAGTCATTTAGCTAGTAAAAGCCAGGAAATTGAGCTTGTGGTGCCGAAAGATCACACAGGAGAAAGGAACAGAGTAAAGGCATTTGAGGTTGAGGAATGGTCAGATCTCACTCATTCCGATAAGAGTCATTTGTCTGAAGGGAAGAGCATGGTAAAGGAAAAAGTCGTGCCATTTGAAGTTGAGGAATGGTGAAATCAATGAAGAACCGATTTGCTGGTTTAGAGCATCTTACAGAGGGTTCCCAGAAGATTGCAGTGCTCAGCAATCGAGAGCGCATACAAAGCATTTGCAGCGATCGCTGGATAGCCTATACACGCGCTCAAGAGGCAATTGAGCGTCTGGATGGGCTATTGAAATGGCCAAGAAAGCAAAGAATGCCTAACGTTCTGCTTATTGGTCCGACCAATAATGGCAAGACCATGATAATTGAGAAATTCAGGAAGGATCACACTATCACAACACGCAAAGGATGTGATCACGAGCTGATCTCCGTAGTAGTGGTGCAGATGCCTTGTGAGCCGTCAGTAGCTAGATTTTATGCAATGATTTTAGCTGGTTTAGGGGCTCCGATTAGTCCACGAATGAGAATTGTAGATCTTGAGCAGCTGGCGCTAAAGATTTTGCGTACAGTGCAAGCGCAAATATTGATCATCGATGAGGTGCACAATATTCTGGCAGGTGCTTTACATGTGCGTCGGGCGTTGTTGAATTTACTCAGATTTCTTGGCAATGAGTTGAGAATTCCGATAGTTGGAGTTGGAACCAGAGAAGCATATCTGGCGATCAGCACGGATGATCAGTTGGAGAATCGCTTTGAGCCACTGACATTGCCGCGTTGGGAAGAGGGGGAAGAGCTTCTGGCATTGTTGGAGAGCTTTTCTACCGTATTACCGTTGAAGCAGCCATCGGCTATTGCGACGAATGAGATGTCGAAATACATATTGGAGAGGACCGGAGGAACAATAGGAGAGATTACCAGGCTCTTGACTGCAGCTGCGATAGAGGCGGTGAACACAGGTGAGGAGTGCATTAATCAGCGAACTTTGAAATTGGCAAAGTATCAATCGCCTCGGGAACGTCGGCGAGATTTTGAAAGGTCTTGAATGTGATGCGATGGCCAATGCATCCAGAGCTGATAGAAGGAGAGCGCCTGTCTTCGTGGCTGAGGCGAATTGGAATGAACTATGGAGTGAGTGTTGACGAATTACTCAAGAGCCTTGGTTTCGAAGGATTAAAGGCAAGCCATGTGGATGTGAAGGCACCAGGCGCATTGATAAGAATAATAAGTGAGCGCACAGGTGTTTCAGTCGCAGCCGTGCGCGTAACGACATTTGCAGGAGCATTTCCAAAGCGATTACTGAGGAAATTGCCTTTGGCTCGTGGAGAGCCTCGATTTCTCTCAGTACTGTGGGAGAAACCTAAGCGTCGAAACGGTAGGCCTGGAGAGATTAGATGGATTCGCCGGGAGGGAGGGGCCAGGTTTACAGCGTGTCGTGAATGTTTAGGCGATTATCCAAACGCGGGTGTAATGCTTGCCTGGAGGCTGGGCGTAGTACTTTCGTGCCCGATACATCAAATACTGCTTGAGCCAGCGGAAGTAGAGGGTACAACAATAATCTGGTTAAGAGAGCACTCGGCGGCAGCTCCAGCCTTGGTATCTAGACAGGACAGTCGAAACCATTCAGCGCTCTTAGAAGGGTTTGTGGAATTGCCTGGTGAGATAATTGGTGATGAGCAGTGGTACCGGCTTCTGTCGGCGATTTTCCAAGAGCTAGAGCATAGTGTGGATGTTCAAAACACTGAGCGATGGAATTGGCAGCGAGAGATATGGGGCAAGGCTGAATATTTACCGAGAGAATTTGGTGAGTTGTTCGAATTTGACTTGCGTTGCGCAAAACTGGTAGCGACTGCAATCGATCAAATAGAAAAAGAGCACATATTTCCCACTGGCACAGAAGGGGTCACCTTCATCAATCGGGAGAGCGAACGCTGGAAGGCTATCCGAAAGCAACAGGCAGCATCAGCTAAGAGTCGTGAACTCTACTACTGAAAAAAGTGAACTCTACTTCTGAAACTGACACCAGTTGCAGCGCGCCGAATTGGAAATGAGGCGGAAGCCACTTCCGAAGGACCGATACCCGTTAGGGTATAAGGCAGGATAAAGGGAAAAGTCAAAAATTCGGTATTGGCCATATATTCAGAATATAGCGGA
>JAUPUU010000268.1 GCA_030917395.1 Cyanobacteriota bacterium erpe_2018_sw_21hr_WHONDRS-SW48-000092_B_bin.40
AATGGAAACACCAAAAACGAGCTTTTTTCAGTTCATCCTCAACATCATATTCTTCATTCCAGTCACCCTAAAAATTAGTGGTGAGTGGCTATGTAAACGCGCCTATAGCACTGGCTCTTGGTCAAGGACGATACCAGTGGCATTGATCGGCGCTGTTCTGGCCTTCCTGGCGGCCTGGCAGACTGCTGATTGGCTAGCATTCAGCTATGGATTAGGCAGTGCCACCTGGTTACTGATTTTCTTGGTGGTAACAACCCTTACCTACACCCACGTCTGGTCAAGCTTGTATTACTTTGTCTTGCGCCATGTCTGGGATTTGTGGGAGAAGCTTTGGCGCGCCTATGAAAAGCTTTGGAAGAACGTTTTGCTACCAGCACTAGAGCAGATTGTCGCTATGGTACAGCGGGCTCCAGGAGCAATGGCACTGTGGAGTCAACTGCAAAATGAATATGGTGGCCGCTCTAAAGGTATTCGCTTTATTGAAACAGTGCTTTATATTGCCCTATTTGCCACGGTTTCTTACTATGGCTATCTGACCTATGCTTGGGTTTTGACACTGGGAGTTAGCTTTGTCGGTTTGCAAGCCTTTGCTGCAGTCGCTGGTTTTATCCTGGCTCTGGGCTTAGTCAGTCTTGTCAGCCCTTTCTTCGATAGCAAAGCCTATCAGGCTGTTGTTGCCTATGGCTTGTTAGGCTCTTGGGCGCTGGTTGAATATGTACCTTTTGTCGCCGCTCAAGCTGAAGTAGTAAAAGTTGCTACTTTCGCCGCTTCTAGTTTGTTCGCTATTACCTACTTGGTGCCAGCGCTGGTAGTTGGCTTGCAGGGAGGTTTTATGAAGAAAGTATTGCACTATTGGAGCCAACTGCTCAACTCTTCTTATGGCGATGAAGACGACAAAGACTACCAACGCTTTTATCAGCATTTGCTCAATATTGGCTTGGCTTTTGCTTTTGCCTGGGTTCTCTATAGCTTAAGCATTGCTACTGGTCTGGCACTTTGGTTGGCATGGTTGATTGCTGTAGTCTCTCTGGTTTATAGCTACACAGAAGGCTTCCAAAAACACTTTGGCCACTCTCAAGCTACCCGCGAGATGGCTATCGCCACCATTTTGGTCGCCTCTTACGGCACCTATCAAACCGCACCCACTACTTCTGCTGCCCTTAATTTTGGCCTGGCGGTAGCTACTTTGCTTAGCACTGGGCTGGTGTTTTATCCCATCTTTTACATTGCCTTTCGCGCTATGACTCGCCCTCTGTCAAGTTCAGTCGGCTATGCTCTAGAGAGTCTGCATGGCAGACTGTCAAGCAAAATTGTGGCTGCATTTGCGGTGTTGGCAGAAAAACGCAAAGAGGCTTTCAACGACAGATCAGAATTTGCCAAGCTTTTCGGTCACTTGCTCAACCTGGTGATTTTGGTGATTGCTCTGTTGCAAGCACTGCCTGTGGTGTCGGCCAAATTGACTAGCAATTTCTACGTCGATGCGGCAATTATTGCCTTTGTCTCAATCAATGGCTTTGTTCTTCTGGGCCGTTTGTTTTCATACTATAGTGCCACTACTTTGGCCTCTGTAGGCGGTTTAGTCACCTTAGCCACGGTTGGTTACTATGTTAATGAATTGAGTGGCAGCTTAACTGCTGCTGTGTTGTTGGGTTTGAGCGCTGCCGGGTTGGTAGGTGGAGTATTTGCACCATTGTTGTACCTGCAATTCTCTAAGTTGTTTACACCTATTACCCCTGCTTTGGCTCCGTTCTTCAATCAGGCCTTCGAAGCTTTGTGGACTGTCTACAAGGCGCTTTGGGCCAGTGTTGCTCGGCAGTTTAGATTCTTGCTAGTTATTCTGCAGCCCGTTTTGGCAGCTATAGCCCGCACCTGGCAAGTTGTCACTGCTCAGATTGCCCGGGTATTTGGAGCTTAGTCTCAGTCTGTAACCGTTTAAATGGCGAGGCAATCAGCTAACTGGCTGGTTGCCCCGCTTCATTCCTTCAAAACACCTGCAATTTTGCGCCAGTCACTAGTCACTTGGCTGGTCTGGTATGAGCGCAATCTTGCGGTGAATACTCACAACAAGAGGCACAATCATGGGAAATAGAGTAGCTACTACAGCACAAATTGATCAATTTCTTTCGTCTGTGGTAAGGCATTACGCTGAAACACAAGTTCTGTCTGAATACGAGCGGGTGGCGTTTGCCAATTTCTTTCAGGCTTTTTTCGATCGCAATATTCTTTTGCTAGCTGGCTTGTTCAAAGTCTATGCCAAAGCACCGGAAGATTGTTTGTTGATTATGGCTGCATTTACTCAGGTATTTGGCAGCATAACCAACAACCACAGTAGCTACTACAGCTATGGTGAAGGTCTATTGCATATTCATGCTCGCACAAAAGACCCCGAGAGAAGACCTCATGTTAGGTCCACTGGTGAAGAGACCCATGCTCTGAATTTGTATCTTGATGAGCGTGCCCCCACTGGCTATAAGCATTGTCTCGATGACCATCTTTTGTCTGCTGGGGCTGGCAATCGTCATAGTGGTGCTGTAGCAGCGGCAGAATCTTTAGAGCAGCTGGTGAGAGCGGTTGAAGAAGGCATCGCCTACCGCATAGCTGATGGTAGAGGAAATCGCTTTGATACCTTCGATTTGAGTGAGAGTTCTGTCAGTCAGCACAAGCACACACGCCAATTTATCAAAGACAAACGCGCTTTTGAAAATGAGTTGGCGCAGGCAAAGTCTTCGAGAAACGCTCTAAGCTATCTTTGCTGGCGCTGGGAAAACCGAGCAAACTTAAAGCGCTTTAGCCTGTAAGGCAGGCTTGGCGCAAACATAAATAGACAAAAGCAAAATACAAATAAATCAATTTATATCCACTGGCAAGGCTGCAATTCCAGTGGTTTTCAATTTGCAGCGCAATACAATTCGAGAATCATAATGACCACAGAAACTAACAATCAAAATAACGAAAATACCGGCCCTGTAACTAATGTTCAGTTGACCAAACCCAATGCCGTTTTAGACATTGCCTCTAGCCCAGTTCCAGCGGCGCCAGCTGCTGAAACCGTATCTGTAAACATCGGTGTTTTCGGCAATATGCAGAAAGTATTGGTTGATGCTAACTCAAATGTTGGTGATGTAGTGAATGCGGCTTCTATTAATGCCTCCGGCTACCAGTTTCGCATGAATGGTGCCCCTGCTGCTTTAGACACTCGGCTACCAGCAGGAGTGTCTAGTTTGACCATTTTGCTGTTGAAACCAGTAAAAGGAAATCGGAGCTGAAATAGGCTGATACGGCTCTTAGTTCGGGGCTGGTAATTTCCTTGAGCTATCCAGAGCATTTTGCTCTGGATGGCTTTTTTTCCTTTAACCCATACATGGTCAAAAAAATGGTAATTCTATTGAAACTAATGACCTATTGGTGGCTCATCCTTATTGTTCTTGTGGCAATTTTGATAGCACTGATACAGGCCAAAGTGATTGCACAAAAGCACAACCGGCGCAAAAAGTACTTCTTTGCCAGTCTCAGCCCGCAACAGTGTCAGAAACTTGATGACGCTGACATAGTCTATGAAGCAGCTAACGTAGCGGGGCAAACCGGCGTTTCTGTCAGATTTCATGACTTTCAGCAAAGTCTGCAAGTGCTAGAAGCACAAGTTCATGAGACCCTGAAAGAGTCGGATGTTCTCTATCGAGTGATTTATTCGATTGTTGCTCCAGAAAGACGGCTTCTATTGAAAAGACTAAGTTTTCGCGGCCACTTTCCCGTTAGAGAAGAACGCATAGCTGCGGTTGTTAGCAATCTTCTTTGGCCCATAGTAAAGCAAGAAATTGTAGTTTATGGCAGCGGATGCGGCGCTCCTGAAGTTGAAGACAACGGCAAGTTTCACTTGTTTTTGGCGCCTGGTATTAATCAAGAAGGATGGCGCTCAACCGTCCCGGCCAGCGTTTGGTCTGTTGCAACTAGAGCAACTCTAAAAGCTCGCGATCCTGACCCTCAGGCTCTACCTTATGTCGATTTCTCAAATAGTTTTAGCCCCTGTCAGTTGCAGGGCAATCAGCTTCATTTCCTTTTTGATGTGCTGGCTACTGCCTGCCGCGATATTGACTGGTTTGAGCGATTGAAGCGCCGTTTTGCTCGCAAGGGTGAAGATCATTACTTGGCACTGTTAGCTAATTGTTTGGCTTGCTTTGTCCGTGAAGTTCGTATAGAGCAAGAGATTCAAGCTTATATCAGCAAGGAAGGGTTGGCCGATTTTTCCGGTCAAGCAATGCAGGCGCTGGGGTTTGACGAAGCTGTACCGACTAGCAAGATACCAGTAAAGATTTCTGGTTTTAGTGACGGTCATCGGCAGATTAGAGGGCAGGCGATTCTGGTTAAGTTGGCCCAACAAGTTCTCGGCTCTTTTTGCCGTACGCAGCTAACTATTGTTAATTGCCGTGGTTCGATTAGTGCGGCGGCTTTGGCTGGTGCAGCAGCAGATGACGATCTGGTGATTAAGTTCTTCAGTGCACCACTGGAAACTAGACGAGTGAAGATGCCTGATTATTATTGGAATTCGCCAGCTCCAAAGAAGACAACTGTATTCTCGCCATCGCCATTGGGGGTGCCGATTATTACACCAGAGGGTCATGCCGTTGGTGAGTTGGTCGGTCGAGTTGTTTATGTGTATTCGGAGTTGATTCAGTCAGGCACAAGCGAGGAGGCTTTGCTCTGGGCTAGTTTCCTCATAGAAGCACGTAAGCTGCTCTTGCAACTGAGTGCGCCGGGTGCGCGGGAGGCCGTGCTAGAGGAAATGTTTGCCTGGGAGTGTACCAGACAGTTCAAATTACTTGAGGAAAAGTCACCTCCCTCTATAAATCAGCTTCGCAATGACGCTGAGTCTTTTGCCAGCAGTCTTAGAGCGGCGATTGCCTCACAACGATCTATGCACGAGCAGATGGCAGCTCCCTGGATGGGTTTAGGTGAAGAGTTCGATGCCATTATGGCTATCCCAAAAATAGTTGACGTCACTGTCAAAGATAACCAGGTAGTGGTGATGACAAAAACTCTCTATTGCAAAGATACACGTAGCAACGTCAATCATATGATTGGCAATTTCAAAATTGTCATTCCCGCTGCCAGTTCCGATGGACTGCGCTGGCTCAATCAGGCAACTTTTTCTAGGCCAGGCGGTATGAATGCACCCCATGTAGATGCCGAAGGGAAAGCTTGCTTAGGCAATATGAAAGAGGTGTTTTCAAAGCTTCTGGCAGAGCGCCAATATGCCGCTGCCGTTGAGGCTGCCATTGCCTTTGTTGAAGCTGCCAATACCGATGATACCTGGGGCAAAAATATCGACAGATGGCCTCGTGCCAACTTAATAGGGGGTTAGCCGTGGCTGGATACATCATTAAAGACCCGTCTATTCAAATTTTAGACAAGCTCAATCAAGCTGGTATCGACTGGTTTGAGTGGGAATCACCAGCGATTTTAGTCAATGAAGACATAACACTGATTGGCCGAATTATAGGGGCGAGCAATTTTGAAACCAAGAACACTGAGTGGGAAGATGTTTTCGAGGCCAGCTTCACTTTTGCCGTGAAGGAAGAAGTGACGGTCTCTAGGCCAAGCCTGCCTTACAGTGCTGACTCAGCTCAAGGCCGCTCCCGGGCTAACTACATTAAGTTGGCAGAGGTGCGCTACAAGCATGTTGCCAAAGAGGCGCAGTCAAGCTTTGATGCCGCCCAGAAGAGCTTGGCCACTGCTCTTGTTGCTTACATGCGTGGTGCCAGTCTTACTCAGGTGCACTATGAAAAGCCTGAGATAGATAAGCTCTTGCTGCGCTTCAAAGAACAGTATCGACAGCTTCTGGCTATCCCTCAAGTAGAAGCTGTGCGTTTTTGTCCTGGACAATTATTGATATACACCAGAGCATTGCAGGCGACAGGCTCATTTAGCAATAGTGTGCATGAGCTTGGTAAGTTTTTGATCGTAATCAATATTTCGGAGCCCACTGGTAATTTCTTAGCTTGCTACAACTTAGCCGGAGCCGTCAGTGCTGGTCGGGGAGAGATGCAGGCGCCCTATGTTTATGGCGACGGCAGAATATGTCCTGATGAAATTTTAGAGTCGTTAATTGAGCTAGTGGCTCAGATGGAGTATGCCACTGCTATTGAAGTCGTGCTGCAGTTTCTTGAGACTGCTCACGATGATGCTATGGGCAAGTATTTGCTCCGCTGGCCCCACGCTGCTTCGACTTTCGCGTCGAAGTGAAACCACAATCAAAAACCTACACAGACTTTATGACAGAGCCCGAACAAACAAACCAAGAAAAACAACCTGATCCCACAACTGTTGCTGCAAGAGAGAACGTAGAAGAAACTGTCCGGCCAGTGCGATCGTTTCCTGCTTTTAACGAATCACCGTTTAAAGCCCATGCATTTCAGCCAAGAGCTCAGTTGGTAGCCAGAAACAGGCCTTTGGTGATTCTTACCCCCAAGGCATATCAACAAATGCTTCTGTATGTCGAAATCGCCGACAAAGAAGTGGGCTGGATGGGCGCAGTCACCCGCCTTGAAAACAACCGTTTCTTGATAGAAGAGACTTTTCTTCTTGAGCAAGAAGTTACTGCCGTTGAAACTGAACTTTCGGTAGAAGGCTGTAGCAAGTTGGCCGACGAATTGCTATTGCGGGGTGACGAAGGTTTCGACCTCCTCAATAAAATGCGCTTCTGGGGCCACTCTCACGTGCGTATGGGCACTAGCCCATCCGGTACAGATGAGAGCACTATGCTGCGCTTTCGCGATGAAAATCTCGATTGGTACGTGCGCGGTATTTTTAACAAGCTTGGTAGAGCTGAATTCACAGTCTATTTTTTTGATATCGGCTTTGCTGTGTGCGACGTTAACTGGTGCGTGATTGATTTAGCCACTGGTAACGATCTCACACCTAAAGGGGGCTCTGCTTTTGCTGGTCAATTTCGTGATTATCGTTATGACCCTAAACCTCTAGTACCCGAGCAGCCAGCTGAATCTGTTGTACCGGCTGATGTTGTCGCCGAACGGGTCCGCAAGTATGAACGTATGGGTTTGTCGCCGTTGCTTGTGCCCAGTGCTGAATTGCGAGCGCAAATCGAAGCTGAATTTTTTGCCAAAGTTCTAGACCGAGTCTATAGCTTCGGCGGTTTCGGTAGCTTGTTCTCGATCTTTTCCGCTTCTGGAGATTCGAAGCCTGCAGCGGGTGAAGCTTCCGCTGAAGAGTTGGAGCTGGCAAGGGCTGGTAAAGAACCAGAGGCGAACTTTCAACAATTTAGTCCGGCACCGTTTCAGTATCGCGCTTCTCCTGAACCGAATGTCGGCGACCAGCCCCAAAAGGCTAAGTCGAGCTGGTGGCCGCAGTGGATGCGAGACATTTGCTCTGATCTTTTCAACTAAGCAGGAATAAATTACCTATGAACAACATTGATACCACTCGTCACGTGGATGTATTTTCACCTGACGCTTTCGGCAAACGTCGCATTGACGTTATTGGCGCCGGTGCCAGCGGCTCGCGCATCGTCTTGGCCCTGGCTAAGCTTGGTCTAGAAAACATACACGTTTTCGATTTTGACGTGGTTGAGGCTCATAACATAGCTAACCAAGTCTTCAGTCAGGTTGATATTGGTCGCCCTAAAGTAGAGGCTTTGCGCGACATAGTGAAAGCTCATACTGGTCTTGAGATAACTATCTATAACGAACGCGTTGATGGCAGCCAGAAGCTGGGTGATGTGGTTTTTCTACTCACTGACACAATGTCATCGCGTCAAGAAATTTGGAAAAAGGCCATACGCTACAAAGTAGCAACCAAGCTCATGATTGAAACTCGAATGGGGGTTGATCAAGGGCGCGTTTATGTCGTTAATCCTACGCGCAGTGCACAGGTTAAAGGTTGGGAAGAGACACTGTATGACGATGACGTGGCAGAAGTTTCGGCTTGCGGTAGCACCATTTCAGTGGGGCCAACTGCCGAATATCTATCGGGTCTCGCCGTCTGGCAGCTGATTCGCTGGTTGAATATCGAAACCGGAAAAACCAGTGATGGCGTCAGCGATACTCTTGACCACGAAATTCTTTTCTTCTTACGTCCGCCGACCATTCTTACTCGGCAGTTTGATCAATTAATTTAGCTGAACAAGAAGGTTCAACTATAGGCTCATGGGCCTTGCCTGTGAAGGATTTTCCCAATGATGGAAATTGACCAGTCACTTCAACGAGCGTTGAAGATTGCTGATGTAGAAGTTCGGAAATTAGGAAGAGCAGATATTAATCCGCTCTTTCTTCTGGTTGGAATTTTACTTGAGGGTAATAGTGTTAGCGCTAGAATTTTCTTCGAAAACCAGGTTGATGAGCAGCGCTTGCGCCTGGCTCACAACAAAAGGGCCGTCAATGGTCAATTGTACGAGTTTAAGCTCCCAGGACTAACTGCCCTGATGACTGGCGATCTGGTTGAAGCCCTCAACGGCGCCTCCCAGTATTCTAATGAAAAGCAACTAGGCACTCTTTCGACTGAATTTCTAGTGCTTACATTGTTGCGCCAAAATGAGAAGTTGCGAGACGCATTGCTAGTTCATTCTGTAGCTTCCCGGCAGCTTGATGCTATTGAGGCCGACTTAAGTGCTGAGCTAGCAGCACAGACAGAAAATAACTTAGCGGCCAACACTGACACATCCGCTGTCGCTAGAGGCCTTGAACCACTCGATGCTAAAGGTAATTCTGCCGCTGCTTGTGATAGCAAAAGCTGCGGCTCAGCCTTGCAGCGCTTTACCGTAGATCTTACTGCTTTGGCAAAAGCGAACAAGCTCGCTCCCATGATTGGAAGAAGTGCAGAGGTGGCTAGAGTAGTGCAGATTTTGTGTCGTAAAAGCAAGAATAATCCGGTGCTAATTGGTGAGGCTGGTGTCGGCAAAACAGCAATTGTCGAGGGTATCGCCCAGCTAATTGAGAAAGGGCAAGTGCCGGCACGCTTGCGTGGTAAGCGCTTGCTACAGCTTGATTTAACGGGCCTTCTGGCCGGTACTTGTAGCCGTGGTGCCTTTGAAGATCGCTTGCAAAATGTTATTGCCGAAGTGAAGAAAGCCGGAAATATAATTCTCTTTCTTGATGAATTGCATACGCTAGTAGGCGCTGGCGCCGCTAGTGGTTCGATGGATGCAGCTAACGCTCTGAAGCCCAGTCTGGTTCGAGGAGAAATTAGCATCATTGGTGCTACGACAATAAGTGAATATCGCCAAAGTATTGAAAATAAAGATGCTGCTCTGGCTCGGCGTTTCCGCAAAGTGCCAGTTGATCCTCCTTCTGTCGAGCAGACTATTGAGATTTTGCGAGGCTTGAAGGCGGCGTACGAAATTTATCACGGTATCGCAATCGATGACGAAGCGCTTGTCGAGGCCGCCAGGCTTTCGGACCGCTATGTCAGTGAGGGTTTTCAACCAGATAAGGCTATTGATCTGCTTGATGAAACCTGTAGCAGAGTGGTGATACAGGCTGAATTAGCCGTCGCTGAGCCGGTCGCTCGGGTCGTTAAGGCTAGACAGATAGAAGAAGTCATTAGTGTTAACACGGGCATACCAATGTCGGCCCTAGACAGTGATGACTTGGCGCGCTTGATAGATCTTGAAGTTGAATTGCACAAAGTAGTAGTTGCTCAAGAGCAAGCGGTTAGCGCTCTTGCGCGTGCTGTGCGGCGTGGGAGAGCGGGTCTGAAAGATCCCAATCGACCGAACGGTGCTTTCTTGTTTGTCGGCCCCACCGGTGTTGGCAAGACTCAGCTGGCAAAGGCACTGCAACAGTTTCTTTCCAACTCTGATTCTGATTTGATTCGACTAGATATGTCTGAGTATATGGAGCGTCATTCTGTCTCTCGCTTGATTGGCTCGCCCCCAGGCTATGTTGGCTATGGTGAAGGGGGTAAGCTGACCGAGGCTGTGCGACGTAAGCCATACTCTGTAATTTTGCTCGATGAAGTCGAGAAGGCTCACCCTGACGTTTTCAATTTGCTCTTGCAGTTGCTTGACGCCGGTCGTCTTACAGATGGTCAGGGTCGTACCGTTGATTTTAAGAACACGATTGTAATCATGACTTCTAATTTGGGCGCTCGTCTTATTCAAGAGGCTTTGAAGCAAAAGAACGAAATTGATTTGGAAGCCTTGAACGGTGAGATCAAAGAGCTGTTCTCTCCAGAATTGATCAATCGGCTTGATGAAATTGTCTGCTTCAAGCCACTGTCGCTTGAGCAGGTTGGCGCCGTTAGAGATTTGCTTCTGGCACAGTTGGTCAGTCGCTTGCCTAAAGGTATCGGCCTTGAGCTAGATGAAGATGCCAAATTGTTTCTACTGCTCGAGGGCTATGACCTGCAATACGGCGCTAGGCCTATGCGTCGAGCTATTACCAGGCTTTTGGAAGACCCCATTTCTGACTTGATTTTGCTTAAGAAGCTGAACAGCGGCGACACCATCGTTGTCAGTGAGACTAAGCAAGTTTTGAGCCTAGCGATTCGTGCGTCAGCACTATCGTTGCAAAAATAATTTTGAACACTAGAGGTTTTCATATGACAAAACGCTTCAAACTTTTGACCCCTATTGTTGGTGGCCTGGCTTGCAATGCCCGCTGCCCTTTCTGTGTGGCCGGCATGACCCCTGAGAACGGTGTCACCGGTAAGGCGCAGGCGCCAGACCTGAATGCCTTTGCTAAGGTCTGTGCTTTTGCTAAGACCCACCACTGCGATAGCTTGTTGCTCACTTCAAAAGGTGAGCCTACTCTCTGGCCCGAGCAAGTTTTGCAGTACTTAAAAATTCAGCGCGCCTTTGACTTTAAGTCGGTGGAATTGCAAACGAACGGCATTCCCATCGCCGATCGTAAAATTGTGACGAGTCAGCACCTGCGCCAGTGGCGTGAGTATGGCTTGAAATTGATTGCTATTTCGGTTGTTCATTATGATGCTGAGCGCAATAGACAGACCTACCTGCCCCATCGTCAGGCATACATTGACTTGCCTGGGTTGATTGCCCACTTGCATAGTTTCGGCTATGCCGTGCGCCTGGCCGTAGTGATGTTGCGCGGACAAATTGACAGCTCAGCCGAGTTGCAAAAAATGATGGATTTTGCTCGGCGCAATAGAGTGGAGCAGCTCACGATTCGTCCGGTCAACAAGCCTGACTCTAGTCGTGACGATGAAATTACTAGTTTCGTTGCCGCTAACTATTTGCCTGATAGTGCTAAGGCTGAAATTCAAGCATACCTTGAAACTGCTGGCACTTTGGTAGAGCGCCTGCCCTGGGGTGGCAGTGTCTATGACGTTGGTGGCCAGAATGTCTGCTTAACCAACTCGCTGACTAAGGCCGATGAAAATGAAGATGTCGGCCGGCAGCTGATCTTCTTGCCCGATGGCCGGGTCAGTGATGACTGGCAAAAAGAAGGTGTCACGCTAGATGCCTTTGAGCGGGCCCAACAGCATCAATTAAATCAATAAACGGGAGCGACCATGAGAAAGTTTGAAGTAACTGCCTTCGCGCCAATGAAAGCAGTTTATAGCTATCTATTTAGCGATACAAGAGAGGTTTTGAAGCGTGTAGCTCCCTTTGTCCATCCCGCTCTCTTTCGTGTGTCTACAGAGGCCAGCGAGGCCGGTCAGATTCTTTCTAACTTGGTTACGCCGCCCTTAGAAGTTACCGCCACAGATGAGGGCAAGCTTGATTTAGACATGATTCATCGGCCTATCATTGACCGAGTGGTTCAAGCATACTCTCGGACCGTTTCAGGTCTCGAGCACTTTGCTTTCAAGTACCCGGGTCAAGGCAGCTCCGAGGGGATATTTCATCTGCTAGTGCGCTTGCGCACCCAGGGTGTTGCTGCAATTCATGTGCTTAGAGGCGAGTATGAGGGCTACGGAGCGCAGGCTAAGAATTTAGGTATGGAGGTGATTGAGCACGACTATGATGAGGTTCGGCAAGTACCGGAGTTTATAGAGCCGGGCTATTGGTTCATAAGTAATCCCTCGGCTCGTCAAGGCAATATATTGCCTGACCATTTGATAAACGGTCTGCTTGATAATGGGCACCATGTCATTTTAGACCTCGCCTATGTTGGCTTGACTCGCGAGCATGTTTTTGATGTATCTCATCCCAATATTGCTGCCGTAGTAATTTCGTTTAGTAAGCCATACGGTGTTTTTCGCCTGCGTTTGGGCGGATTCATCTTTACCCGTGAAGAGCTGCCGACCTTTTATGGCAGTAAATGGTTTAAAGACTGTGAGCGCCTTTTACAAGCTCTGGCTCTGGCAGAAACAATTGGTCCCAATTACTTCTACTCTCGCTATAAGCCCGTACAAGCCGCCATTGTTGCTGCCTTGAACGCTAAGTTTGAATTGGGTCTAGTGGCGAGCGATGTCTTGTTATTGGCTGAGCTTAAGGGAGAAGATGCGGCGCTACTTTCCGATGAGAAGAGGGAACTGATTGCACCTTTTCGCCGTGGTGAAGACTATCGCTTCTGCCTCACCCCATATTTTGAACAGGCCGAAGCCCAAGGCTTTGTGCCTGAGTTTTACGCCCGTACCCAAGGCTCTAACTTTGCTGTTCAGTCGGTTGATGAAAGTGGCGATAAGTGTAAGGAAGAAGACTTTCCTTGTCGTGTCTGGTTGCGACAGCACTACGATGAGCTACCGGTGAATGAATGGGTAGCAGTCAACCTCGATGGGCTAGTGGATCATGACCCTGACCTCTTGAAGCTAGTAGACAAAGTGATTGCTCAAGGCCTGCGAGGAGTTGTGCTCACCTACACATTTACTGCACCAACCGGACTGAAAGTGACTTGGTCGATTGCGGCTCAGTAGAGCTGCTTTCGCTTTTTTCATTAGTCTTTCTTTTCAACTTCTAGGGTTTCAATTATGGACGTTCTTTTACTGGTATTGTTTTTAGGCAGTATTTTTGGCCTAGGCAGAATTCTCCCTTGCGACTGGGCTGGAACATTCACTTCCCGCCGCACCGTCTTCGAGAGTTGGGCTGCTCAGTCTCGACTATACATATTTGGTCTGCCGCTGGTTCTTGCCATTAGTATTACTTTGCTGGGAAAGCTTACAGGCAATGCACAACTGGTCACACAGACGCTTGGCAGTGGTTTCATTGGCTTCATTCTCTTCTCACTGTTCCTCAGCGGTGCTAGGGTGGCTCACGTGCGTCTCAGTATAAAAATGGCCTTCGTCACCTGTGTCTTTGGTCTGATTTTTTCAATTCTCCTTAATTAGGCTTACCTAAATCAGTCAAGTGTTTGCTACCAGGGAAGGTGGCGACTTGCTGATTGTGGAGATGTCTATGGTGAAACCTTCTTTTTTCTTGTCGTTTTAGCTCTTATATGCCGTAGTGCACTACCCCATAATTACTAAAGATTTTTTCTTGTTGCTGATGAACCGACGGACACATCTTCGCCACAAGGAATAGGTAATCTGCTCACCATGAAGCAGCTTCGCCATTGCAGGACCCGAGGTATTGGTGCGGCCTTCATTCTAGAGCCGGGTGAGCGGGAGCGATTAATGTTGCCGATCTACTCTGGATTTTTTCAATAGTTATCCAATTCTGCAGGAGTTTGTCATGCCCCAAGATGTTAGTGAAGTCGCAGAGAAAACAGTCAAGAAAGCAGATCTAACTGAGGGCGCCGATGCAGCATATCAAAACCTCAAGAGCGATCTAGAGGCTACGAGAGCAAAAATGGCTCCAAGCGACTATGCAGCTTATGTAGGAAGGGTCGCGGAAGTATTACAAGAGAATGGCACCATACCAGCGCTGTCTATCCAGTGGGCTGAGGATGTTCTTAGTGCCACACCATCAAAAGAGGGTTTAACAAGGCAAGATCTAAACGACCGCCAGCGAAATGCTACAGCTGATAAAGCTCTCGTTCTAGATGGTGCGTTTGCCCGTGGTATTCAGACTAGTTTCGATTTTCTCAAGACTCAAAACATTGATAGAACTCTAGGCTCAAAAGTAGAAAAAGACATAATTACCTCCGCAGATCTCGAGATGTTCAAGCGTAAAGGGGCCGAGCAAGCAGAACATGTGCGGTGGTGGAAGGCGAAACTTTACGAGGCAGATCAAACTCCTGAGTGGCTGCAGCATAGAGCTGCCCCTTGAAATATTCATGGTTGCAGACCTTCCATTCTCCTAAAGAATAAGTGGAGAAATTGTTTGCTATCAATACGCTTGAAGATGATTGTTGTGAGACACTTTGGGCTAATGTTAATGTCCGTATCACTGTGCGTTTTCTTTTTATATGTCTGGTGATTAGTGCTCTAAACTGCGTGGTGGATTGCAGTTAACGCATGGCGTTCTGTAGGCACAGTCTTTGGTAGCATTTGGCAGCAAATTAGTGAATCAGAACGATCAATCTCACAGCTATCAATCTTTAGATAGTCAAGACAGCACTGCGTTTACTAGCGGATCTGTATTGGATCTCACCGATAGTGGTATCACTGCGGCACCACCACAGTTAATGGACGGCAAGCTAAAACCGCTTGATTTGGTTGGTGAGAACTATGAGATTATTTCGCTGCTTGGCGTAGGCGGAATGGGCTATGTTTACCGCGTTCGTCACCGTATTTTGCAGAAGCTTTTTGCCATGAAAACCCTTAGTGCTCAACATGTCACTGAGATTGCCTGGCGCAGGCTGCAGGTCGAAGCGCAGGCCATTGCTCGGATGAATCATCCTAATATCATTGGTATTCATAATCTAGGTTTACACGAAGATCGCCTGCCTTATTATGTTATGGACCTCCTAGATGGCGAGGCCTTGGCTGATCGCCTGAAGCGAGAGAAGACTCTTTCTTTGATGCAGGCACTTCCTCTGTTCATTGAGGTCTGTTCCGGTTTGGCTTATGCCCACAAGAAAGGCATTATTCATCGTGACATTAAGCCGGGCAATATTATTCTGCTAAACCAGCCAGATAGTTCTGGTGCAACCATCAAGATTGTTGATTTCGGCATTGCTAAGTTGTCTGGTGTAAGCGATCCCAATAATCAGCACCTTACCTCAATGGGCGAGGTCTTCGGCAGTCCATATTATATGAGTCCAGAGCAGTGTATCGGCTCTCGTATCGATGCTCGTTCTGATATTTATTCGCTCGGTTGTACCTTGTTTGAGGCGCTGGTTGGTCATCCCCCCTTTAAGGGAGCAAACCCTGTTAGAACGATGATGTTGCATCAGTCGCAGGAAGCGCCAACTTTGAGTAGCGCTTCGGGCAAAGGCTTTCCTGATTCTATTGAAGAGGTTGTGGCTAGTTTATTAGCCAAAGCTCCGATGGACCGCTATCAGAGTCTTGAGAAAGTCGCTGATGACTTGCGTGCAATTGTGGCCGGTCGCGAACCAGAGCGTGCTGCTCTTTTTACCACGCAGAGGCTTGAGATTGAGCCAAGAAAACATCGCAAGCACTCTAGTATTCTCATTCGCTGCGCGGCTGCAACCATCGTTATTTCGACATTGTTGCTCGCCTCGTTAGTGGTCATGCTGGTGCAGCTGAAGCCAAATCGTGCCGTTGGTAAGATTGCGACTGTGCCTTCAAAGAAAGTACTTGTTGCCAGTCAGTCGGCTGCTCATTCAGAAAGCACTTTGACTAGCGTCTCTAGTTCTACTGTGAGCACTAACCACAAGACCCAGCCATTTAGTCGTGTAGTTAAAGATTCAGGCGGTAAGGAGGTCAAGCAGTTTGATTTCCCTGTCGAGGAATTTCTTGGGCGCATACATTTAGGAGCTGCTACCAGTAAGCATTCTGCTGCTCAAGGTACTGTAATATTTCCTGTTGATGCCAAACTGTATTTTGATGCTTCACCTCAGCTAATGGATCGCCTGGAATATTTCAAGCGCTTTCGGCCCGATGACTTGTATGGCGTCTGGTTGTTTCAACAGGCCATGCCTCAGCCGACCAAGAGAGACCCAAGCAGCGAGTTTTCTCTACCTGAGAGTTATGATAGCGATATTGAGAAAGCGCTTGTTTGCATCAGGCACCTTTCCGGCTTGCGCAAGCTTGATCTTAGCTACTGTAGCAATGCTACCGATAAGCAGATAGCAGCAATTGATAAACTTGCCGGGATAACTGAGCTAGCAGTCGGTCACACTCGCATATCAGGTCGTGGTTTAGCCCAGCTTAAATGTCTTAAGCGGCTGAAAGCGCTCGAATATACCGATGGTTCGCAGCTCTCTCTGTTATTAACGGCCCTGGCTGGCTCAGTCGAGCTGAGGAATTTGATGATCAGTAATTCCCATGGACAATCTCTTTCTGCTGAAGATTGTCGCTTGATTGCTACCTGCAAGAATCTGGAACAGCTAGAGATTGCTGGTATCAAGGTAAACCCAGAAGGCCTGAAAGTTCTTGCCCAGTTGCCGAATCTCAAGTGCGTCCATGCAAGGGCCAGTAAATACTGAAGAGCGCTCTACTGCCTGTCTGTACAACTTTGAGAGCGTTTTCCTGAGCTAGTTTCGACGGATATTCCGTCGGTTGTAGTTGCTTCTGGCGGTGACCACCAGTGATCTTTTATCTCCAGCTTTGTATGAAGCTTGGTGTCTCCTGTGGTGCTGCGCCGCTCGCTTAGTCTGCGGCTTTAAGTAGCCTCTATTCTTGTTGTGACCGAACTGTGGCCGTTCTGTGGCGAAAATAATGCTTGCCAAAAATGCACAGCGAATGTATTGTCATAGAGTGAGTTGCATCTGACTTCAACTCAATAAAATTCAAAGTTCCACGGGGGTGGCAGAGTAAGCAGCTGAGGCAACTTGGCTGTTTTATTCTTTCAGGAGTCATATAAAGTAGCCTGTATAGATATCGCGAGTGCAGTATGCCGCAGTTCAAGGGCCAATCTAATGACTCAGCATACAGCCAGGGGCAACCTGATAATGTTTTGCCGGAAACATCTAAAAGATTGTATAGAGAAGCCGAGATGATTGGCTTAGGTGTCGGTCGCGCTCTGGTTGACACTGCTAAGCATCCACTAGATAAGTTGCCTGAACTTACTACATCGCTAGCCACGGGTTTAGCTCTGGGTGCCGCTAGTCGTTTGGGTGCCCCAGGAAGGTTGGTGGCTGCTGGTGTTGGTACCGCTATGGCTACTAAGTTCGCCTATGATGAATTCACAGGAAAGCGCTGGACTCAGTTTGGTAGTGCGGTGAAAGACACCTGGCACTCCGAAGCTAATTTGGAGCGTAATATCGATATTACTAAAAATAGTCTTGGTTCCTTTATTGTAGATAGCGGTATTGGGGCTGTTGGTATGAAGTTTGGTTCTTTAGCAGCGTCGCGTTTTGCTCCTCCGGCTCAGCTTGTTAAAGGTGCCTTGAACCGGGCTGATTCTGACGGTGGCACAGCTATTCGCATCCTGCAAAATCGCTGGGAAAACCCAGTAGTGTTGCAGAAACAAGCCGCCGGTAGAATTGAGCTTATCAGCCACACAGAACCAGCTGCTAAGGGGGCTGCCAGTGGTGATTTGATCAGAGTTGCCAAAGCGGCGGATGGAGAGGTTTTGATTGCCGCCATGGATGTTGAGGGGCACGGCCTAAACGCCGCTCGGAAGGCTGTTACTGTTCATGCTGCCATTGATAAAGTGCTTCCTCAAACAGGCAATAAAAGTGCCAGCGACATATTGGCTATGATCGATCAAAAATTAAGTACCAAAGATGAGCTGTCAGTTACAGCGGCTATGCTTAAGTATGATCCGATTACTGGCAAGTTGCAGACCGCTACAGCCAGTTCTGAGTTTGCTTTTGTCGTTCGTTCTAATGGTGTAGTGAAGCAACTTGATGCCGAAGTGGGTGGTTTAGGTTTGGGTACCGACATGTATGGCAGTTTCCCTCGAGGCAATGAAGTTATTAAACTCGGTAAGGGCGATACCGTTGTATTGGCAAGTGATGGTGCTTTCGATCGCTTTGGCTATGGTAAGGTCCAGGCATTTCAGCAGTTTTTAGAGAAGACTGGTCCTAAGCCAGAACAAATTCGCAAGGGTATTCTCAAACAGCCTCAGCCTGAAGCTGGGGCTGACGATATGAGCTTTATTATCTTCCGGCCTATCGAGTAATCGCCCTATAGGCAAAATTTTTTTTGCCTATAGCTGTCTCTTTTGCTTTGATAAAAGCGTTCTGTTTTTGCTTGTATTAGTCGAGTTGTGATTTCTTGCTAGGTCTATTAAGATGAGCCGCAGAAGAGGGTTTTAAGCGAACTGATCCTCGCTATGCTCGCTTTTCGGTGGTATCACTGGTGATTACCCAAAGGTTAAAATTTTCTACCGTTGACAAGAGCACATTAGAGTTCAATAATTAGGTTGGTCTAAGAAGTGAGCACCACATTTGATATCACGCTTTTGCAAGCTTTTGGCTTCGTGCGTGATGCAATTCTGCTGCCAATAGTCAGATCTTGGCACTGCCACTTTGGCTAGTGTCGGTAGATTTGCTCTGATTTGGCTTGGAAATGAGCGAATGAATCTAAACTCTGGAGGAACGGCAAATGCAAAGAAACCATCGTGCAACCAGCCCAAAAGCTCGTTTGATTGATGCCCGGGAAGAGAGTTTTAGCCTACCTAGTAATACAACTGCTTTGAGAAATGCCAGCGATGAAAATATACTGCTCCTAGATTTAGACAATACTCTTACTGATACTCGCCGCTGGTTTGCCGATTTTATTCTTGGAGCTACGGCCGAATTGGCCAGTGCTATGCGGGCGCCGACTAGTTTAATCAATAATCTCTTTGCTGAAGTGGCGACAACTACAACATTGCATGAGTATGGATTTGCCGTTGAAGAGATTGCTTGCCGTTTGAAGTTACATCGCTCACTCTCATATAAAAAGATAGAGGAGATGTCAGAACAGTTCTGGCAGTCTTTTGCAGCGGCTCATCAAAAGATAGAAGTATATGAAGGTGTGCACGAGACTCTGGCACAGATTCGCAGTCAGCACAAAGACTTGAAAATCGTTGTATTGACTGATTCACCCGAATGGGTAGCACTTGAGCGACTTTCACTGACGGGCCTACTGCCGCTAGTTCACGGCTTAGTGGCGATCCGCACTGAAGATCCGAAATTGCGACAGCGCGGTTATCGCGACTGTATCAAAAGCGCTCGACGACGAATCGAGGCAGCGCAAGAGAAGGTGAATAAGCAACATCTACTGCTCAACATGTCGATTCCGTCTACGTTCGCTAAGCCAAGCTCTGCTGGCATCGAATTGATTGCCAAAAGATTGGGTGTGGTTTCAGGGCAAATTATAATTTGTGGAGATAAAGATAGCAAAGAAGGTCTCGCTGCTGCTCATTGGCGTAAGAAATCACATCTTCATGCAAATTACGATAGACCAATTCATTTTGTTCGTGCCAATTATGGCAATCATGATCTTGATCACTCCCGCTATCTTGAACTGGCATCGCACATTCCTTCTCTTTCTGGCAGCAAAAGCAAAGATATTCCAGCCGTTCCTGTCTTAAGTTCACTCGATCGTTTCGAACAGTTAAATGTCGTGATCGCTGACACTTTAGTGAGCACCAGGCGCAGGCATGCAGTAGCCTGATCGTCGGTTCAAAGACAGTCATATAATCAGAGCAATTTGAAGAGCAAGTGAAATTATCACTTGCTCTTCAACTAGTGGTAAATTATTGCCGATGTGGCAACTTTAGGTCGAATGAGCAGTAGGGGTTGACAGGATTGAGCGGTACTGGCGCTGTTTGGGGGCTCCGTAACAGAGTGCGCGGAATTAGCATTGGTATTTGCTTGGTTCTTGCCATCGGATTTGCTCTGGCCTTCCAATCGAGGTTGAGTTGCGCAGTTGCTCTGATCTACAAAGGTGAAGTGATTCAGCGTTTTCTGCAAAAGCCTGGCATTTCATTTGTCGAGACTCAGTTTATGATTAGGCCAGATTTCCCCTCTGACGTAATTTTTGGAGTTGATCAGGAGTTTATTGAAGGGATCAAGGCACCTCGCTATGTCAAAGGCGGTGACTGGATGTCTTTTATTGGTTTGCAGCGTAATGGTTCTGTTTGGATTGCCGAAGGCACAGCTGAAACTATGCGCGGTATCCCTAGCAAAGATCGCAAATGGAAGATATTGTCTCTTGGTGAAGAGATTAAGCCTGATGTCTGGTATCGCATTAGGTGTTATTGCGATTTCGGCACTAGATCTTATAGCCGCCTTGAAGTGCAAGGACCCGGCCTGCTTAAGAAATTTGACCTGAGTGGCGTCACCTTAGACTATCCCAACTTTATGCCGTTTGATGGACGGGCGATGTCCTATTACACCTATGCCATGCGTAGCCGGACGATGATGAAAGCGGGCGAGAGTGGAGAGCCATTGGTCTATTTTGATGACGTTAAGGGTGGAGTAGTGCTTGATGGGCTAGAGCAGCCTGTTTTTTTCAACGACTTTGAGTCTCAATCAACTATCGATCCTCAGCCCGTGACTGCGCCAGTTATCTTATTAAGTAAATACCAACAGGGTCATTTCTACAAAGAGAGAAATGAGGCCAAGTTCAGAATAGTAGAATTTCCTAATGCCCATTCCGGAAGGCATGTAGGCGTTGCCGATGCCGGACTCTAGCTGCAACTGTCTCTTTAGTGGTGACGCAAGTGGATCGTGTTTTGTAGCTTTCTTAGATGTGAGTATTTGTAAGTGCCCTAAAATAGCGCTTTTCGGACGCCTTATATAAACTAATTCGATAAATGTAGTTGTAAGTAGAACTGCTCTTTTCGTATCGTTCTTGTATTCGTTCAACTTCCTTCTCTCAGAGTTTATAAAGCACACCTGTCAAAATATCAAAGTGCTAATTACAGCTTTTGTCCTCGCCTATTGGCGTTTCGTACAGGCTCTGCTGAGAACCGTGAGTTATTAGTAAGCGAATAAATCTACGAATCATGTCTGTTGTTACTGCCTCTTTCTGGCTAAACAGGCTCTTGATTCATCACAACCCTTTTCGCCCTGTTTCTAGGGCCTTCGCTTTTGGAGCACAATCATGAGTATTACTAAAAATCAAATCTATACAGGCACAGTCACTAAAAAAACCGAGTTCGGTGTTTTGGTCGCCCTTGCCGGTGAACGGCACGTTGGCCTCGTGCACGTATCGCAGTTGACTGGTAACAGTGCCGACTTGCGCAACGCCAGACTTCGTTCGCTTGAGGTCGGTGCTGAGGTTTTTGTTGAAGTGTTGGAAATTAAGAAAGAAGGACGGCTGACAAGACTGTCTCTTAGTGAAAAGACTGTGCACAATGCCCAGGTCATGCAGTACATCCCCTTGAATGAAGAAATCATCGGCGTTGTTACTAGCAAGAAAGAATACGGGGTCTTCATGGAGCTTTCTGGTTGGCATGTTTCGGGTCTGTTGCACGCAATGCGTATGGACGGTGAAACTCGCTATGAGAGAGATTCTATGCTCGACAGTCTTGAAGTTGGCGATCGTTTACCGGTGTTCGTCGTCGAAGTCGAAGTCGTTGATGGCAATCTGAAATTGACATTGAGTCAGTCTAAGCAAGGTGATGATTTTGAGGTGGTTGCCACTGGCACTGATGAAAACGGTGCAGAGGTCGAAATCGATTTGGCAGGATAGGTCTGCTAGTCAAATCAGAGCATGGCTATTTCGGCGACGCTTTTTGTCGCCGAAATTTCCTTTCATCAATGAACACTAGAACAGTTCAGTTCTAGTCACAATTTGGAAGCATCCTATGGAAACCGAAAACAGAACGAGCATTTTTAGCTCGTCTCTTTGGCTCAGTGTATTAGCGCTGGCCAAACCATTCTTTTGTTCCCGCGAAAAATCAGAGGTCACTATTCCGCTGATTGGCTTTAAGTTTGCAGTGCAAACCCGCATAAAAGCATGGACCCTAGTTGTTTTGCTTGTGGCCTTTTTGATTGGCGTGAGCAAAATGAATGCCATGATCAATGGAGCCTATGGTAATTTTCAAAACGCTTTACCTGATGCGGCTAAAGACGGCAGCTTGGCCGATGTTGCCTGGAGTAATCTTTGGATCTTGGCTAAGATTTTTATCTTTGCCGCTCCAGTAGTGGTTTTTTATGCTTGGCTGCGCAGTTTGCTCGGCATTGTTTGGCGGCAGTGGTTGACTGAGGACATTCTCAAACAGTATTTCAGCAACCGCAATTATTACCGCATCGCTAGTTCTTCACTGGTAGAGAACCCGGACGAACGTATCGCTAACGACGTTGATGGCTTTGTTACCGGGGCAGTTACTCTGGTTCTATCTCTGCTTGATGCCATTGTCACTCTCTTTTTCTTTACTCAGATTCTCTGGGGCTTGTCTGTCTCACTGACTGCGATTTCGATTTTATACGCTACTTTTGGTAGCTTGATTTCGATTTGGTTGTCTGTGAAGTTGATTAGCCTAAAATACAATCAAACCCGCTTAGAAGCAGACTATCGCTTTGGTTTGATTAATGTGCGCAACAATGTTGAGCCCATTGCTTTTTACCAGGGTGAACAGGCCGAGTGGAAGCAGCTTTTAAAGCGCTTTCATGCTGCCATTAAAAACAACATGAGTTTGATTGGCTACCAGCGCCAAGTCAGTCTGTTTACCACCTGGTTTGACTACTTTGTGGCAATAGTTCCTTTTGCTGTAATTTTACCTGTCTATTTGCGCGGTGATTTGCAGATTGGTGCTTTTACCCAGGCCAACATGGCCTTTGGGCAGGTGCTAGCAGCTCTTTCGCTGTTCGTCTCGCAAATCGGCACAATCAGTACTTTTGCTGCCAACGTCAAGCGTGTTACTGGTCTCTTGGATGCTGTAAATTCTGAAGACTTGGCTGACAGCGCGGGTCATACTGCTATCGTCACCACTTTTGCTGATAAAATTGCCCTTGATTCAGTAACGGTGAGAACCCCTGATTACAAACGGTTGTTGGTAGAAGGTCTGTCGTTAGAGGTACCAAGCGGCACTGGCATTATTATTAAAGGACCAAGTGGGGTTGGCAAAAGCTCTATTTTGCGTGCTATGGCTGGTCTCTGGCGTGCTGGTGCGGGTACGATAACTCGTCCTCAGCTTGGCTCGGTAATGGGTTCGGTCATGTTCCTTTCTCAAGCTCCATACATGAGTTTGGGTAGTTTACGCGACCAGCTGCTCTATCCTCACGTGCGCAGCGATCTTTCTGACGATGATTTGATTGCCGCTCTTAAACAGGCCAATGTCGGATTCCTCGCTACTCGCTATCCTGGTGGTCTTGATGGCTTTCCTGGTGAAGGCCAGTCTGATGGGGAGCTAAGCGACCAAGCGGTTGTTCGACCTTGGAGTAGTGAACTGTCACCTGGTGAGCAGCAGCGTTTGGCTTTTGCTCGTTTTTTGCTGGCTAAGCCGAAGTATGTTTTCCTCGATGAAGCTACAAGCGCTCTTGGATTGGCTGATGAGGAATTGCTCTATCGCACTCTGCAAGCCAGCGGTGCTACTTACGTTTCGGTTGGCCATCGTCCCTCGTTAGACGCTTTCCATCAACAGTCTCTGACTTTGTTGGGAGAAGGGCGTTGGGAATTGTCTGCTAGCTAATTGCTGGCAGTGTTTGCAACATGTTTATTCTTGCCCCTCGGGGCAAGAGGAGAATTTTATGAACCTCAATTTTTCTGCTTCTACCATAGAAGCGCGCTACGTCGTCTTTGGCGGAGCGCTTATATTAGTCGCTGTCAACCTTTTCAAGATTGGCCTTTTTCTTGGCCTGCTTGCTGTCAGTGTTCCCCTTGCATGGCAGTGGGTACTGTTGCGCTGGAGCAAGACAAATACTCTGTTAAGCTTCGCTCAATCAGAAGACGCAGCTGAATACAGTCGTTCGCAGCTAATAACAATCGCGCTTTGTATGAGTGTTGCTGTTTTGGTGGCACCTGTATTTGTCTTTTTTGGCGAGGCATTCAATGATTTCTTCGGTGCTTTGGCCAATGGTGACATGCTCACCTATTTTATTTTGCGCGCTGGGGTTGTTGAAGAACTCTTGAAGTTCTCGGCTGTTTTCATCGTGGTTAAGTATTTAGCACCTCATTCTGTCGTTCGGCCGGCCGATGGTATTGTGCTGGGCTGCGCTGCTGCGCTGGGTTTTGCTGTCTACGAGAACTTTTTCCACAACCTGTTCTTGTTAGACGCTCAAGGTGGGCTCCAGGCTTTTCTGCTTGGTACTTTTATTCGAGTGCCAATTCATGCTCTCTACGGCGCTATCTGGGGGGCCGCTTTTGGCATTTCTAGATTCTTGCCATCGCCACAACGCTATGTTGTGCTCTGCACTGGTTTGGCTAGTTCGATGTTTGTGCATGGACTTTGGGACACAATGGCTCAGTCGAAAACGCTATTTGTTTTCGCTTTGATGCTGCTGCTCTACGCCTCTCTGTGGTACGGCTGTTTCAAGCTATGGAGCCGGGTCAATGCCATCGAACTTGTTAGAGGAGCGAATCATGAATAAGTTTGGTTTCTACGAGGGCAAACGTCCTCCAACTTCAGTGAGCATAATTGCAGTTGTGTTGCTGGCGTCAATTATCTCTGCCAAGATATTTGGTCTGGTCTCCACCTTACTAATACTCAGTGCCTTGATTACATTGCATGAGTTTGGGCACTGGATAGTTGCTCGTATAGCAGGTATCGATGTACCAGTTTTTTCGGTTGGTTTAGGTAGTGCCAATCAAGTAAAAGTAATGGGACGGGCTTTTGGCACTGAGTTTCAGCTCAGACCTTTTCCTCTGGGTGGCTTTATAAAACCCGAGGATCAGTCTTTTGCTCACGCTTCATTCGCTGGGCGTGCTGCTACTTTAGCAGCGGGTCCGGCGATGAATTTGCTGGTTCCAGTTGTGCTCTTTTTCTTGCTTTTTGTTATGAAAGGCGTACCTGATATTGCTGTTAAAGATGTCTACCTGGCGGACCTCTCTAGCAATGTTTCCACTGCTGCAACTGCCGGTCTGGAGAAAGGTGACATAATTTTGGCTGTCGAGGGCGTAGAAATAGAGAAGCCAGAGCAGGTTGTGCGCCTTATGGACGAACACAAATTGCAGACCGTCAATTTGCTTGTTAACCACCTTGGCCAAACTAAGACGGTCACTCTCGTTCCTAATTCCGAAGGCAAAATTGGCATAGTCTTGGGGGTGCATACTGAGCAAGTATTCAAAGAGGTTAGCACTGGCAGCGCGGTTTTCGAGGCTTTCTCACAGACTGCAAGTCTGACTGAGCAGACTTTAGTTATGTATGGCCAGTTGTTTCAAGGCGAAAATCTCAGCCACGTTAGTAGTGTCGTTGGCATCGTCAGCGAAGGTGGAAAACAGGTGAATAGTGGCTTGGTCGCAAGTGTTTCTTTTGCGGCGATGTTAAGCATCGCCCTTGCGGTACTCAACCTTTTGCCTCTGCCCATTTTAGACGGCGGTCAGCTTGTGCTTTTGGCCTTCGAGAGATATCGAGGACGGCCACTTTCTGCTACTGTGAGCGGCTACTTGGTAGGCGCTACTGTGGTGTTCTTTATCGGCCTGTTCTTTCTGGCACTCTACAACGACTTGCTTGCCATGGTGGGTAGCTTTTGGGCTGTGCCTTTCATGGTCGCTGCCTTTTGTGCGCTCTTCTATTTCTCGTTGCCGTTCTTGGCCCGGTTTAGAGCGTCCAAGTCTTAGCCGCTATTTAAGTTGAACTGTGAGTTGAGCTGACTAAATTCTCAATTCATTCTCTCGTTAACCTGTAATCGACCACGTCGGCGGCTGTCTAAGCCTTACTGCGTGGTCGTTGTTTTGCGCGGATCTCCAAATTTTGGTCTAGCGCAAGGAGGCTTAAAATGAAAATCTATTTTTTTACACTAGGGCTTAGAGATGGTCCTATTGCTCGGCGTATTGCTGCAATCGAGCAGAAATTTGTTTGGCAGTACGCGCAACGCTGTCTTACCAGTGGATTTGTTCCAGTTGCCTTCCTGCCGCTGCAGTTTATCGGCAAGTTGTTGGCTAAGCTCTGGATCTTTATTCAGGTTGGTCGCGTAAAAGTTGTCGGTAGGGAGCATTTAGATAGTGGTGGTCGTTTGGTTTTTTGCTCTAATCACGTCAGCATGTTTGACCCCATTCTTATCTACTCGTTACTGAAATGCTACCCCCGTTATATGACTGCCATTGAAGAAATGTTTGGCCTCGGCGGTCTCAAGGCTGTCTTTATGGGTGCCTGCGGCTCTTTTGCTGTTGATCGCTCTAAGGGCAAGACCGTGATTGAGCCTGCTATAAACGTGCTGCTTGGTGGTGATTCGCTGGTCATTTTTCCTGAAGGGAAAATTGGTAACAATGGCGAGTACAAGCTGGGTTCGGCGATTATTGCCCTTGGTGCGGCAGCGAAGTTACCGCCGCAAGAGCGAGTTGGTATAGTGCCAATTCATCTTTCTTTTAATGGCTATCATTCTGAATCGGCAAAAGGACCTTACGGTTCCATGAAATTTATTTGGCGCCATGGTGTCACTGTGACAGCGGGTGCGCCCATTTGGCTTGATTCTAGTGCAGCGGTTAGCCCTGAGGAGTTGACGGCGATGGTTCGTCATCAGATTGTTGATCAGTTGGCCCCTCGTGACCTTGGTTCAACTGGAAACCTGGTTGCCATCTAACTGAGTCTTGGCTAGCGGAGTACTTTCTTTTGATTATTTGTAGTGACATTAGAGAAGGAGGATGAAGAGCTGCAAGCTTTCTCTTCCTTCTCCGAACTAGCTCCGAACTTGCTCCGAACTAGTAAGAGACTCAGTCTTTTCAATTCAAAATTTTTGAGCAGATTAACTATAGAGTACAGTTGAAGCAAGGATTTTTTAAATTAAATAGGAGTAGTGAGTAGCTAGAAGGCCAGCTTGAGCTGGCTTCCTAGCTAGAGATTTGGAGCAGCAACAGTAAGTGAGTGTTGCTGCTTTTTTCGCTACTGCGCTATTCGAGTTTTTCCCTTGCTCTTAAACGGTTGCCGCTTGTGTTCTTGGTTCTGGCATATCTCTTGGTGGCAGATGTCCTAATCTGTATTCGCTGACATGCTCAAGAGCTTCTTTGAGAGCCTTGTATGCGCCCTTCCAGTCGCCGCTTTGGCCTTTGCTCTGGGCTTCTTGCAGCGCCTCTTGGGCGAGCCTGAGGTTTTGGTCATATCTCAGTTGACCTACTTCTGAACGGAGAGTGAATTTCTTTTTGACGGTTTCAGACTGAAGCAGTTCTATTTTTTGCTTGGCTGCCTTTTCATAGACCGACACTTGCATGCGGCAATAGCGATTCCACCCAATAGCGCAGAGCTTATAGGCAATGAGTGCTCCAGTCAGAGCCAGAGCAAGAAGTGTGAAATGTGTTGAGGCCAAGCAGTTGGCAATCAAGCCAGGAAGGATGTTAGATTCCATAATTAGTTACCTTTTGAAGTTGTTGCAAATGCGACTCTTAGACCAATCCAACTACCGATTGATGTGAGCAGCGCTATAAGAATGCCCATGCCCAGAGCCTGAGCTGACCCTATTCCGCTGACGCAGGAACCTAGTAGTAAACCAAGTACTGTGCCGCTCAAAAGATAGGGTTTGATTGTTGAATTTGACCAAAAACCTAGTGCTTCAGCCATTGAAATCAAAAGCCTATTGAAGCAAGCCGTTACCGAGCCTATGAATACGGCTGCGACAAGAAGGAAGTGATCGGGCGAATCACCGGATTGATAGAAGGTTGTTATGGTTGTAAGTGTTA
>JAUPUU010000269.1 GCA_030917395.1 Cyanobacteriota bacterium erpe_2018_sw_21hr_WHONDRS-SW48-000092_B_bin.40
GCAAAAGTAAATGTCAGGGTGTCACTTAAATCTATGGTAGCCATAAGTGATCTAACTTCATGATAGCCGCCGTCAAGCAGGCCTAGCACCTCAAAAGTAAGATTGAGCTTGGCTGGCGCTGTCACTTCTATTGAGGTTTTGTTCATGGGCTATACTTGTGCTCTCAGGGTTAGACTGCTGCTTCTCGGTCTTCCTTCTGCCGCCTGGCTTGAATGGCGTCTGATAAGAGGGCAAAGGTGGTTAGCGGAAGATTCTCTGCCCGCGCTGAAGGTGCCACCGCCAGCTCTTCAAATATTTCTGCCAGGGTTTCTTGGCTGAGTTGAGTGAAGGCGAGATTGTTGCGCAGCATTTTTCGGCGTTCTCTAAAGCCACCGGCAATTACCTTGCGCAGAAAGAGAGCGTCGTTTACTTTTACACTAGGCTTCAATAGTCTTGTCATTTGCACCACTGCCGATTCCACATCGGGTTGGGGTACAAACAATTCTTTGCCCACGGACATGATCATTTTGCAAACGCTGTAGTAGTTGCCGAGCAATGTCAATTGGCCGTATGTCTTGCTGCCTGGCATGGCTGAAAGGCGCAGTGCCACTTCTCTTTGTATGGTCATAGTCAGGCTCTCAACAGAAGAGAGCCAGGGCTTAGGTTCGCCTATTTCACCAAATACATGGGTGATAATGGGTGTAGTGATTTGATAGGGAACGTTGCCTACTATTTTGATCCTTGCCCCTGCTGCCACTGCTGCTGGTGCAATTGAACTAATGTCAAAGTCTAAGAAATCGGCGTGAATTACAGTGAGATTTGGTTGCTTAATTTCTTGCAGTTGTTCGACCATTTCGCGGTCTAGCTCGATGGCGAACACCCTGGCCCCAGTCTTTAGCAGCTCTTGAGTTAAGAAGCCCAGTCCTGGTCCAATTTCGATGACAAGATCATCGCTCTTGAGATTGAGGCTCTCGACAATTTTGCTTAAAACCGAGGGCTCAATTAAGAAGTTTTGGCCCAGACGTTTTTTTGCTCTTACTTTTGAAGCTTTCTTTAAAAGTAGATCTCTGGTAGATAAGGACAATTAGATATTTCCGTTTTGAAGTTTTTTGGTTATTTTAGTTAGCTGTTTACTGAAGGCATGCCTTGTTCGGTAGTCTTCTTGCCATTGCCGTTTTTAAGGCTACTGTGTGTTGATGATTGCTGATCGCGGCTATCAGCCTTAGCGTCTTTAGGCTCTTTTGTTTCTTTGCGAATAAGACGAAGCTTGATAATGCGATGGCGATCTGATTCTAGAACGCGAAGCACAAAAGTCTCTGATTCGATTTCATCACCAGGAACTGGCTCGCGGCCCAATGAACCAAAGACGTGCCCGCCAATGGTGTTGAATTCTTCGTCTTCGATTTCTAGATCTAGTTTTTCGTTTGCTTCTTCAAGGGTCAGCTTGGCGTCTAACACATAGGTGCCATCAGCCTCTTCGTGAATGAATTCTTCCACCACTTCGTGTTCGTCGGCGATGTCACCGACTAGTTCTTCTAGCAAATCTTCTAAGGTGACGATACCCTGGGTGCCACCATACTCATCCATAACCACTGCCATATGGGTTTTGGTCAGTTTGAATTCGGTGAGCAGGTCTTTGAGATTTTTGTTCTCGGGCACAATCAAAATATTGCGAGTGAACTCTCGAACATGTGAATTTTCTTTGTGTTCCACCATGGCTCTAAGGCCGTCTCTGATGTGCACCATGCCAAAGATGTTATCCATGTCTTCTTCAAAGACTGGAATTCTTGAGTGGCCCCACTTCAGTGCTTCCTGCACAAACTCGCGAATCGTAGCCGTTGCTGAAACGCAGACTAAGTCTATTCTTGGAGTCATTACTTCCGAGGCCACAGTGTCAGAGAAGTCGAAGACGCTATGCAGCATTTCTTCTTCGTCTGGCTCTAAGACACCCTCATCATGAGAGGCTGTTACTAGCATCTTCAGTTCTTCTTCAGAGTGCACTGAGTGTATAGAAGGTGGGTCTTTGATCTTGAGCAGCTTCACGACCACCTCAGTGGTCTTCTGCAGGATCACCAAGAATGGCGAAGTGATTACGCACCAGAAGTGCATAGGATAAACAGTAAAGAGAATTACTGTTTCGGCCCGACTATAAGTAAGCATTTTTGGCAGTAGTTCGCCGCCAACTGTTTGAATATAGGCTGTCAAAGTGAAGGCGAATGCAAAGGAGAGCAGCGCTAAAGTTTTTAGAGACGATTCTGGCAAGCTAGCTTGCATACCCAGATGTCGTGTCCATTCTGATATGTTCTCGGCTAGAGCGCTTTCGCCAGCAGCACCAAGGAGGAGGGTGGCGATAGTAATACCAAGCTGACAGGCTGATATAAAGCGTTCTGGGTCTTGCAAATAAATTTGCACTTTCTTGGCAAAGAGATTGTCTCGTTCGGCTAGCTGGTCTATGCGTGTTCGCCGCACACGAACAAGAGCCATTTCAGCCGCTACGAAGAAAGCGTTGAAGAGAATTAAAACTGGTATCCAGGCAATTTGGTACAAAATAAATTCAGACACCGCTAGCTGCGCTGTCCGTCTCCTTTTTTACCGAATACAAGCCCGCTGAGCAAACGTTTTAAAGGTCCCGGAAGAGGGTCTTCGGACTCTTTGACGGTGCCATTATTGTTGCTGCTGCTGCTGCTACTTTGCGAATCTTCCATCGTTACTGTCTAGTCTTTTCTATCGGCGCACTAAGATACGAACCATTCGATCGTATCACATGGGTATTTTCCTTTATGCCCAGAACCTACCTTATCATCTGCGACTATACCGGATAATTACACGTAGTCAAGTGGTTTTAAGGTCCCCAACCAGGGCTCTGAGTTCAGGTTATCAAGAAATTATGCAAAGCCTGTTTCGACAAACCCGCTTTGTGACATAATCTTGGGCTGGCGACGACGATTATCTGTTCTTCTTAGAGATCGCTAGGGCTGAGGGTTTATGAGAATTAATAAAGCTTGCGTTTTTCTGTCGGCAGCTCTGCTTGGGGTGTCTTTGCACGCCAGTCAAGCCATGTCGCCAGAAACACTTAATGCCACTGCTAAAACCAATAGCACCAAGAAAGCCCTGGTCAAGGCTAAGGCCGCCAGCAAAATTCAAGAGGTTGATAACTCTGGTCGCAAGTTAGCGCTTTCCATTCCCGGTATCGGCACCGC
>JAUPUU010000032.1 GCA_030917395.1 Cyanobacteriota bacterium erpe_2018_sw_21hr_WHONDRS-SW48-000092_B_bin.40
TCTAGGAGACCTAATTATTCAAGGACTACTTAATCAAGGACTACTTATTCAAGGACTTCTTATGACTATTCTTCAAGGCATCTATACGTGATTGGTAAGCCTTGCTGATGTTATCTTCCTCTTCTTTATAGAGGCGATAGACTTTCGCTCTTTTAGCGGTGGCATCGAGCCGAGCCGCTTCTATCATCTCATCGCGATGAAGAGAGAGTGTGCCAATTGCCTCTTGAATTGCCTGGTTCTCTTCTTCTGCGACCAACTCAAGATCTTGACTCTGACGCCGACGCTTTACTTCAATAGCATCAGCCAGGTCTTTGCGCAGTAAAGCAATTGCTTCGCGGGTGGAGGCGTCGAGGTCCTCTTCACTAATACTAGCGCTAGAACCGGAGCCAGCAGCTTTGCCATCGGCACCGTTAGCAGCGCCTCCTTTGGGCACCACTTTAACCCTCTCAAAATACTGAGGATTGGCCTTTCTCTCGTCAATTTTCAGAGCAGCTATGGCCTTTCGTGCCATCTGGGCCAGATTTGAATTGCCACCGCATTTGGCACAAGCCTCATACTGCAAAAGAGCCTGCCCACCCCTTTTGCGCTTCAGCAGCGCACTGGCCAGGTAATAGCGAGCACTGACATCGTAAGGGTCAATCTGCAGACGGGCTTCGGCAATGGCATCAACCTTGGCATAATCTTGGGCCTGGTAAGCCCGCTCAATTTCATGGGGATCAAACTGAGCAAAAGCCCGATCATTCCAAAACAATGGCAATACTAAGGCTAATGCTGCGGCAGCAATCACCATTGAGTACAATTTCCTATTGATCAATGCGTTCCATACGGGCTGGCTCATATCTCGCTCCGGCCGTCAATCGACTAATTGCATCAAGCTCTTCTAGATCTTCCCCTGACAATTCTAGCTCAAGGGCCTCGACATTTTCTTCCAAATACTTGACCTTCTTCGTGCCAGGAATGGGCACTATATCTTGCCCCTTTTGCAAGAGCCAAGCCAGGGCCATCTGAGCCGGGCTAGCTTCGTATCGCCGCGCCAGATGCTTCACTTCGTTGACAATTTTCAAATTCTTGCTGAAATTATCGCCCTGATAACGCGGATCATTTCTTCGGTAGTCACTTTCTTCAAACTGATCAACATTCTTGATTTGACCAGCTAAAAGCCCTCTACCCAGGGGAGAATAGGGCACAAAGCCGATGCCCAGCTCTCTTAAGGTGGGCAATACCCGTTCTTCCACAGAGCGCTCCCAAAGAGAATATTCACTCTGCACGCAAGTCAAAGGGAAAGTACGATGAGCCTTTCTAATATTCTCAGCGCTAGCTTCAGAGAGGCCGATATAGCGCACTTTGCCCTGCTCTACTAACTCTCCCATGGTGCCAGCCACTTCTTCAATGGGAATGCCTGGATCTACCCGGTGTTGGTAAAAGAGATCAATGTAGTCGGTGTTTAAACGCTTGAGTGAGTCTTCGCAGGCACGCTTAATGTTGCGCGGATGACTATCGACTCCTATGACCTCTCTCATTGAAATATCAAAACCAAACTTAGTGGCAATAATTACATCATCGCGCCGACCTCGCAGCACTTCACCAAGTAGTTCCTCATTGTCATAGGGTCCATAAACTTCAGCAGTATCGAAAAAATTGATACCGAGAGCAATGGCACGCTTGAGAGTGCGCACAGACTCAAGCCGATCAGGAGTACCGTAAAGCCAGCTCATGCCCATACAACCAAGCCCTAGAGCTGTAACTTCCAATCCTTGCTGTCCAAGCTTGCGTAGCGGTAACATCAGCTCTCCTGATTTAGTGATGCCAGAAATTGATCAAAATCTCAATAGAAATCAGAGCAATTACCATAAATTCAAGAAACTCACTTCGGCCGTGCTCTGCCTGGTCATGGGTAAAGCGATAGACCTCACCCACACTAGTCAACTTAGTTTCAACCTGGTGCTGCCACTCAGACAAACTTAAACGCTGAGCCAGTCCTCGATAAAGTCTGGCATAGTAAGCATCACCAATCATTTTAAGAGCATTGCTCGCTCTATCAGAGAGCTCACGCACATCAACTAACAAATAACGCAAGCGCTCGGCTTGCCGTGTTGCTACCTTGCCGCCCTGGAGCCAGTTAGAGCGCATGTGCTCTGCCTTTGACTTGTAAATCTCATCAAGATAGCGATCTAGCAGACTATCGTAAGTGCGCAGTTCCACCAACTGAGTATTGGCAAATTCGATGATACTGTCTACGGTATTGGCGCCCTCAAGATTGTCAAAGACAAAAGCGACATCCCAGGTGAGAATAGCCAACTCACATTCCATGTAGCTAAAGTTGACTCGCAACACTTCGTCTTGCTCCATCAAAGCTAGTGGCCGCTCTTCACCAGCCACAAGACTAGCCAGCGGGCTGCGATGATCCTGCAGCAGCTGCGAGGCCGTAACTTCAGACTTAAACGACTGCACCTCAGCAACAAAGTAGTCTTCGAGAAGCACCTTATGTGGTGTGGAAATGGCCGCCGAAATCTCAGCAGTAACACTAGCTAAAGTAGCCTGAGCACTCTGACTGAGCGACTCCGAATTCTTAATTTTGCGCGACAAGGCTGTAAATTCCTGCCAGGTACCGCTAAATGGAAAAGAGTAACGCAGAGCCACTGTGCCATAGTCGTAGAGCTTAAGGCGAACTTCTGCCTTTTGGCTTGTTTCGCCAATCTCGATTGTGGCATCGGGAAGCTGAGCTAGTAGCGGTGCCACGGCAAATTGAATATAACTTGGTGCTGGCACATCGGCTAATTTGATTTGCGCGGCCTGGTATTCCTTGCCTGAGGCTGATTTCACTAGATTGAGATTAAGTGAATCGGCCACAGAGTAAGTGAAATAAGCCCGCAAATAGCCGACCTCGATATCAGCCGGATTAGTCGAAACTAAATTAGTCGAGCTTTTAGAGGTCGATGAACTCGAAGAAGTAGATGAACTCGAAGAAGTTGAAGGCGACAAAGTGACTCACAGTTGAGGGGATGAAAAAAGCAGACCTGCTTTTGAGCAATTAATTGCTGTCAACTAAGTCTACACCTTAGACCGGCAGGCAGTCGCCGGTTGACAGTCGCATGCTGACAGTCAGTGTAGGTAAAGCGCCAATTATCTGACAAACATTCGCAAATCCTAGATGACCGGTAACAGAGGCAGTTAAGCTCCAATTGCAGTCCCGCGGCACCCGGCCGTGATTCTATTTTGCAATACGGTTTTTACTCAAAACCCTACAATTTGAGCTAATTAAATAATAACCATCAAAACGGGCTTAAAATGTAACGCAGCCAACATCTTCACGTGCCCCAAAGTGCCTATTTTGTTATCATTTTCGCCACTGACTGTGTTCTCAGATCATCCCTTAATCGACGTAAGCAATGACAAAAGCAGATAAAAGCTTGGCCTTCACAGCAAAAACTTCAAAGCGGATAATTGCTGTGGCCGCTCTTGTGGCAAGCCTTTTAATGACAATTGCACCGAGCAATGCTGCTGCAGCCTCCCAATACGAACTGGGTATCAAGGCCTACCAAGCCCGTCGATACAGTGAAGCAGCAACCTATTTTCACAACTCAATTGCCAAGGAGGGCGGCACCGCTGATGCCTGGCTCTACCTGGGCCATTCGTTCTATGCCGCTGGTGACCGGGCCAGAGCTGAGCAAACTTACAAAACTCTGCAAGCCAACACTAACAAATATTCACCGCAGTCGATTACGGCAGGACGAAGCTTGCGCTTGATGCGCATGACTAGTACAACCAATTTCGGCAGAGCGGCAATAAATAATGGTGGTAGCGCTAGTCTCAATGCCTTTGGCCCCAATGCCTCAAGCGGTCAAAGCAGTCAATCAGGCGGCCAGATCACAGTTCAGACACCAAAAGTTGGCCATCCGGAAGTAAGTAGCACCGCAGTCAGCACTATTCAAGCAGCGTTCGACGGCCTGCCGCCTAACATCAAACAAATGCTCATTGCTGGCAACGTCCAGATTGTCGTAACACCGACCATGATTGATAAATTCCCAGCCGGCGCCTATCAAGAAAGAATGGGTTATAACGGCGGCA
>JAUPUU010000270.1 GCA_030917395.1 Cyanobacteriota bacterium erpe_2018_sw_21hr_WHONDRS-SW48-000092_B_bin.40
CGCGCGGAATGCCCACATGCTCAAGAACGACTGCCGTCCAGAACTCGACGTTGACGCGCAGCGGGCGAACAGCCTTGCCCTCGGCAGCAGCACGCAGGTTCTGCTTCTCAGTCAGAACAGCGAGAGCAGCCTGCTCGGTCACCTTGGCCAGCTCGATGCGCGGACCGTTCTGCCGCTCGGCCACACGCTTGAGGGTGATGGCACGAGGGTCGTCGGTGCGATAGATGCGATGACCAAAGCCCATCAAGCGAACGCCAGCAGCCAACTGTGCTCGCACCCAAGAGTCGGCCTTGTCGTTGCTGCCAATGGCGTCAAGCATGTCGAGCACCGGGCCGGGGGCACCACCATGCAACGGCCCCGACAGGGTACCGATACCACTGGTGATGGCAGCGCCAACATCAGCACCGGTCGAAGCAGTGACGCGAGAAGCGAAAGTGGAAGCGTTGAGGCCGTGATCCATGGTGAGAATCAGGTAGGTCTCCACCGCCCGAACATTCTCGACCGAAGGCTTGCTGCCAGTAACGCCCCAGAGATAGCGCTCAGCGTAGCCGGCATTGCCGTTCTTGAGACGAGGACGCCGACCAGTGTGCAAGACTTCGACGATGCTCGGCGCCAGAGCGCAGAGAGCGAGAATTTCTTCGACAGCTTCGTGCTTGGGACGATTGAGCCAGGGCTGATAACCACGCTTGTTGGCAATGGCCGAGAGCGCAGTGCGGAAGGCCGACAGCGGCTCAATGCCGCGCAACTTCTTGATCAGATTGACCTCATCGGCAGGCAGGCGGCCGAGGGTTTCAATCTTGTCCTTGAAGTCAGCCAGTTCGCTTGCATCGGGCAGGTGCCCTTCATGCAAGAGGAACCAGACTTCTTCGATGGTGTTGTTCTCAGCCAGTACAACAGCGTTGTGGCCAGCCAAAACGAGCTTACCAGCAGCACCATCGACATGGCTCAGTCTCGTACGGCAAGCAACGACCCCTTCGAGGCCGGCGGAAAATGTTTGAGTGTTCATAGGTCTTTTCTTTTTGATTCAGCAACGCTCCAAAGAACTTTAGATCGTTCTCAAGGGGCGCTGCGGCGGTGTTCTAGCAAGTCGATCTGCCCCAATTGCAGCAAAGTGGCGCAAAAAGGGCTTGTGGCTTGCCAGGTTGCAAGAATTTGGATGGAAGAAACTTAAATTGGAAGAATTGTTTTGCTAGAAGAGAGTTTAGGAGAAAGAATACGCTCTTCTCACTAGCAGCTATATTGGCCTCTATTCCAATCTTGGCTACCTCATTGCATTTTAGCTTTTGCTAAACTTGGCAACTAAAACCGCGCCAACTGCTTAAAACAAGACACTTACAGCAAGTTGATTAACGCTCGCGTGAGTTCGCATCAGCTCAATGCTCCGCCGGACAAGCGGTTGGTAAGGGGATAGCCTCACCCGAGAAAGGCAGTGGCTGCATCAAACTCGGATCAATGTCACTTGGGTGTTTTGTCTCTCTCTCCGTCGGAGACCAATTACCTATATCGCCATACACGACGTTGCTCTTACCGGCTAGAAAGTCACGAACAGAGTCGCGCCGGAGCATTGAAGCAAGTGATGGCGATTTGTGCTCACCAGGGCGCATTGGCGTTATTCCAGGAAAACCAGCTATTGTTGGCGCACAAGCAGGCTCCGAAACTGGCACTGCCACAGGCGATGGACACCTACGCTCAGAAGCAAGCATGATGAAAAGCAAGCCAAAAAGTACACAACCGATAGAATTTTTCAGCCTTAGCAATGCGATTTTGCCTTCTGTGTGGAATCAGTCATAATCAAAGAACTTCGGAACAGCCAGCAGAAAGCAAAGGCCACACTCAAAGCTAGTGCAAAAGAAGACAGAAGTCAAGCAGCGCTCATCAACGACGAGAAACAAAAGAACCATGCTACCAACAGAGCCAGAACAGACCCAAGATCAGATTCTGGTGCTAAATCTAAAAAGAGATTTGCCAGAGGCATTCAAAATAGTATTTCAGACCATGGCTGCCACACCAATTATTTCAGCATTGTTTGTACTGCTAACACTATTTGATGATTTACTGCCACCTTTAACCCTCGACACACTCTGGGCACTAATCCTGCAACTAATAATCACGCGCAACATCATCAACAATACCTACAAAGCTGCCTTCCCCGAGTCAAAAACAGCGAGCCAACACTTCCAAACAAAATGCCTGGCTAGAATGTTCGGAATACAATTTATTTGGGGCTTAGGCACGCTGCTATGCGGCTTGCTATTGATAGCACCAGGCATATACTTTGCTTTAGCCCTATCCCTGTGCCTGCAGTTCGTTGTTCTAGAAAACGAAAGCGGTTTTGCAGCGATAAAGAGCAGCTGGAATCTGACCAAGGGCAAGAAATGGCAAATAATCAAATATGTCGCACTAGGGCCTCTTATTTTGACGTCATTAGCTCTTGCCGCCACATTTGGCGCTGGGTTTGTCGTAACACTTGTTGGCCTCAATCTCGATGCGGCCAACACCGAAAAAATAACCGACATCATTACAGCAGTAGCTACTCTCATAGTCGAGTTGATAGTTCTATCGGCTCAGCCACTGGCAGTAAAAATCTGGATCGACCTCATGCACAAATCCGGACGCAGCACTGCAATCGAAAGAAAAATTGCCGAGCAGCAAGTCGCTTAGTCAGCACCGCACCACGACATTTTTACATGACAGCACGCCGCCACTAGTGATACCATTGGGCAGGCATCCCTGGGCGAAATTTCTACATCAACCAAGGTAAGTAGGCACCATATATGAACCAATTACCATCCGGTATTTCTTCTAGTCCAGTTCCACAACTAGATTTTATGAGTGACTGGTCCAAGTCATTCAACCTTGTAATTGAAGCGGTAACAGTCGCACCCATCCCAGTCGCTTGTGTGCTTGGCACAGTCATGGCTCAACTAGCATTGCCGAAAGTTCCAGGATGGGGCCTACTACAGACAGTGATCACCTTTTTTGTTTTGTCAAAACTAATTCAAATTACCTACAAAAGCCTAGTTCCCGAATCGCGCCAAAGGCCAGAGCTATTTCCAGCCAATCCAGAATTTAAAATGATTGGCGCAGCATTCGTGGTAAATATTGGCACCATGATCGGTATGTGCTTCTTCTTTATTCCAGGCGTCTGGTTTGCCATGATCCACGCCCTAACCCAAGAAATTGTAGTGCTGGAAGGCTGCGGTGTTTTTGAAGCCATGGGTAAAAGCAGACAACTAATGGCCGGAAACATCTGGCGCATCACCACATACTGCTTCCTCTTACCAATGGCAGTTGGCTTAGTCGGACTAATCATCATGGGCATTGGCTGTGCCATATTCTACTTTGCTGGTGGCATAGTAATGCGTGGGGACGTCGGAAGAGAAATCCTGATAAACATGATAATTGCTGTATTCACAGTCTTCTTCATGGCCCTTGGTCTTACCTTTAAACCACTAGCAGTGAGGGCCTACGTGCACTTAATGCATGCAAGCGGAAACCGCACCGGTATTGAACAACAACTAGGCAACAACATCGGCATGAGCTAACCCTGCATTTATGAGCAGCAACTAAGCACTTGACTGGGCACATTTGTTTTTGACCTCACGTCTAAAAACAAATGTTCCTTAGTCAGAGGTCGAGAAGTGCTGTCATCAACTTATAGGCAACCCAGCAAACACCTAGCACTACTCTCATGCTTGCTAACAAGCTTTACCCTGGCACCATACGGATACTGCATAGTTCCACCTAAAGGATCTAACGCACAAAGCTTGAGATCAACTCAGCGCCTCAGCAGTCGCCCCCAGGCAGAAGGAAGCGGCAGCCTTGAAGCCAGCGACCAGAGCGGCAAACAACTGGGTCTCTGCCCCCTCAAGCATACAGATGTACAAGCGGATATTTCAGGCTATGTCGCTCGGGTAAAAGTCGAGCAAGAGTTCACAAACCCTTTCTCAGAACCAATTGAAGCAGTCTATACCTTCCCCCTATCGCACACAGCGGCGGTAGATGAAATGACAATGCAGATTGGCAATCGCACAATCGTTGGCAAGATTCTCAAACGAGATGACGCCATGAAGGCCTATAAAGAAGCCAAACGAGAAGGTAAATCCGCGGCCAAGCTCGACGAAGAAAGACCTAATATATTCACTCAATCAGTGGCTAATATTCCGCCCCATAGCACAATCAAAATTCAAATTACCTACAGCGATCTGCTGGCCTACCATTCTGGAAAATATTCATTCGTATACCCTATGGTGGTTGGACCAAGATACATGCCTGGTTCGCCCATAGGCGCGCAGGGCAGCGGCACAGAACCAGATACAAGCAGAGTGCCAGACGCTTCACTTCTATCGCCGCCAGCTTCGCCGCAACATACCAGAGCTGGACACGACATCGCTCTCAAAGTAAATCTCGATGCCGGGGTAACTTTCACTGATGTCAAAAGCGACTTGCACAAAATCACAAACGATCAAATCGCGCCTAACAAGGCGATTATACAGCTACAACCAAGCGACCGCATTCCCAACCGCGACTTTGTTTTAAGCTGGGCAGTAGGCGGAGAACAGGTTAAATCTGGCTACCTGACACACAAAGACGGCTCCACTGGCTACTTCACAATGATGCTGGTACCACCGGCCAAACCTAGCCAACAGCAAATCAATCCACGCGAATTAGTCTTCATCGTTGATCGCTCTGGCTCCCAAAGCGGTCTCCCTCTGCAAAAAGCCCGAGAGACTATGCTCTATATCCTTGATCATCTCAATCCTCGTGATACGTTCCAAGTAATGAGCTTCAGCAACGGCATCGAACTACTTTTCGCAAAACCGCAACCAGTCAGCGCCGACACTATAGATGAAGCGAAAAAGTATGTCGCAAACTTGCAGGCCGACGGTGGCACCGAAATGATGCAAGCAGTCGAAATTGCCAATGAAATGCCCGCCGCAGATCACCGCCTGCGCGTCTTTGCCATCATGACCGACGGCTATATCGGCGACGACAAGCAAGTAATTGACTTTGTCAAAACTACTCGCGCTAAATCTCGTTGGTTCGCTTTCGGCACAGGCAACTCTGTCAATCGCTACTTAATAGATGGCATCGCCAATCATGGCGGCGGTGAAGCCGAGTATGTTCTACTCAATAGCTCATCAGAGAAAGTAGCTAAACACTTCCACGACAAACTTTCGAGCCCAGTACTCACTGATGTTGCTATTAAGTTCGAAGGCCTTGATGTAGCAGAGATCAATCCCAAAATCTTGAATGATGTTTGGGCAGAAAAGCCGCTATACATCACAGGAAAATACACAAAGCCAGGCAAAGGATTAGTAATACTGAAAGGAATCCGCGGCGGAGAGCCCGATGAACAAAAAATGGAAGTAGACCTTCCGGCTGCCAACGCCAGCAACCCATCTCTTCCTTCTGTTTGGGCACGCTCTGAAGTAAGCGAGCTGATGCACAGTTCAGAAGATCAGGCCGGGCAGGTACCGCCAGCTATTCAAAAACAAGTTGAAAATTTGGGCTTGCAATATCACCTCCTGACCAAATTCACTTCTTTCGTGGCTGTAGACAACAGCGAAAACAGAGTGACTCCAGCGTTACGCTCAACCCAGGTAACAGTAGAAACACCTGATGGAGTTTCTATGCGCGAAGCCCCAAATACTTTTAAGCCGGGCAATTTAATGCCACTCAACCTACCAGAAGAAGTCGGTCGCATTCAGGGCCCCAGAGACATGAACATGTTCCATGTTGAACCAACAGTCTTAGATGAGCGGCACTACTCTTCTGGTCGAGCAGAAAGGCATCAAAAAACTTCTCCAACACTGCCAAATGGCGCACCGGTTCCAGACGAAGCACAAGCACTCCCAACAGCCAGCACCGGGGCCGGAAAAGCGCCATACGCAGGAACAGCAGTTGGGGCCTTAGCAGGAGGCAACTCTCGCAAGCGATTCGATTCGCTTTATGGCTCACCAATTCCATTCAAAAGCCTGACTCTCAAAGGTGCGCCGCCACATTCAAGCACTGAATTTGCCAGCATAGCTGCTCCGAAAAAAGAACAAATCAAAGCTCTGAAACAATCGAAGCCAGACCGGTCACAGAGCACAACAGTTATGATGAAGGGACAGCCTGTCACAGTTATAAGTTCCATAAACAAACTGAGCGGCAGCAAAACCGACAGAGGAAGCGACGCACATCGAATTAAACGACTAGAAGAAGCTGCTGCCAACAAAAACAAAATCGACAAAGAATTACAGAAGACCATGGCGTCTTGGAGAAAAATCCAGGACGACTCAACCACACTAAAACTGAAGCTCACATTGAAGGAAGCCGACCCTTCAATAGTTGGGCTTCTCAAAAAGCTGCACATAGTGGTCATTTCGACTAGCGTTAACGCCCGCGAAATCGTTGCCACTGTGCCCGTACGCCGAATAATGGAATTGACTAAATTGACAGCGGTCGAGCGCTTGTCTATAGAGCCATAGACCATTTCGGCTGCTAGTAAATGAACAAGGGCTGCTACTCCCCCGGCGGCCCTTGTTCATTGTTACCCTAAAAACTGGGTATGAACTTAGCTAGGAAACATGGCATCCAACCCTAATTGCAGTAGGTGATTTATGTCATTGCCCTTTTTCGGCAAAAAAAAGCAAATAGTTCAACAGATCAAAGAGCACCTGGGTTGCGACCCGGCCAGCCTGCCCATTCTCTCGGAAGAATTTGAAATATGGAATCACCCCAACTTACACCTGGCCTTAGAAGATTTCACTAGCCGCTCAGGACGCTCGGCCAAGCTAATAGGCATTCAAGGTGGAATTCTCAGCTTTGGCGGCATTAGTCTAGCTGAAATAGTCACCCCCAAGACCATGGCCGGCTTCGCCGGTCTCGGTGGCGCCAAAGAAGGCCCAGTGCAATACAGCAATGTCGACCTAGCCGACGGCAAAAAACTAGCATGCGTGCAAGGTGCACTCTATCTGGTCAGTGGGGAGCCCAAAATCATCTTTCTCATGCGTCCTAACGGCCTAAAAATAGCCGGAGGCGGAGGTACAACCCTCGATGTTTTAGCGCCGGATAAAGCTGCGGCAGAGGCCGCTATGGCAGACATTCGCAAGGCTGTGAATGAACACAATATCTATCGCGGCAAAATACTGTCTATGACCAAACAAGAAACCGTTGGCGGGCCAACAACAGTCGGCGGTATCAAATTTCACTCAGTACCAACGATCGAGCGCAGCAAAATCATTTTGCCAGAGGGCTTACTTAAGCGCATCGAACGCCAGACAACCGATGTAGGGCAATACAGCGAAGCCCTGCGCAACGCTAAGCGCAAAATGAAACGCGGTATCTTGCTACACGGCAAACCAGGCACAGGTAAAACGCTAACAGCTATGTATCTTGCTTCGGCCATGAGCGATCGCACCGTGCTGTTAATGACCGGCAACGGCCTTGGCCTAATCGAGAGCTCTTGCTCTATCGCCCGCTGGCTGCAACCTTCGATGGTTGTTATCGAAGACGTAGACTTAATAGCAGAGGAACGCACCAACACTTCATCAAGCGGCCACGCCCTAATGTTCGAACTGCTCAATCAGATGGACGGACTTAACGATGATTGCGATGTGCTCTTTTTGCTGACTACCAATCGACCAGAAGTTTTAGAACCGGCCCTGGCCTCACGCCCCGGCCGCATCGATCAAGCTTACGAAGTGCCGCTGCCAGACAGCGACTGCAGGCGCCGTTTGTTTGAGCTGTACAGCGAAGGCATGACAGTTGAGCTTGAGCATCTCGATACTTATATAAAGAGAACAGCTGGCGCTAGTGGAGCCTTCATCAGCGAACTAATGCGCAAAGCCGCTCTTTTTGCCGCGCCCGATGGAGTTCCCATAGTCGTTAAAGATAAGCATATGGATGAAGCAATGCATGAACTAGTAATAGTAGGCGGCTCCTTGACCAAGAACTTATTAGGCTTCAAAGACATAGGATTCTCACTGGGAGACAATTCCCACTAGATCGAGCAAGATAATCTTCACAATTAGTGAACAATTCGACAAGATTGGTTGACTTTGTTTTTCGCTCAGTCATAATAGTGCACATGTTTACACGTCACATGTGCCGCCACTGTTGTCATTCCGTCCACCAACGGAGGGTAATGCGCTAGCGCATTTGAGTAAGTAAACAAACTTGCTGCAGAGCACAAAGCTCCCCTCCATTCACCGGACGGGAGCATTTTTTTTGCAAATAAAATGGCTTGTAGAGCTGGTCTCTAAAAGCCTGACTGAATGCGCCTTGGCGCAAGTCGCACTAAGAAAACGAAAATCAAAAATAGCTGCGACTCGAATCAAACAACTACACTAACAACACTACAAAATACTGGAGAACAAATAATGAGTACTACAACTGAAAAAACAACCGAAAACAAACAAACTATCAAAGCTGAATGGCAAGCCAACAAGCTACAGACAGAAGTTCTAAAATCAGTGGCAACCCTATACAACTCGCTAGAAACAATTCTTTCAGAGCAAAACGCCCAAGTAATTGCTGAAGTAAACAAAACAATTTTGATCAACAAAAACTATTACGCCAGCCTACCAATTGAAAACCCAACCGACCTGGCCAAAGCAGTTGCCGAATACACCACAAACGTTCTAGGCATCAAGGTTAGCACTGTAACCACCCCGACCAAAGCCACTATTGTTTTTGAAGGTGGATCGCTTGCAAACAAACTAGCCACAATCAACAAACTGCAAGAAGAAGCAGTAGAAAAACTGATTATTGCTTACAAAAACGGACTGGCCGATCTCGGCGCAATCTACGGTTATGTCACTGAAGTAACCACTGCCCAACCTGATTTCATCGTCACTTTCAGCAAAGAAAAATAGACTAAAAACTAGACTGAAAGCTAGATTTATCTATCAAATTACAAGAGCGGTAAGGTAACACTAGCGCTAGTAATGGTTAAGCCGAGATCTTCTAAGATCTTGGCTTTGCCGTTATATATCATCGCACCGTAATATGTTAGCCAATAAAAAACAGAAGCCTATTTAAGTCACAGCAGCTACAATTTCAGTGTCGCTAGTTCGTACCAAATTGGACGCTAATGCCTCGCTTTCAATGTTTTTCCAGCCCGCGATATTTTGCGCCATTGCCAGATAGGCACCCCTTCCCCATGAATAAATTCATTGACTCGGCCAAGCGCTTAGTCGATGAAGGCACCTTATTAGCTGAAGAAATTATTGATCCCGGTCTAATTGCTGAAGAAGATCTTCTACGGGTGCATACAAACGATTATGTGCAGTCAATTGCCAGTGGCAACTATTTCGGCATAACCAAACGAAAACTCGGCTTGCCCTGGAGTCCCGAGCTAAATATTCGCAGCCGCACTGCTGCTGCTGGAACAATACGGGCTACAGAAGCAGCAGCCCAATATGGCATCAGTTGCAATCTTGCCGGTGGAACGCACCATGCTTTTCCTGATCACGGCGAAGGATATTGTGTTTTCAATGACATCGCCATTGCTGTGAAGAAGCTGCATTTTAGGGCCCCTTCCACAAAAGTTCTAATCGTTGATTTAGATGCCCATCAAGGCAACGGCACTCATTTCATTTTAGGCAAGGAAGGGCGTGTCTTTACTTTCTCTATGCATGTGGGAGTTAATTACCCCTCGCAAAAAATACCGGGCACAAAAGATATCGAGCTAGAGCGCTATGTTCAAGGTGATACCTACATAGAAAAGCTGCAAGAAACCCTGCCCCACATACTGGCTCAATTCGAGCCAGAGCGCGTGTTTTATATTGCTGGAGTGGACGTACACAAAGATGATCGTTTTGGCCAGATGGGCCTAACTACAGAAGACATGGCTCTGAGAGATAGTTTCGTCATCTCTTCTGTGCGCAAACTGAAACTGCCTCTTGTAGTTGTTTATGGTGGCGGCTACAACAAGCATCCGCAAGTTACTACCGAATTGCACTGCCAGAC
>JAUPUU010000271.1 GCA_030917395.1 Cyanobacteriota bacterium erpe_2018_sw_21hr_WHONDRS-SW48-000092_B_bin.40
CACCTCGCTTGGTCACTGAAACGAAATAGTGGGAAACCTAGCCCGATAAGTCTTCAAAATTTCAAGACTTTGCCTATCATTTCCAGAGGCATAATCTGACGCTTCCAGTATCACATGAAGGTTCTTCATTTGAGCTAAAGAAACGAGCTGACTATCGGTGAACTTGATTCCTTCCGAATAGAAAACCTCAAGTTCCTTAAACTCAGAAATAGCATCAATGACAGCATTTGAAACATCGCTTCTTTTCAAAGTGAGAGTCTTTAGCCTGGGGCATCGCTTTAGGGTAGAAAACGACTTCAGCGAGAATTCAACAGTATCAAGCTCTAAACTTGTTAAGTTGGGACACCCAGACAATCTATAGAGTAGAGGATCTATTTTACTGTCAGAAGGATCTTGAATAGCAAGCAAATTCAATCTATCGAGAAATTTCTGTTCAGTCAATTCCTTCATGCTGAAATCTGCTCTCTTTATAGTAAGGGCAGTCAAACGAGGAAGTCCTTCAAGTAATTGAAAAACTCGATCGTTCACAGCAAAGCTATCTAAAGCTAGAATAGTAAGCTCAGGCCAACTCGAAACTATCTTCAATATTGCTATAAGCTGTTTCTGGGAATAGGCAATTCTCTCGCCTCGAAACGAGCCATTAAGATCAAGGGCTGGAGCCGAACCTGAGCCAGCGGTGCTTTGGGCAAAAATTCCATTCGCTTTTAGGTACAAGCCGCAAAATTCGCTCTTGCCAATCTTTTCTAGCACTTGCGGATACTTAAAAACAAGCGGTACTTCGTTTTCGTCAACAGTTAACACCATACGTTTTCTGCTTTCTACCAAAACAGAACCAACAGCGACTTGTCCTCTCCGGCCCCCGAACTCATCGACCGAACCAATAGGTATACCAGGAAAAACAAGCTCTCTGTAGCCAGTAGCAGATGCAGGTCGAGACACAATTGGACCAAAGTCTAAGAGAGCCACAACATCTGGTGACAGAGTTGACTCAGTTTTCCTGCCGTGAATGTAGTCTCTGAAGGAAAAGGCAACGACAGCCCCAAGAGAAACTATAACGAGAAGAGATCCCACTAAAAGCCAATATTTTCCAGAGCTAGCCAACACAGAAGATTTCACAATACTACTGTCACTATCTGTACCAGCGTTGTTGTCGCGATGTTCAATATTAAGCAGAATGGATGGCGCCCGTTTTTGCAGGCGACCAACGGCAGCCGCCACCTCGTTCATTGATTGATAGCGATCTTGAGGCTCCTTTGCCGTCATTTTTGCTATCAAAGAATCAACGGCAATGGCTGGTTGTTCGCTAAATCTATCGGCAAGTTTTGGCATAGCAGATTCTGTATGCATCATCAAAGTTTGCACAGCAGTTGCACCAACGAATGGTGGTTCTCCAGCAATGCTCTCAAATAAAGCACAACCTAGCGAATAAATATCAGAGCGATGATCAACCGGCTGCCCAAGGCATTGCTCGGGGCTCATATAAAAAGGCGAGCCAAAAATCTGCCCCTTGGCCGTAATTACCTGACCAGCAACTGGGTTTATCATTTTAGCAAGACCAAAATCGACAATCTTGGCCTGAAAACTGTCTTTCTCTTGCAATACAATAATATTTGCAGGCTTAACGTCGCGATGAATAATACCCTTTCTATGGGCATAAGCAAGACCATCAGCGACCTGGCGAAAAATATCCAGGCACTGCTCGAATGTTAGACCATCACCTTGACGAATGTAATCAGATAGTGGTCTCCCAGGCAATAGATCCATCACATAAAATGGACACTTACCCTGGTCAACCCCCATATTATAGATTCTGACAATGTTGGGATGATCAAGCTTGGCAATCGCTCTGCCTTCAACTTCAAAGCGCTGCCAGCTAAAGTCGTCTATCTTGTCTGGTCGAATGATCTTTAGTGCATAGTCTTTTTTGATAATGTTGTGCTCAGCAAGAAAGACATAGCCCATCCCCCCTTGACCAAGCAAAGACTTAAGTATGTAAGCACCACCAATTGTGTCACCGGGTTTGAGCGCAGCTATGCTACCACCAAGTGATAGAAAGTGAGTATCATCAAATCGCTCAGTTTGTCCCATAGATCAATTATAACGGCTCATAAAGCAGCAATTCACTCAAACTTGATGGTCGGAAATTTAGCGCGGTAAACACTTAGAAGCTCTCGCCCCTCTTTATCGGTTTGATCAGAATAGTTCTTGGCCGATAGAAAAACACGAAGATTCTTACACTTGGCCAAGGTAGCAATCTGGCTCTCACTCAGACATTTGCCTTCAGACCGAAAAGTCGAAAGGTTCTTCCACCGAGAAATTATCTTAACTACTTCGTCCGAAATATCGGTCTTGTTTAGATTGAGTGTGGTCAGCTTTGGGCACCGTTTTAACTGACTGAGAGACTGAGGTAAGAAATCAACACTATCAAGCTCGATACCAGTCAATTCTTCACATTGAGACAACCTGAGAAGCAGTGGATCAACAAAACTATCGACCGGTTCTTCAATGCTAAAAGATGACAATCTATTGAATAACTTGCAGGAAGTCAGCTCCTTCATGCTGAAATTCGCTCTCTTTAGAGTTATTGCTCTTAGTTGTGGTAGTTCATCTAGCAATTGAAACACCTGAGCATTCGGAGCAAAACCATCGAGAGTAAGATTGACTAGGCTAGGCCAGGTCGAAACTATTTTCAGTATTGCTATCAACTGTTTTTGGGAATGAGCAATTCTCTCCCGTCGAGGCAAGCCATTTAAATCGAGGGCAGGGCCATGGCCATCGACCCCACCAATTTTGGCCAGACTGTTCTTGGCTTTGAGATACAAACTTTGAAACTCATCCTTGCCAATTTGCTCTAATACTTGAGGAGCTTCGAAGGTAAGCGGTACTTCGTTTTCATCAACAAGTAATGCCACAGAGCGGCGGTCTTTTACACGAACAGGGCCAACGGCAGGTCTGGGCTTAGCACTACCGACATCGGCGACAGAACCAATCGCGACACTTGGGAAGACAATCTCCTTATAACCGCTTGCACCTATAGGGTGCGACTTGATTGGTCCAAATTCTAAGATAGTCACCAAATCTGATGGCGGAGCAGGCTTAGGTTGAGCACTAATACTTGCTTGATAGAAATAAGCACCCCCACAGAGAAGAGCAACAACCACAAGAATTGAGCCAGCAATAAGCCACTTAGTTCCAACTCTAGAGATAAGAGTAGAAGACTGCACTAAACTACTATCAGTTTCTCCGGTAGCTCTAGCACTGTCTTCTCGCTCTGGCAGGTTTAGTGAAAGCAATGGTGCCCGTTTTTGCAACCGAGCTATAGCAGCTGCTACTTCATCCATAGATTGATAGCGATCTCCTGGTTCTTTTGCTGTCATTCTTGCTATCAATGAATCGACAGCAATGGCTGGGCCCTCACTGAAGCGATCAGCAAGTTTAGGCATGGCCACTTCTGTGTGCATCAACATAATTTCGATGGCATTAGCACCTCTAAAAGGTGGATCGCCAGCAATACTTTCAAACAATGCACAGCCCAAAGAGTAAATATCAGAGCGATGATCAACCGCCTGCCCCTGGCATTGCTCTGGACTCATATAATGGGGCGAGCCAAAAACCTGCCCTTTAGCAGTAATTGCTTGGCCAGCTGCGGGGTTTATCACTTTGGCTAGTCCAAAGTCGACTACTTTAGCCTGAAAAGCAAACTTATCATTCTCTTCTTTGAGCACGATGATATTGGCTGGCTTAACGTCGCGATGAACAATACCCTTTCTATGAGCATAAGCAAGGCCCTCAGCCACCTGACGAAAAATATCCAGACATTGCTCGAAGGTCAATCCATCATCGTCATCTATGTAATTAGAAAGGGAGCGGCCGGTAAGGAGATCCATAACATAATAAGGGCACTTACCCTGGTCGATACCCATGTTGTAGATTTTGACTATATTTGGGTGATCAAGCTTAGCAATGACTCGGCCTTCAATCTCAAAGCGCTGCCGGCTAAAATCATCCATCTTGTCTGGTCGAATGATCTTAAGTGCGTAGTCTCTTTTGATGATGTTGTGTTGAGCAAGGAAGACATAGCCCATGCCACCCTGGCCAAGCAAAGACTTAAGTATGTAAGCGCCACCAACTATGTCGCCTGGCTTGATGGCACGATTGCCACCGCCAAGCGACAGAGAATTGGTTTCGTCGAATTTTTCGGTTTGAGACACTAATTCGTGTATCTAAACAGGCAAAACGCTACGTTTCTTTTTAAAGCCAGAGAATTGCTTAGAAGAATAAGCGTTGAAGCGATTAATCAACTCTTGACGCAGAGCCAAAGGCTGAACAATATCATC
>JAUPUU010000272.1 GCA_030917395.1 Cyanobacteriota bacterium erpe_2018_sw_21hr_WHONDRS-SW48-000092_B_bin.40
ACACAACTTGTGGTGTTCGACACTGCCATAGTTGACCTGACTGAAAAATTGGCAGATCCAGTGGAAGTTATTTTTGGCACACAGCTTGGTGGCGGCACCGACATTAATAGAGCCGTAGCCTACGCCCAAACACTCGTTAAGAGACCAACCGATACCATTTTGGTGCTTATCAGCGACCTCTTTGAAGGGGGCAACAATCAAGAGATGCTCAAACGCATCTATGCCTTAGTCAACTCTGGGGTGACCGTGGTGGCACTGTTAGCATTGACCGATCAAGGAGCACCGGCCTTCGACCACCGCAATGCCGGCCATTTTAGCGAAATGGGAGTACCGGCGTTTGCTTGCACCCCGGATCAATTTCCTCACCTAATGGCGGTGGCAATCAATAAGGGTGACCTGGCTTCTTGGGCTGCCGCCCAGGGTATTGTCACTACGCGAGCAGAGAAGAGCGATATTTAGACAGACCACGCTAGAGAAAAACTAAGGACGAATATACGTTCCCACAGTCTCTCCGTGAGCAAGAATATGACCAGCTATGGCCTTTTCAAATGCTACTTTGTCTAAGCCCGGCTTCTCGTTAAGCATTTTGTCTAAAGCAAAGACACGGAAAAAATAGTGGTGCACTTTGCCCTTGGGCGGTGATGGACCATTATAGCCAGTCTTACCAAAGTCATTCTTACCCTGACTAGCATTGGCTGCGACAGCTGTTTTCGCCGTTCCTTCCTTTAGTTCTGTCGTTTTGGCATCAAGTCCATAGAGCACCCAGTGCCACCAATCACCCCGAGGAGCGTCAGTATCAACCACACAAACAGCGATACTCTTGGTCTGTGGAGGAACAGCTGACCAGCTCAATGACGGCGCAATATCTTCACCATCTGCGGTGTACTTGGTTGGTATAGCAGCACCACTGACAAAGGCAGTAGTTGTCACTTTTAAGTTTTCCAAATGCACTTCCTTTGCCCCGGTCGGCTCAGTATGACTATTGCCAGCATTGACTGGCAACATACAGCCGAAAGTAGAAAAAGCCACTACCGAAACTAGAGATGAAACATTGAGTAGCAACAATCTAGAACTAGACACAGCTAATTAACCTCAGCAATACTTGATGCTCTCACTTCGCCGCGCTTAATAATGCCCACCACTTTTACAACATGAGCCTTATCGCGAGCCGATGCTTTCATAACTTTCTTGGCTATGGCCGAGCTGGCATTGTCAAGGTCAAGCCATTGTCCCTGACTGTACACTGAAAAACCAGCTTCACAGCAGGAGGGCTCAAGGGAGCAAGCTTTAGTGTGCTCCTTAACGCTCTTCATGGCGTCTTTGTTATCACCCTTAATGGCCGCGGCGCAGGAGCGGTCGACTAAATATCCTGTCCAAGTTTGTGAACCTTCAGGAGCAGCGTTGCTCTTTGCAGCAGGTTTAGAAGCTGCAGCGACTGACTTAGCGGCAGGCTTATCGGCAACTTTTGCAACAGGCTTAGAAACAGGCTTAGCAACAATAGGCTCGGAAGCCAAAGCAGGCAGAGCTGTTAAGAGAAATAGGGCCAAGAGAGAAACGGTTATTTGTTTTGGTAACATGATCCACGTGATTGCTAACTGAAGTATTACTGATTGCACTGCTGAACATATGCTAGAAAACATGTTAGCAAATCTGCTCCTGTTCTAGCCTCAATTCCTTATCCTATTCTTATTCCTGTTGATAACGAAATGCCAATGACCATTGAAGAGCTAGCAGAGAACTTAATCAAAATAACAGCCCGTCTGCCAGAGAATCAGGCCGACCAGGTGCGACAGTTTATCTCTTGCAGCCGCACAAGAACCCTAGGCTTAGTGGCTCAAGCAGCTAACAATAATAACGAGGCCCAATCTAGCAATAAAGAAGGTGTAATTGGCGGACAGCCCCTCTTACCTTCTTATTTTAAATGGCCAGAGGATCGCTACGGCCAATCGATGTTGTTCCTAGCCCAATTCGATCTAGCGCAACTCCCATCGGTGCGAGAGGACGCCCCTAAAAGCGGCCTGCTTACGCTCTTTCGCTCAGCGGCGGCAACAAGCCTAAATAGCAAAGACCGCAAAGGTTTTCACATTCACCTTGTACCGGAGAGCGATCGCAAAAACCTTGCCCCCACAGAACAACCAGAGGGTCTCGAGCTACCAGCTTTCAGCTTTAAAAGTGGTCTGACCTATACCGTAGCTTGCGACCTGGAAGGGCTCAAGAAAATAGTCGACATACCCTTTGATATGCAAGCCGATATTGAGAAATGGATTAGTTCTTTTAACTCACTTTCAAAATGTCAAAGCCAAATGTTTGGTACCAATATTAGTGGCTTCAATCAGCTGCAAGAAACTTGCGCTTTTGCTTTTAACGGCATCTCATACAATTCAGCTCGGGCCGCTGACAGCCACTATAGCCACTTGGTCAAAGACGCCGCAGACTGGCTCTTACTCGCTCGCATCAATGAAAGAGAACTATTTGGCGAAAATCACCCGGTACAAGAGACGGTGGTGCTGATCAGGCAGGAAGATTTGCAAGACGGTCACTTCGACCGAGCCTGGATGGTCGTGCGCCCCAAGCTGTAATTGAAATTTTCAAGTATGAACAGTGGATGAAAGCCACTCAAGAATGTGATGAATTGAACTTTTCACTTGGCCCTTTAGTGTCGCTGGAGCAGCCTTGCCTTCTAGGCTAGCCAAATAGTTACCAGTGCTCTTGTGATCAAAGGCACGACGCAAGAATAGCTTAGGATCATTAATACCTTCCATGCCTACTGGTGTCTGACTGCGATCAAGACTGACCACAAGCTTAGACGACTTGATTGGCACCGATGAACCGGGCCAAACGGCATCAGGTGTTAAAGCCTTACCGTCCAAAGCAAGAGGTTCAACAACAATTTGCCTAGTGGCAGGCTGATACTGACTGCGAAGCATCAATTCAGAAAGGCGGCTATCACGAGTAGGCATGAGCACTCTAGTGATTTTAGAGTGGAAGAAATCAGAAGTGCCATCAATGCGCTTGTCGAGGGGAAAAAGCTTCTCCACGTTGCCAGCAGCGGCCTTGCTGTCGGCAATTTCATAGTACTGCCGATTGTGCACTACTGGTGCCACTTCCGAGCGACCAGCAAATTTCGCAGTCTCAACTAAGGAACTAACGCTTTCTGCAGGTGTCAAAATAGTGACATCATGATTGCTGCGATCGCCTTGCTTAAGAACGCCAACAAGACGTCCTTCAGAGTCAATAATTGGGCCGCCAGAATTGCCATTCTCGGCATGCAGTTTAATGCGCATATTCAATGGGTCAACACGCACAGCACTTAGTGTTTCTCCTGGAGACAAAAATGGCTTTTGCCAGCCGTTAGGAAAACCAACGCTAAAGAGTGGCTCACCAGCGGCATTATTCTTGATCACACCAGAGCCTTCCACTGCCACTGGCGAAAATCTCGAAGCTGCCGCTGGATTCTTTAACTGAATCAGAGCCAAATCATGTATGGGCAAAGACTTAATTACTTCGGCCTGGTGCGCCCGACCAAAGCGATCAAAGATGGTCAAATCGAGGGCATTATCAACCACATGGTGATTTGTCACCATGCGACCATCGTTGCCCACCGAAAATGCGGTGCCAAAGCGACCAACCATGCCACCATCTTCTTGAGCAAGCACCTCTACCCGACCAACCTTACCGCTCATGCTAGAGTAGAGTTTGCCTAAGTCACCAAACTTAGCGACCGTGACTTTCGAGCTAAGCGAAGCCTCTTCACCGACCTGCAAGAGTGGAATTTCAATTTTGGCTGCGGCCTGCTTGACGAAATAAGAACGAGTACCGATGGCCCCAGCACTGCCTGCCGCGCCCATCAAAGCCGTATCAAAGAGAAAAGCACCTGCTGAATTACTCACCACTGCCTTGTTTTGCCAGTGTTGAGCTTCGGATTGCCAGCTCGAATTAGCGGCTGCAGTTACATCAGCGCCGTGCTTGACCACTTCTAGACCAAAGGCAACGCCACCGGCAAGGCCGACGCTCTTGGCGGCCAGACCTATCATTCCTGGTTTATGAGTCACTACTGCCAGGCCAACGCCTAGGGCAGCCGCACCAGCTACCTTCAAACTTGTTTCGCCGGGGTTCTCAACTGCTCTTTTGGCCTCGGCGACAAAACCGGAACCCACAGAGCCTAGTAAATCGGCTTCCCGTAGAATCTTCGCGCCGGTCGATTCATTGGAGATTTGGACTGGTTCTGCACTAGCTTCAAGGGGCATTAAGAAATCTCATACATGTAGTAAAGAGATCTATATGTTAAGGCCGCCCCTCGACCATGTCAGTGGGGAAATTACGAAGCTGACCGCCAAAGAAAGAACGGCGTTTACAAGAGGCAATTAGAACTGCCTAAATATCACTCGCCGATTGCGCGCCCGATTCGCTTCATTGGTATTGGGCTTCTCCGGCCTGGTGAAGCCAAATCCTACAGCTTTGAGGCGCTCAGGTGAAATACCGCAACTTTCTATCAGATAGCGCTTCACCGACTCAGCCCGTCGCTGTGACAAGCTCATGTTGTAGTTATAGCTGCCAATAGTGCAGGTATGGCCTTCCACCTGCAACTTCAACTTAGGCTCGTTAGCAATGTAATGGCTCAGCGAGCGCAGAATAGCTTTAGAAGAATCGCGCAATTTAGCCGAGTCAAAGTCAAACAAAATCAGGTAAGAAGTTGCCACACCGCCATCTTTGAGCTGGTCGAAGATATTGCGGGCTTCTTTGGTAGCATCACTTTCGCCATAGGCATGGGCCAAGGAAGTCACCCAGCGAAACGGGGCATTGCCTTGAACCATAAGGGGAAAGCGAGGATTGTCTAAAATCCAATAGGTCCAGCCGTTATCGCAAACAGCCTTAATACAGCGCACCGGCACATCTTTGCCTTCCACGCGCATACTAATTGTCTCTTCCCCACTGCCTGTAATGTAATGAGGCATGGGCACAGTCTCTTGATGGAGGACCATGACACTTTCAGGTCCATCCAATGAAAACTCAGAGCGTTTGCCGAGTTTCAGGTCTCTAAAGAGATCGTCAGAAATACGCAAAGCATTGTTATAACCAACCAGAGTGGTAGTTTCATGCTTGGGATAGAACAAACTGACTTTGCGCGAATGATGAATATCGCCGGGCTCAACTCGCCGTGAACCCGATGCATCGGCAGGATTGCTCATCTGCCACTCGTATATATAACCTTCCCGTCCAGACTCTTCGATGCGGGCCATGAAATCGTAATTGCCGACCAGCTTCCACTGGGTATCAAGACCGTCAAAAATGTGGAATGTCACCTCCAACCCTGGAGCAAACACCACCTGGGTGGTGGGGTCGGTGATCTCACGGGCCACTGGCGCCTTGGCTTGGCGCTTTACAGGATCAGCGATTATGGTCTTCTTCGGGCCATAAGAGGCCGCCACGGCTGCCGGAGCCACTGTCAAGGAAACCAAATGTAGTAAGAGGGCTGCAAAAGCAGATATATAGGCGAAATTTGACATCTCTGCATTGTCGCAAAACTTGCCTGAGCAAATCTAGGTAATGCCGCTAATGAGACAAAGAGCAACGACGATGATTAAAGAAAACTAGAGAATTGGCAGTTAAGCCCTGGAGTTCAATAGGCTGACATTAGAGGCACGCTGAAAAACGGGCCAAATTGTTTTTTAAGGGTCACAAAACGGAGTTAGAGCAATGGGCAAGGCAGTAGGAATCGACTTAGGCACCACCAACTCTGTAGTAGCGGTAATGGAAGGCGGACAGCCAACCGTAATTGCCAATACTGAAGGAGCACGTACCACCCCATCAGTTGTAGCCATGAGCAAAGGTGGCGAAAGACTAGTAGGTCAATTGGCGCGACGCCAGGCTGTGGTAAATCCACAGAATACAGTCTATTCAATCAAGCGCTTTATGGGCAGACACTACTCTGAGGTAGCTTCTGAACTACAAAACATTTCCTACAAAGTTAAAGAAGGTCCAGAAGGCGGCTGTAAAGTTGCCATGGGCGGCAAAGACTATAGTCCTGAAGAAATCTCAGCAATGATTCTGCGTAAGCTCAAAGAAGATGCTGAAAAATATTTAGGCGAAAAAGTAACTGGAGCAGTTATTACAGTTCCCGCCTACTTCAACGACTCGCAACGTCAGGCCACTAAAAACGCCGGACAAATTGCTGGTCTTGAAGTACTACGCATCATCAACGAGCCCACAGCAGCGGCTCTCGCCTATGGTTTAGACCGCAAGAAGAATGAGACCATCTTGGTCTTCGACCTTGGTGGTGGCACCTTCGACGTATCAGTTCTAGAAGTAGGTGATGGTCTTTTTGAAGTCAAATCTACTTCAGGTGACACTCACTTAGGTGGAGACGACTTTGACCACTGTGTTGTGGAATGGCTAGCCAATGAGTTCAAGCAAGCCGAAGGCATTGACCTGCGCAAAGATCCACAAGCACTGCAAAGATTGATGGAAGCTTCGGAGAAAGCCAAAATTGAACTTTCTTCAGTAACAGAGACTAGCATCTCGCTACCATTCGTCACCGCTAACGAAACTGGTCCTAAGCACCTCGACATGAAGTTGACTCGGGCTCGCTTCAACGAACTAACAAGAGACCTAGTTGCTCGTTGTAAGAAACCAGTGGAACAGGCTTTAGCTGATGCAAAACTAACTTACGACAATATTGAAGAAGTTGTATTGGTAGGCGGTTCTACTCGTATACCTGCTGTCAAAGACCTGGTTAAGAGCTTAACTGGCGGCAAAGAACCAAACCAGAGCGTTAACCCAGATGAAGTAGTGGCAATTGGTGCAGCAGTTCAGGCTGGCGTTCTTGCTGGTGAAGTGAAAGAGATCGTATTGCTCGATGTCACACCACTCTCACTTGGTATTGAAACCATGGGTGGTGTCTTCACCAAACTGGTAGAAAAGAACACCACTATTCCTTGCCACAAATCGCAAATCTTCTCCACCGCTGAAGACAATCAACCAAACGTTGATGTCCAGGTCTTCCAAGGCGAGAGAGCCATGGCTCGCGACAACAAGATGCTAGGCAACTTCATTCTTGATGGTATCGCGCCAGGACGAAGAGGTCAGGCAAAAATCGAAGTATCGTTCGATATTGATGCTAACGGTATCGTTTCAGTTACGGCCAAAGACCAGACAACTGGCAAAGAACAGAAGATCACTATCACAGCTACAACCAACTTGACCAAAGAAGATATTGATCGCATGGTTAAAGAAGCCGAGTCTCACGCCAAAGACGATGAGAAAGCCAAAGAGAAAGCCGACATGCGCAACGATGCTGATGCACTGATTTACGCTGTAGAAAAGCATGTTGCCGATTTTGGTGCTAGCAATAGCTCAGACAACAAAGCGAAAGCCGAAAGCCTGATTTCCGAACTGCGCCAGAAGATCAAAGACAATGTCAGCAATGAAGCTCTCAAGAGCGCTATCGAAGCGCTACGTGCTCAATTGATGACTATGCAGCAAGAAGCAGAAGCAAAAAATAGAGAACCTGTAGGCGCAACTGCTGGTGGTGCTTCTAGTGGCGGTGCATCTAGTGGTGCCTCCGGCGGCGCTTCTAGTGCTAGCTCCTCTAGCTCGAGCAGCAAACCAAGCTCAAACAACGACGACGTGGTAGATGCTGAAGTTGTCTAATTAAGGCATTCTTGAGGCATTCTCAAGGCAACCCATAAAAATGCACGAAGTAAATGGTGGCTCAAATAGATATTTGAGTCACCATTTCTAAAAGGAGAGAAAATGGAAAAGGCTACTTTCGGGGCAGGTTGTTTCTGGGGCGTAGAAGAAAAATTCCGCCAAACTAAAGGTGTGGTAGAAACGAAAGTTGGTTACAGTGGCGGCCACACTGAAAACCCCACATACGAGCAAGTCTGTGGCAAGCAAACTGGTCATGCCGAAGTGGTCGAAGTAACTTTCGACCCAGCAGTAATTAGCTACGAGCAGCTCCTCAAAATATTCTTTGAGATGCACGACCCCACCACACTCAATCGCCAGGGCCCAGATCACGGCAGCCAGTACCGCTCAGCTGTATATTTCCATTCCGCCGAGCAAGAGCAACAAGCCAAAGAAATGATTGCCGCCCTGACCACAGCTAAGGCCTTTAGAGACCCGATCGTCACCGAAGTAACAGCAGCAAAGCCATTTTATGACGCCGAAGAGTATCACCAGAAGTATCTAGCCAAGCGCGGCATTAACGTCTGTCACTAATATTTGTTTATTCTCTCAAAAGTGGCAGGGCTTTGTCTGCGCCCCACTCCATTATGGAGCCATCGTAGACCGGAAGCACGCGGCCAGTATATGCCTCTAATAAAAGAGCATATGTAGATGCGCGTACCCCGACCTCGCAGTAGGTGATTAGATTGGGGTCGGAAAGAACCCGCGAGTCGAGCAAGGCAAGAAATTTGTCGCGGCTGGCAAACATCCCGGACTCTTCAAAAAGACTCTCATAAGAGAGCTGAACAGCCTCTGGTAGGTGACCTGTGCGCGGTTGATAATCAAATGAATCGCCTTGAAATTCGCTCAAGCTGCGAGTATCCACCGAAGTAGGCATTCTGCCACGGCCACACATACGCGCCAAGGCATCGGTACTGACCCGTCTGCGAGGATCTAAGCACAAGGTAAAGCTGCCTCGCTCCGCCCGGCTCTCCAGACGATCAGAGCTGCCGCCAGCATCAAGCCAGGCCCGCCAACCACCATCTAATAGGAAGACATTTTCTACCCCAAGATAAAGAAGCATCCAGGCAATTCGCCCCTCGCGGCCTTTGGAGGCAAGAGAATCGGCATAAACCACCACCGGTCGATGATTAGATATGCCAAGCTTACCCAGTCGGCTAGCAAACTCCTCCAGTCTAAAATTATCTAGTGCGCCCCAGTAGCCGGGCTCCCAGAGGTCAAGGCTAAGCCCTGTAGCTTTGAGATTTGGTTTAGCGTTCCAATCTTCCCAGCCCAAACGCAAGGCTGAGGGAATATGTCCAGCTTCATATTCAGGCTCAGGACGAGAATCGACCACAAGAGGCGGCATCTGCCCTGGGATTTCTCCGGCCAGTAGCAGTTGCAATTTGCGCGCTGAAATAAGTGTTATAGCCAATTGCTTAATTGCACTCTTAGTCGCTGTTCCTAAAGGTTAATCACATGCGGTGGTCGTATAGCACTAGCATAGTGAAGCAAGCTAAGCAGCTAAACAATGGTGGGTTCACGTAGTGATAACTATTTGACGAAAAGAAATAGGCTGGACAATACTCAATTTCAAATTCCAAAACTGTCAGATTTATTGAAGAAAAACTGACAGTTTCAGAAAGTCGATTACAGAGAATAGCAATCGCTCGAAATATGGCCTCTAGCCATACAGTAAGTAAGAGGCCAGGGGGACATTTGTCTTTCTCCTGAACCCAATTTGCACGTTTAATGTTGTTATTTTGAATTTTTCGATTTTTCTTTGAACTTTTTAGAGCTTGCTGACGTTTAACAGTAAGTAAGAGGCAATTGCTGAAAAGCAAATTTGAAATTGCCTATCACTAATAAAACAATATGAACAAGGAACCAGAGCAATGAAAAAATCAATTGCCTTCAGCACACTGTGCCTATCTTTAGTTACTGCCCTTATGCCAGCACTCGCTCAAGGCAGTGATACTAAAAGCGAAATAAAGACCGAAGTGAAGAGCGAAAAATCATGCAAAGCCGGCGGACACAAGGGTGGCGGCCACAAAAAAGGTGCCAGACTTGAAGCTCTCAATCTTACAGAAGCACAAAAAACTAAAATGACTGAGCTAAAAAATAGTCTCAAAGCTTCCATTTCACCTAAGCGCGAAGAACTAAGGACACACCGCAAAGCTCTTGGCGAACTGCTCTCCAGCGACAAAATCGACAAAGCTGCTGTGCAATCAGAACAGGATAAAATCAATGCTCTATCAAATGACTTAGCTAACTCAATGCTTGCTTTCCGCATTGACTTTAACGAGAACCTCACTGCCGACCAACGCAAACAAATGAAAGAAATGAAAGCTAGCTGGGGCGAAAAAAGGCATGGCCACCGCCGCAACAGCTAAGGGCAATTAAGAACAGAATCAAAGGAAACCAGAAGAAGCGTCAGTTATGCTGACGCTTCTTCGCAATAATCTAGAGACAATAAATGCCCCGCTGGCGAGGCGTGGCATTTATCTGGAGTCTCTACAGCTGCGATTATCAAGGTTGCCAAGATTAAAATACATAGGGAAAAGGATACTAATTCTCGCACGTCTCAAGTATTTCGAAGATCTCGAAGATCTCAATACAGCGAGGCCGCTATAATCTAGAAGTTCAGCGCCCATGAAGATTCAAAAGTTCAACTAAAAAAACGCACTTGAAAAAACTACCGCCATCCAAATTACTACTTCCCCTTATTTCACTTGCATTTGGCTCACTGAGCTGCTTGAGCCAACCGGCCTACGGTCAAGTACTGCAAGGAGGCATTGAAGAGCGCGTTTCTCCTCTGCAAGACAAATTTCGCATTGGTTCCATATTTTCGGAAGACTTGTTACCAGGCAATCACAAAATCAAAGAATGGTACAGATTGCCAGTCTGGTTAACCGGCGGCTTTGAATCCAAAACGCTAAAGCTAACGACCTTGTTGGGTGCCATCGAAAGTAAAAACGAAACCAGCTGCATACGCGGTCTGCAAGCAGACAAGACAGGCACGGTCTGGGACGCAGTGATTATCCCCAACTATGCTCGGGTGAAAACTGCCGGTGCCACAGACTTTGACATTTTTGAAGAGTACAAAGTATTAGAATCCACAGCGGAAAAATTTCGCTGTGAAATTAAGTATACGGCCCTAACCGTAGACGACTTGTCGCACAAAATTTTGCGGGCGGAGAAGCGCAGCGAGATCCAAGAGCTTGTGCCAACGGCCAACGAAAACGTCATTGAATACAGCAAACAAATGCGCTATGACCAAGACGGCAAGCCACTTATGCATAGAGCAAAAAAGCTAGAAGTAATGCTCTTTCACAACAGCAAATTTAAACCCCTCGACCAGTCGCCTGGTGGAACCTTCAACTACAAAGAAGAGTTTCGCAGCTACCTAACTGAATCAGGGCAAGCCGATTTAATTCCAGAAGATCTTAAAGAGACAAAAGACTCAGAACTCCCAGAGGCTGCAAAAGCCAAAGAGCCTCAATAGCTTGAGCTTTAGACTAAATTATTTCGCAGGAATCAAATCAGCTTGATTGGTCGACTGCAAGTACTCGCAAAAATCACTAAAGTAATCGCGGCCATCTTCATTTCGAATTGGCTTGAACGGCGCCTTGAGATACTCGCTGTAGTACTTTTTGAATGGTTTATCGAGAAGGGGCCGCCCCTGCTGGTCATAGCCCATACCAGTTGATTCTGCTTCGATAGTACGCCCCGGCTTACCGGGTCTAAAAGTATGCACTTCTCTTTTCTGAATATTCGAAATAATCCGGCCATCAGCTTTGCTGACACGAATACCCATGGCCTGAATCTCAAGCACAACTTGATTGGCACTGACTTCAAGCGGCTTCATCTCAATAGTATTATTTAAGTCATAACTATCGCCTCGATCTACGCGCACCGTAAATGGTTCATTGCGCGGATGCCAAATATCACCACGATGATCAACCTGATAGCCACGTCGCATGTCACGTTGCGAAACCTGCCGCCGATCAGGATAACCAAACTTCTTTTCTATTAGCGCGTCACGGTGCCAGTAACCGGCAAACCACGAGGGAATGCGATACCAGCCCTTGCCTGTATTCTGCGGCGGTAGATTGGACTCCTGAAAAGTAGCACCAGCCTGCAACTTAAGGGGTACCGGAGCGACCGTAGCTCTAAACTCAACCGGAGCAGTCTCAGCACTATCTTGTTGAGCTTGTAGCGGTTGAGCATGAGCAGCCACAGTAATCACTAATGGCGCAAGCAAAGACAGAAAGATTGCCAACGAAGAACCTAAGCCAGCCTTCAAAGACGATTTGGTAAATGACATATTAAGAAACCAAAGATTTAAACATCACCTGGGATGGTGGCTCGTAGCGAAAAATAGAGTAGCCCTCAAAGTCAGGCAAGAGTTCAATATGTCCATTCAAAACGACCTGATAGCCGGCTTTTTCATACATTCGGCGAGCACGTTCATTAGTTGCCTTTACGCCAATTTCAGAAGCCACCAATCCAGCCCTGACAATCAAAGCTTCGGCATTATAAAGCAGGGCCTGTCCCACACCTTCACGCTCAATTACCGAACGCACTCGCTCAATAATTCCAGTTGGCTTATCAACCTTAATGCGACTCTTTGGCTTCTGCCGCTCTAAGAGATCTACATAAGCCATAGCCACAATTTCATGGTCCAATTCACCAACAATGGCGACTGAACCAGAATTGATCAAATGTTTAAAAAAGCGACGAGTTAAATCTAGATACTCTTCAGTTGGGGGCGGGGCATCATCGGGTTCAGAATCGGAACCAAGAAATTCAAGTGAAAGCCGGTCAATATCATTGAGCTCGGCCAATCGAAATTTGACAATCCCCCTAGAGGTTTTGTGTTCAGCCACCGGTAAAGGAGTTTCAAGAAAATTCACGGCAATTCCCAAAATCTAGCTACGCAATAATGACACATGCCAGCGAAAGTATAAACCATGGCAGTCTACTTACAAGAGCCAGCACAGCCGCTAGCAGGATTGCGGAGAAGCACTCCCCGCTCCAGTATGCAAGCATCATCGAAGCTGCCACAACTGCCGTGGCAAAGCAATATCGGGCAAAAAACCGGATTGATATAGCGCTTGCGCCAATGAGCGAAATGAGCCACTGCTGAACCGGGCAAATTTATTGCCTTGTCTAGCCCGTTCAAACTATCTTCGCCCTGACAGCAAGAGTCAGTAATATCGATGGCAACAGGGCGGCTAATTCGCAGCTCTGAAGCTGAAACTGGTTGGCACCATAAAGAGCAACTAAAGCCGCCAAGACTGAGAAAACAGAAACAGACAAAACAGAAACAAAAAAGACTAGAAGAAGAGGAACACTTCGGCACAAAGCCTAATGAATAATGCAAAGCTCCTGGCAAAGATTTTGCCATCAAAAACGAAAGCGCATCAGGTGGCAAGCTGGGCAATGCAGACCAGCTGCCCGCAAACCAATAGATGCACCCTGATTAAGAGCTGTATTGAGGAACATACGAGCGACTGGATGACTGCGAGGAGCCACCCCGACCACTGGCGGGGCTGCCGGTAGCGCTGTTGACCCCGGAGTTACCCCCATGGTTGGCGCCAACAAGCCATCCTTGGCGGAACTAAGCTGAAAGGTTCCTGGGGCAACTGTAACTGGATCTACTGGCAGCGCTCCTAGTTGGGGGGAGGCGATCAGAGGAGGCTGCTCGGCAGCGCTGCCGGGCATAACCGCAGAGTTGAGAACGGGGGCACTCAAAACAGGAGCGCCATCAAAGCCGATTGAAGAATCACTAGCTATTGCCGGAAACTGAGCCGGGGCGGCGGCCGGAGAGTAGGAAGAGACTGGGGCAGCCGAAGAAACACCAGGAAGGACAAATTGCCCACGATTAGCTTGGCGATGGTTTTCTCTGAAACTAAAGGCCGGGCGATTGCGCAAGCTCTTCTCGATAGAGCTAACGGCCTCTGCTATTTCTTTATCATGAGGTTTTAAAGCTAAAGCGGCACGATAACTGCTTAACGCTCCTATCAAATCACCCTTGCGCTCGGCTAAAGCACCGAGATCGTAAAAAGCATCAACATTGGCAGGATCACGACTGAGCACGTGGCGAAAAGCAGCTTCAGCTTCTTCATAGTTGCCTTCATTGTGCTTGCGGGCACCATACTTGAGGACAGAAGTCACTTCAGCATCGGCCTTCTGCCCGGACTGGTCTATCTGGGGAGTGAGGGCAGTCAGTCTCGTTTCTGGGCCGGAACCTTTCAGCTGCCTCGCTGCGGACTTGGCAGTCGATGGGTTTGCAGCCCTGCGCCTATGCTTAGACTGGCGCGCCTTGGCCGGTTTGGTATGAACAACCGGCGCAGACACGGAAACTTGAGAGGATGTGGAAACTTGAGAAGATGTGGAAACTGGAGGAGGCGTCGAAGTCTGGCAGCGAACGGGCTCCATGACGGCAATCGCTACTAGCGGTGCCATTGCCAAGGCAAGCATAGAAGCCGACAGGCGTCTAAGAACAGGCGCCCAAAAAAGAGCGGATCCGCGCCCCCCCGCCTGCTTCGTATGCTTTTGCTCATCTAGCTTGCACATACATCAATTATCCTTCAATTTCAAAAATTAGGCGGAAACTTCCAAAATCTGAGACTTTTAAGCTTTTAACGATACCTGGAGGTTCTGGAGACGCCGGAGGCGCCATCATTGGCAGCGACCCTGCTATCAATTGAAGAGTTAATAGTCGCCATTGCCCGGGAGAGCCCATAGGTATAGCCTAACGAATCGAACTTAGCGCCAACCTTCTCGTCTGGGCCACTATCAACGTTAAATACCCGAAAATAGTCGGGTCCAGCTTCTAACAAGTCTCTAAAATTGTAGGCCCATTTTTCAGCTACGCCTAAGACACAGGCATATGGCAAAAAACGTCCAAAGGCCCCAGGGTCTTCCCGAGCGATGCGTTCAAATTGAGCGTGATCAGCGCTCCTGACAAAACTTCTAAAGACTTCCGCTTGCCGCAATGCCACAACCCCTTTAAGAGTTCGCTTCGGCATAATCACACTGGCGAAAATGATCATCAAACCGGATAAGGCAAAACCCATTCCATAATGCTTATAGAGATCACCTGCCAGCACCGCTTTGGTCAGCAGCATCACACCTACACCCAAAACCAGGGAGCCGACAACCACAAAAGCATCACGATCATTTTGAGGTAAACGGGCGAAGTATTGGTCTCTCACCAATGTTTGATAAATAAGACGACGCATATCACTAAGATATTCGCGATACTGGCCACGCAAAATCGACAAATGGGTTTTATCATTGGCGACGAACATACTCGATAGCAGCAAGACCTCATGGGGCTTTAGACGCTCGGGGTCGGGGCTGGCTGCCTTTTTAAATTGATAATCTTTGTTGTCCAGCCCCATCAATCCACCATAGGGCACTTCTGTAATTATCAAATAACCCCGACAGGCCAAATCGAGCAGAGTAGCAGTGATGTCATGCTTGTCGCAGTGCTCATCAATGAGCGTCCCTAACTCGGCAGGCGTCAAATCAGTTGGTGGCATCCACTCTGAAGCGGCCTGAAAAGTAAGCGGATCTCGACCAAAGACAAACCACAAAAGCGCCATTAGCACCAAAGTAATAGCAGGAATTGCCAAGCTAGACTTCCAGTACAGCAAAGCGACAAGGAGGCTATCAATTATTGATGGCGGGCCAATTGAAGCCATTGGAAAAGTGGCAACGCAAGAGAAATCCTGGCCAGAATTTATGTGATTAGCAGAAAACTGCAAACAGTTCCCGGCAACCTTGCCTTGTGAGCGACCTTTTGCGCCGCTAGAACCAAGATAAGAAAGACTCTTAACGGCAGAAAGATTGATCTTGGCAGGCGCGTGCAAAACAACATTTACATTATCAATGGGGCATGACCCTTCACTGCCCAGGCAGCTCCAAAAGAGTTCGGGCGCCTCAGTTAAGAAGTTAACAGCATTATTGGCTTCATACTTAATGGTAAAGATATGCTGGCCAGTCAACAATTTTTTGCTATCACCAATCTGTAAATTGGCAAAGCCACCCATGAGCTTGCAGGTATAAGGCGCAGACTTATCACCATCTTTAACGGAAAGCGGCAATATTGTAAGGGTTGTGGCCTTACCATGGCGCGTATACTGCAGCGGAATGCGCCGGTATATAGCTGAACGTCGAGCCTTTTCAAAATCATAGCGAATAGTTTCGGTAACTTTGAGTAAACCATTTTCGCTCAAAACCAAATCGATGCGAAAGTCTTTTATGCGCTCAGCTTGAGCATTCTGCCAAGGGAAAAGAAAAGCTAAGGACAGCAAAGTGCCAAGCAATAGTTTTGACCAACTAAAATGCATCGTCCCTCACCCCTAAACTTAGGGCTATTATAGTTGCGGTAGCAGTGACGAATTTCAAGAGGCTTTAACTAGAGCTTCTTTCTGAGGGCCATCAATGACAACCTGGATAGTGCTGGCAGTACCTGCCCTGCCTACGATAGGGGCAATCGGATGGGATAGAGACAGAGACACTGCCAGTGAAAATATTAGAATTAGCAAAGATTACGCAGCAGTCTCCAATATCAAATCTGCCGATAGAAAAATCAATGACTAGTCTTGTTCAAAGCCAGCACAGGAAGAGCAAATACCTCAGCACTCTAGCAATATCAGTTTTGCTTGTTGCTGCGCACCTCTACTGGCCACTTAGTTGCCGAGCAACCGAAAATACCGTTAGTGCAGACCATTTTTTGCGCTGCTACAACGAAGCGCTGAGGGCCACACAAGCGCGGCGCTGGCAAGTAGCCTTAGACTTTAACACCGCCGCTTTGCACGAAGCAAATCAGGCCAGCTCAGAGCGCAGCCGCTATTTGCAAGCACGTCTTTTGCAAGGCTTACTTTTCAATCGCATGGACAAGCCACAAAAGGCCTTTGAGACACTAAGCGATCTGCTCAAGCCTCTAACAGCCCAATACGGAAAAAGCAGCAAAGAAGCAGGCAACGCTTATTCGGAGCTAGCAGAAGCCGAGCTTGCTCTAGGTCAAAACAAAAATGCCGAAGAAAGTGCCCGAAAAGCAATAGGAATCTTTGAGCAAATAGATAAAGAGCATAAAGACAAAGAGAAACATGTTAGCGAAAGAGAACTGGGGCTGAGTTTTTTACGTTTGGCTCGCGCCCTTGCTAGCCAGGGCTTCAATGAAGACGCTCGCGCCGATTTCTTACGCGCTCGCAATCTGCTAGCAGCAGAGCCTGGCTACAAAGAACAAGACTTAGCCGATGAGTTAAGACTTGAAGCCATGTTCTTTGGCAAATTAGGCAGCAATAAAACGGCCACCCAACTCTTTGAAAAAAGTTGCCAACTGAAGGAAGCCCTGTCGGATCCAGAGCAACCAGCACACTTAGCAGGCGAAGTAAAATTCAACTGGGAACACGGCTCACCGAGATCCCATGAAATTATCGATCATGAATTTCCCCTGCGATACATTACGGCCAATCACGTTCGCGTTGCCGTAACTGTAATTGATTTATGGGAACTAGCATCTGTTCTCGTCTGCGTCACCAATTTAGACGATCACAGGAGACCAGTGGGGCTCGGCACAGTCAAAGCTTTTCATGCGCTTATTGACGCCAAAAGCGGGCTGACAAAACAACTGGCACCACTTACCTATGTTGACCACAAGATTATTGATCGAATTCGCCGCGAAAGAGGCATGTGGGACCTAACTCAAGACAGACCATGGCTAGCCAATATTCAAAGAACCCGCAACATTAGAGGTCTCGTGCCACCAAATGGTCACGATCTCTTTCGTGGCCCCAATGTCTTTGGTGTTTGGGGGGAATGGCCGGGAGTATCACATACGGTGCCAACCCGTGTTTCAGTTTATCCTTCAAGAGAAAACATCTTCAACCGCAACGAAGACGACGATGTTGATACCGAAGCAGGCCTGATTCGCAATGAAGGGGCGAAGCAAGCCGGTTTAGCCACTATCGCCTTAGAGCCAATGGAATCTCGCACCGGCGAAACTTTTTATATTTATCCCAGGGGAGAAGATATCTTAGTACAAGTTGTGGTGGGCAATACGACCTTCGAATTTCCCTTCCATTGCCGCAAACGCCGCATACCCTAGCAATTTGCTAAGCACTGAGTAAAGCCTTCGACATAAGTTGGGTATTTCAGCTTAACATCAAGATCTGCCAAGACTTTAGCCGAGCAAATTTGGCGATTTCCCCGCAAACTGGGATTGACCTCACTGAGAGGGCTGGACACCGGCAAGGGCAATGAGAGCTGATTACAAAGCCAACTAACAACCTCTAAATGGCTCGTCGGTTTGAGATCACCCACCACATACATAGGTGCACTTGCTGACACTGATTGAGCAAGCCATGCTTTGACAATGATCGTGGCTAAATCATCTAGATGTATGCGCGAGACAAAATTTGAGCCGTCGCCAGGAAGTCGATAAGTACCACTGAGAAGACGGCGCGGCAAGCCACTATTTGCATCGTAAAGGCCCGGTGCTCTCAAAATCACTGCTTGCGCAGCCCAAACTTTCTCAGCGTTGAGCCTTACCACGGCGCGCGGATCATCTTCATCAACAGCACTACGCTCATCGATAATACCTGAGGTTTTCCCGTAAACCCCAGTAGTGGAAATATAAACAGTTGCCTTAGGCTTAGCAGCAATGACAATGTCGCAAAAAACTTGATCCGAATTTCCATCCGGTGGAAAAGAAACTAGCACATAAGCGTCACGACAAACTTCTTGCAATTGGTCTTGCCAGTGACTTTCACCGGCGGCTTGGTTACTAAGAAGAATCGGCCTGATACCAAGTTCTTCTAAAGCGGCACCAGATGCAGCGCGAGTTGTGCCCCAAATTTCTAGGGGAAGGCCATTCTTATCGCCGGCCAATAGCTGACGCAAATCAGAATCACTAGAAAGTAATTTTGTCAGAGCGCGAGCGGTCTGACCAACGCCGAGCAAAACAATTTTATTGAGGCTCATTTCTTTGTATCAAGCGCCAATTCACTAGCGGCTTCTTCAAAAGATACTCGCATACGCTGACAATAGTGCAATGCCATGAATGCTTGATCAGGACGCAAATGACCACCATCGATAAATCTCTGGCAACTAGTGGCCGCATCAATGGTTAGCTGATCGAGCTTGCTCGAAGCCAGCAGTACTTTGATGACGTTGGCACCGCCAGTAGCATCAACCTTGGTAGCAGCTTCGACATCAGCATCTGTCAGCATGCCAGCCTGCTTCAGCAGAGCAACAATCTTGGTTATTTCCTCAACATCAACCTTCTCGGCCTCAGGTCGAGGTACCGGATGACCAGCCAAGCTCAACTCTTTATGCAGACTATCCACAGCCTCGGGCATGGTCATAGCGCCAGCATGCATTGCTTCTTGCAATCGCAAACCAGCTTTTAGTTGCGTGGCAGTAATAATGCCAGCCATAACAAGTACTTGACCGAGCTGTGGTTTAACTCTAACAATGGCTTCGTTAGTGGCAGTTGCCTGAATGTTTTCAGGTTCAACATATCCACCCCGCTGGTGGGCGCGCCTGACGGCCTCAGCGGCTTTCATCGCCGACAATGTGCCTTGGCTAACGAGAGCTTGAACCTGCAAAGCAGCGTCAATAGTCGAACTTGGCACCAAACCAGCCTCGACCAAAAATGTACCGAGCATCACCACAGGTCTTTTCTTGACGAGATCTGGGTGCGGCAACATGCCAAGGTTTGCATATGGATCTGCTGGCACAGGTGCACCACCAGGACCATAAGACACTGGCACGGTAGAAGCCGTACCGAGGCCATCACCAGGCACCGGCTGTGGTGGCACTGGATAATTAGTCGGATAGCCCGGTGGATAGTTTTGACCCGGTGCAGCTGGATATTGATAATTGGCCGGGTAGTTCGGCGGGTAATTTTGAGGCGCACCGCTCGGATACTGATAGTTAGGCGGGTAATTAGCCGGATAACCAGGCATATTTGGATAGGGCGGAGGATAGTTAGCTGGGTAATTCGGCGGAATTCCCGGCGGATAATTTTGAGGCGGACCACTCGGATACTGATAGTTGGGCGGGTAGGCTGGCAGGTTGTGCTCACCAGTATGACCACCAGGCCCAGCAGGAGGGTAAGGCTGGGGGTAGTTCGGCGGATAATTTGGTGGATAAGGCGGATAATTCGGCGCCTGATTTACTACCTGATTAGGGGCAGCATTACCAGGAAGGGCTGGATATTGCCCGGAAGCCTGCCCCGGTGCCAGATTCTGAAGCGGTGCCGCAGCCGGATTTGGGGCAGCATCACTAGAATCGCTAGCTCCAGCCAAAGCAGCAGCGCCAGCAGTCCCAGCACTAATAGATACATTAGTGGGCTCAATCATAAATTCAGAAGTCTGGCTCTTGCTAGAAGAGCTAGACTTCTCAAAAACGGGCTCAGAAGTATAGAAATCATCACCGGCCAGGTGGGCGGGATAAGAAGTGACAGAGGCATCTGCTGCCGCTCCATCACTAGCAGGAGAGCTAAAGTCAGTCGATTCATAAAACGAAGCCGGCCTCTGCTCAGAAGCCGAACTTGAGCTAGCAGAAGAGCTAGAACTAACGGCTGGCCCAGTAGACGAGAAAGTCGAGGGCCTGGAGTTAGGATCAAATATATTTGGACCATCAGATGGCAGTGAAAGGGTGAGCACGTCGTAAAGCAGCTCCACATCACCGAAACCGGTGCTCCACATTACTCTAGACTTAGCACCATCTCCTTCATAAAGAGTCCAAATCGGCTCGCCGCTGCCTCCCAACTCTACTCTTACAGTCAAGCTGAAGGGCATCTTCAAGTTTTCAGAACGCCAAGGCTGCTCTACTGTGCAGGAACGCGACTTAGAAGCAGCATCTAAAAGATTGCGCACATCAGCCAATCGAGGGGTGCGCGACAAGGGATCAAGGCGAACATATTTCTTCGGACGGTACATGGAGCACCTTTATCTATTTATGGTGAATCAAGATTATCAATGAATTGAAGGCTAGGATCAAGATCGCTCCTTAATTGCCAGCGTAATAGGCAGCCGGCCCCTTATCAGACGGTCGATAAAGCGTAATGACATCAGACCAATCACCCACCGGTCGCCCGCGGTCGTCAAGAGCTCGGGCTTTTATCTCATAGTACCCAGTAACCTGATAATAGCTCGCTGGTAGCTCAATCAAGCCCTGGGCATGGTCACTCTCGAAAATCTGAGCTACTACTGAATCACCGGCGCGCTGGTCAAAGGCAAGAAAGTTATCAAACGATTCATTCACTTGAGAAATGGCCAGTTGCATTCTTGTAGCCGTAGGGATATTAGAAGCATCAAAGTTAAGGCGAACAGGCTCACGGCCCACAAGGTAGTCGCCAGAAGGACGCACCTTAACAGACTGCAAACTCAAGCCCGGCACCATGGAGAGATCGTTGATTAAGCGCACATTCTTCACTGCTAAATGACTTGCCCCGCTGAATACGAGCTTAATTCGTCGAATTTTGTCCAAGCCGTACCAACGCCAATAGTGCGAGAGATGGACATTTATATGGGCCCATCGCAATTTCAACCGACCATCGGGGTTGCGGTCTTCTTTATCAGGAGCAGCTTTTCCTGGCGGTATCGAAATTAGCTGCACGACTTGGGAATCTCCGACGAATGGCGCGCCAGGCATGAGATCGTCAAACTGAACGGCTACGGCATAAACGTTAAAACCAGGTTGCAAAGCCACATCGAAACTAAGGTAATCAGACTGAAGCGGATCAACATCCAGACCCTCAACTAAAACACCTCCACGCTTGTCGATTTCGTCAAGGGTAAGAGCAGTCTCCTTGCCGTACTGCGAGAGCTTCGAATGAGCCATTTGCCCTGAAAGGGGAGCTAGCGCTCCAAGCCTAGGGCGCTCGACCATATCAAAATCTATTGAAGAAGAAGAATGGTCACTAGTAGTTTGTTGAGGCCGATACTTAATCAAATTAAAACGCTTGTCTTTAATTGACCAGACATAAGGACCACTAGCTTGGTTGCTAAATAAAACTTGCTTGAAACGCGTACTGTTAATTGGTTCTTCAGGGCCAGCTACACTGCTGTGAAAAGTCAAAACCTTATCAGCTATAGACGGTTGCATAAACGGCGGTTCGAGCAACTCCCTATAACACAAGCCGAACAGCAAGATATGGGCAGCAGCAAGATTCTTCGGAATTCCCAAAACAATTACCGGCTTTTGCTGCGATGACACCAGCTTAGCTGACTGCACAGCCAGCTCTCTGACCTGACTGCCACCATCAACCCAGCTGGCGGTGACAGCAAAGCTAATGGCAGCAAATAGCAGAGCCATCGCCGCAAAGATAGCGGCTAAGGCAACGTCAAGGATGGCCTCAAGCCCTTGCGGTAAAACCAGAGAAGCAGCCTTAGCGTGCTTTCTATCAGCTAACTTTGGCGCAAATACCAACAACGGTAGAAAAAGAGCCATGGGCAGAGTAAAAAAGTAATAGATTCTTTGATTATGAAGGTCTTGATCTAGGCCCCACAATTTATAGAGCGGTAACAAAGCTTGAAACGTCATTATGGCTACGAACAAGAGTCCGCGCCAGTTAATCTGTTGAGTAACCAGACGAACAATAAATAGGCCAAAAATCACGGCATAAAAACATTCGATAATCAAAACGAAAGCGTCTGGTTGAGGAAAAATGCAGTACGGCAGCGGAAAAACTAAACGACAGAAAGTAACTGGATCCGCCCAGCGATAAAACAACAGCGGAGTAAGAGCTTTGCCCATATCGCCAGAGTAGCCACCGATAGGGTCACCCAAGGCTAAGGTTCGCACAATAAAGTAGGGCACCAGCAGAAGAAAATAGGGCAAGCTAAACATCAACCAAGGCTTCAAATTCTTTCTAGTGATAGGCTCAGCTAATCCGCGTTGACAAACTAGCGGCAGTGAAGCAATTACTATAGGCAAACCAACTGCCGACTCCTTACTCAAAAGCGACAGCACATACAAACCCAGAGATAAGCAGTAAAACTTAAGTGAATCATTCTTGTCGAGCGCCTGCCAACTTCTGATTGCCAGATAGAGAGACGGTAAGTAGAAGACCGCAGCAAGTAAATCAGCGCGACCAGAAATCCAACAGATATCCTCGCAATGTAGTGGTGATGAGGCAAACAAAGCAGCAGCAGACAAGGCGCAATAGAATGAACGACTAGAACCAAAGTCTTTTGTTAATGCTCGCACCGACATAAAGAAGAAAAGAGCAGCTAACCAAGCCAGTATCAAATTAGTAAGGTAATAACCCCACGGCTTTAAACCGTAAATCAGATAGTCGCTCAAGTATGTAAAACCAAGCAACGGTCTATAAAAATCGAGTGAAGGCACAGCCAAATAACTTTTGGCAAAATTATCGAAAAGCAGATGGGCTTCGCCATTCATGACCCGATAAGCAAACTGCACTTGCCAGGTATCATCGGCCAAAAAATAACCGCTTAAGCAATAACCATAAGAAATGGTAACGACCAGCGCTAAGAAGGCAGCAGCAAAGCCAAAAGACTTATCGAATGAGTTTTTCAATTTTGTTTGATTTTCGTATGCTACTGTTGAGACCGTAAAATAAATGCATAGCTTTTACTATTACTTTAGATGGTCCTCTTTATTAACACAAATGGTGATTATGTCAGCGAGCAAAGTCAAGGGCATTTTAGTTAGCGAAAACGGCGGCCCCGACGTTCTCAAGTATCAAGATCTTGAAATTAAGGCGCCGGGACCAGGTCAGGCACTCGTCAAAATTGCCGCCTGCGGCGTAAATTTTATCGACATCTATCAACGTATCGGCCGCTACACTGTGCCATTGCCTTATACCCCTGGCATGGAAGGAGCCGGAGTAGTTGATGCAATTGGCGACAATGTCGACTGTGTCAAAGTAGGCGATAGAGTGGCTTACAGTAGTACTCTTGGCGCCTACGCCGAAGCGTCCTTAGTGACAGCCAGCGAACTTATACCTCTGCCAGACGAACTATCCTTTGAACAAGGGGCGGCTTTTCCCCTGCAGGGCATGACCGCTCATTATTTGATCAACGATTTTCGTAAGATTAAAGGCTCAGATACAGTCTTAGTTCACGCAGCAGCGGGCGGCATGGGTCAACTGTTAGTGCAATGGCTTAAACACCTAAAAGCCACAGTGATTGGCACCGTTTCTACCAGTGCCAAAGCTGACATTGCGAAAGCTTGCGGAGCCGACTATGTTATTGACTACAGTAGCAGTGACTTTGTTGAAGAAGTTGCCAAAATAACTTCTGGCAAGGGTTGCGAAATGGTTATAGACGGTGTAGGCAAATCAACCTTTGCCGGCTCGCTTGAAGCAGTGGCCAGCCACGGTCATGTGGTGCTGTTTGGTTCGGCCAGCGGACCAGCTGAACCAATTGCGCCCAATTCTCTGCAAAAGCGTTCCATCACCATATCTGGTGGCAGTCTCTTCAATCATTTAAACGACAGAGATGAACTACTGATGAGAGCAAGCGATGTTCTCCATGCCATTAAAGCTGGCTGGCTCAAGCTAAACATTGAAGAAGTCATCAGCCTGTCTGAAGCCAGCAAAGCCCATGAGCTGTTAGAAAGCAGAAAATCAACAGGCAAAATCGTTCTTTCAACAACTAAATAATCAGGTAATACAAATGCTAGCGAAAAAAACATTGGCCGTGGTTGGTGTAGGCAAACTAGGCGAAGCTCTAATTTCCGGACTACTTAAAAACAGCTCCCTGGCAGCAGAAGACATCACCGGCTCTGTGGGTAAAACTACATCAGTAGAGCGAGTAGAGAAAAAGCTCGGCATCAAAGTTTCACAGAACAACATTGAGACAGTGAAGGGCAAAGACATCATCTTGCTGGCAGTAAAGCCACAAAATATGGACCGTGTTCTAAAAGAGCTAAAAGAAACGATTACGCCGAACCAATTAGTAATTTCAGTGGCGGCATCAGTAACTTCGTCTTTCGTACAAGAGCGATTAAAAGAAGGGGTGCCAGTGGTGCGGGCAATGCCCAATACGCCTTCGGTTATAAATGCTGGGATGGCAGGGCTTTGCGCAGGCATCCATGCAAATGCCGAACAAATTGCAGTGGCAGAGGCCATCTTCAAATGTGTAGGCGAAACAGTCTTTGTGGACGAATCACTTATGGATGCGGTGACTGCCCTTTCAGCTAGTGGCCCTGCCTACTTATACGTGGTGGTTGAATCTCTGGCCGAAGCCGGCGTCAAGCTTGGAATTCCAAGGGAAACTGCAACTTTACTGGCTGCTCAAACAATGTTTGGCGCAGCAAAAATGGTACTCGATTCAAAAGCTCACCCAGCAATGCTTAAAGATACAGTGACAACACCAGCTGGCTGTACTATTGACGGCCTGATGGAGCTTGAAGAAGGCAAACTGAGAGTGACTCTAATTAAGGCTGTTGTGAAAGCGGCAGAAAGAGCCAGAGAATTGGTCAACAGCCAAACTCAAACCTATAAGTAAATAAGCCAAAACAAGCTAAGAGATTATCAACTCGCAGTTAGGCATGTCTTTCTTCAAAGTCTCAAGTGCCAATTCATTTAAATTAGTGCCTGTGATGGAGAGCTTCTTGAGCTTGCCTAATGAAATTAAGGCTGGCACACACTGCTCATCGATGGCAGTGCGATCAAGCCAGAGTTTTTCTAGCTTTGCCAAAGACTTGAGATTGACTACACCCTTGCTACCAACAGTGGTGCCTGACAAATCTAACTCTCGGATGGAACCAAGACCGCCGAGCTTGCTCAAATCGTCATCACTAACCTTGGCATCGCTGGCATCAACAGAATAGATGGCATCCGACGGAAAAGCACTTAAGAATGAGAGATCAACGCGAATATCTTTGGCCAACTCAAGCTGCACCTTCTTGCCTTTAGGTAACTCAATTGAGCCCTTGGCCTGGCAGTAGTCTTCCCAATATTCAGAATCATCATCAGACTCAACAAATAGCTCACCTAAATAATAGTCGCGAGGTAAATCGACTCTGGTGGTCTTAGCTGCTTTACTACTGGCATCTAGATTATTACTTGATGGAGCACTGGCCGGTATAAACGAAGGCGGATCGGGTCGGCCGCCAGCGGTGACAACCAAACCAGCCGTAACTGCAGCCGCTAGCAAAATCTCAATGCCCAGCCGGGAAAAATCAATGTCAAGACGAGTAGCACCAGCGCTGAGAGCAGGCGGTTGGTTTATCGGAGCAAAAACCGATGGCTTTTCCACGGCACCGAACTCTTTCCATGGTGGATAAATTCCTATCATCACCATGGCCAAAACGCCAAGCCAGAGGTTCTTTCGTTGTCTATCGTTCATCTCTTGAGATCGCCTTTTTCCGTCGTATATAAGTAAGTAAGTTTATCTTAGCGTGATTGGTCTACACTATTGTCCGACGCCTAGTGAGGACAAAATGATGTGGGAACGTTACAACCTAATGGCTCAAAATGCCATGAATCAAGGCAAACCCCAAGAAGCTGAGGATTTGTTTCGCAGTGCCATCGCCGAAGCTGAAAAATTTGACGCTAAAGATCCCAAACTAGCTAACTCCCTCAATAATTTAGCCAACTGCTTACGCAATCAAGGCAAATACCCTGAAGCCGAGCAAAACTACAAACGCGCACTAGAAGTAAGACAGAAAGCCCTCGGCCCACTGCATACCGACTTAATTGGCATTTATGAAAATTACGCAAAAATGCTAAGAGCGGCTGGCCGAGAAGCAGAAGCAACAAAAATGGACAGCCATGCCCGCGCTATCTTCATGAAAAGCTAATCTAAAAAGGAACAACTGATTAGGAAAAACTGATAAGGAATAGATGATGACGCTCCCAGAACGCTCACCCGATTGTGACAATTACCTAGCTGGTTTCGGCAATCACTTTATATCTGAAGCCGAAAAAGGGGCCGTTCCTCACGGCCAAAATTCGCCGCAAAAAGCACCCCTCGGCCTCTATGCCGAACAGCTCAGCGGTAGCTCTTTTGTCATGGCCAGGCATGAAAATTTTAGAAGTTGGCTCTATCGCATTCGTCCTTCTGTTCTGCATTCACCGTTTGTGCGCATAGCCAATCAGTCTATCCGCAGCAGGCCTTTTAATGAAATCGAAGCCTCACCCAACCAAATGAGATGGGACGCTTTTAGTCTGCCTGAAATGTATGAGAAAGTCGACTTTATCGATGGCATCAAAACCATTGCCGGCAACGGAGATTCGGCCAGCCTCAGAGGCTCGGCTATTCATGTCTATTGCGCCAATAGCGATATGAGCGATCGTTTTTTCTACAATAGTGACGGTGATTTTCTGGTGGTACCAGAAAAAGGACGACTAAAATTCGCCACCGAATTCGGTATCATAGAACTAGCACCAGGCGAAATAATCGTCGTTCCTCGTGGCATCAAATTTCAAGTGTCACTGCCCGACAAGTCAGCTCGTGGCTACATACTCGAAAATTATGGCCCACCTTTCAAACTTCCTGGCTTAGGGCCAATCGGCTCAAATGGTCTGGCCAACAGTCGCGACTTCTTGGCACCAAAAGCAGCTTATGAAGATCGAAGCAGTGGTGAGCAGTCCTTTAAGCTCACCAACAAGTTTAACGGTCAGCTCTGGCAGGCCGAAATATCTAACTCGCCACTAGATGTGGTGGGTTGGCACGGCAATTATTATCCGTACAAATACGACTTGGCTCTCTTTAATGTCATTAACACCGTTAGCTTCGATCATCCAGATCCCTCGATATTCACGGTGCTCACTTCCCCTTCGGAGCTACCGGGAACAGCCAATGTTGATTTCGTTATCTTCCCACCGCGCTGGATGGTAGCTGAGCATACATTCAGACCGCCCTATTATCACCGCAATATCATGAGCGAATATATGGGTCTGATTTTTGGCGTCTACGATGCCAAAGAAGAAGGCTTCGTGCCAGGGGGAGGTTCGCTTCACAATACCTTGACGGCTCATGGCCCAGATCAAGCTACTTTCAACAAAGCTTCACAAGATGATTTAAAACCGATTTACCAGGGTAATACCATGGCATTCATGTTTGAAAGTTCTCTTGTATATGCTCCAACCAAACTGGCAATGGAGACAACACACTTACAGAAGAACTACCATAACTGTTGGCAAGGTTTAAATTCAAATTTTTCTCTAGATAAGAGCTAAATCTGCAATTTGTGGCATAAAGAATTAAGGCGTTCAGGACTTTACTGAGGAAACAATGAATAAATTACCGCCAAAGAGGCCTAATGAAGAACCGAGTAACTTTGGCTCTAGGCGTCTTCGCCTACCGACAGAGCCTTCTTGCCCACCTCTCAGTAAGGTGCGAAGCCTTTTAGAAGAAGCCCAAGGCAAACGCGGCACTCTCATTGAAATGCCTTGGCCCGACTCGCCGTATAAGACATTTATTTTGACTTGTCAGTGGGATGAGAGCCTTAAAGATCCGGTTTGGACCTTATATGAAGAAATAGAAGGCAATTCTAAGGTGGTATGGACTCAACCGTTTGCACCTCAAGACCTTGAATTTCTCTACGATATTCTTTCGATGTCAGCTGGCTCGCAAGCAAAACTTGAAATTCCCGATGAGCTAAAGCCAAAAAACCAAGCAGAAGATAGCTTTGCCGATGTTGATCTTGGCGGAATGCCAGGCGGAGCTCCCGCTGGTGGTCCGGCTCTCGTGCCCGCTTTGGGTGGCGGCATGGGCGGGATGGGCGGCGGTTTAGGAGGTGGGTTAGGAGGAGGTCTTGGTGGCGGATTAGGAGGGGGGATGACGCCTCTGGTACCACTAAACCCACCCCAACAAGCAGCTCCGGCCCAGCCATCTCAAAACGTCAATCAGCCGGGATATCCTCAAAATCCACTCTACGCACAGCAACCGGACGGCAATTCATACACCAATATGCCGGTAGTGCAGCCTGGGGCTACATTCCAGGGAATGCCACCATTCAATCCAAACACACCTTATCCGTACATGCAGAACATGCCTAATCAGCAGATGCAGCAGCAGCAAATGCAACAACCCATGCAGCAGCCTATGCAACAGCCGATGCAAATGATGCCGCAAGGTTATCCACAAAACAGCCCCTATCCGCAGCAGCAGCAGCCCATGAATTATGGGCAACAGATGCCTCAGCCAATGCAGCAACAATATCCGCAGTCCACTCCTAGCTACAGCCAGGAGATGATGGAACCCAAAATCCCGCTCGACTATCATCTGATTGATAAAAGAGCCAACATTTTATTGGGCACGATGCTGAAGGAAGCAGGGTTGATCAGTGACCCAACTCTTGAAGCAGCGCTAAAGTTGCAAGAACTTGTGCGCGACGAAAAAATGAGTGTCGAGAAAGCACCAGAAGTTCTGAAAAGACTGCACGCCATGGGTTCATCTATTGACCAGTACCTGACAAAAGGCGATTTTGACAAATCAGCAGGAGCAGCAGCTTACGCCGCTGCCCCCAAACCAGCGGCACCGGCAAACAAACCAGCAACACCGCCAGGGCAGACTCAAGCACCAGGTCAAGGGCGTGATTTAAAGGGAGCTTTCGACATTCTCCAGAAGGCGCAGCTTTTGACTGAAAGTGATCTGACAACAGCAATGAACGTGCGTAAGAAACACGGCGGTGACATAGTTCAAATATTAGAAGCAGCCGGAAAAGTGAACAGCAAGACCGTTGATGCTGCAGTAACCAGCCTACCGCTGATTAGAGAAGGCTTGATGAAAATCGAGCAAGTGATTATGGCACTCAATTATTGCGAGCGTATGCGCGTCAGTTTTGATGATGCCCTTGAAGAAATGGGTTGGCAGAATCCTCGCAAACTGCGTACCGATCTACCACTGTAAACTACCTAAAAAGGTACGTAGATTCATGGGCAAAAACATTCTTCTATACGACGAAGACAAGCAGTTTTCTAGACTGATGTCGTCGGTATTGGAAGGCCGTGGCCACAAAGTCCTCAAAGCCGACCCGGAAGATAGCAGCGGTATTTTGCGCCACGAAGATCTCGACTTGATTATTCTGGCTGGTCCTCTGAAAGAAACGGATCAAATCACCTGGTTATCTAATCTTAGAGCCCAGGGTAATTCAGCCAAGGTAATCTTGGTGGCACAAGATCAGGCTCATTTTGATACGCTCAAGCCAAAAGTAACTGCCGATTTATCGGTATCACTGATGGTGCACAAGCCGCTCATTCCTTATATCTTTGGCGCCCAAGTCGACAACCAGTTTGATGGCGACAAGTCTGAAGCCGCCAAACAGAAGATGAAAGACTTCGAAACAATGTTTCTGGCACTGGTGACAAAGTACGCCCGGGTACTACCCAGTCGTATTGCCGAATTGTCTCAGGCCATTGAAAAAGCGAAAGGCAACCCAAATGACGCTGAGCTAATTGCCGAAGTACAGGGTCTTGCTCACAAGATCAAGGGAACAGGTGGCTCCCTAGGCTTTAGGCAAGTATCGGACCACATGGACTTTATTGAAGAAGCAGCTATGGCCTTGCCCCATAAATCACAAGAAGAAAAGCTAATTGCCTGGGCTGAATTAGACAGAAAATTAGTTGAGGCGCAACTAGCCGGTGATACTGAGTGCCAAGAAATCAATCAGGCAGTAAGCTCGTCTGATTCGAAGCAGCAAGTGCCCAACAATCCGGCCATGACTAGAATTCTTGTGGTTGACTCCGACAGTGATTTTCTCGACATCATCCATGAACTAGGCAAGCAAAGACTGGTAGATATTATTCGCGCCACCAGCAGCAAAGACGCCATCGAAAAAGCGGTTGTCTACGCCTTAGATGCAGCCCTGATTAACGTCACAGAAGAGCACCCTGATGAATCATTCAGACTGGCACGCGATCTTAGAGAGCTACCTGGATTTGAGAACTTACCCTTAGCTTTCATTTCAGGACAGCCCCTAGTAAAGAACCGCGTAGAGGCAGCCCATGCGGGAGCTTCCCTATATTTAGATAAGCCGCTTGAATCGGACGTTTTAGAAAAAGCGGTACAACACTTAGTCAATATTCGCCAAGGCGGCAGACCACGAATTCTCATTTGCGATGATGATGAATTCTTCTGCAACACCATGGCATTGGTATTGCGCAATGAAGGCATGATTGTGCGCATTATCAACGATCCCTCACAAATTCTAGAAACGATGCAGGAGTACCCCCCTGAGCTGTTACTACTTGACGTGATGATGCCTGGCATCACAGGCTTCGAAGTTTGCCGCATGCTCAGACAGATTCCCCGCTGGCAAGATCTGCCAATTATTTTCCTCACCGGTCAAGTAGGCGTAGAGGCGAGACTTGAAGCTTTCCGCTCCGGTGGCGACGACTATCTACCCAAACCCGTGGTCAACGAAGAACTTCTCACTAGAGTGAAAGTGCGACTAGACAGAGCTCGCATGCTAAAAGATCGCTCAGACAAAGACATGACTACAGGCCTACTTCTTCGCCGAGCATTCTCAGAACAATTGTCAGCTATCTTAGCCGAAGCACAAAGACTAAAAACCACATTTACTATCTGCCTGCTTGACGTAGATCACTTTAAAAAAGTCAACGACAGCTATGGACACTTAGCTGGAGATAAGGTTTTAGCAGGCCTGGGCCAATTGCTATCAAGACGTTTTCGTGTTGATGATTTGCGCGGTCGCTGGGGTGGTGAAGAATTTATACTGGCCTTCAAACGAGAAACTCTTAGCACCATGCATTTGGCTGTTCATCGAGTTTTAGACGAGTTCACCAAGATGAAATTTACTGGTGACAAAGGTGAAGAGTTTAGTGTCAGCTTCTCTGGTGGCATAGCTGAGTATCCTAAGGACGGAGAATCAGTCTTTGAACTTGTGCAAGTCTCAGACAGAAGGCTGTATTTAGCAAAGAAACGTGGTCGCAACCAAATAGTCTTAGACGACGCAGAAGCCCCCGAAGAACCTGAAGAAAAGCACGAATAAATTTGGTTTTAGTGCTCTAAAGGAGGTCGACTAATTTTCTCAGGTGCTCGCAGAGATAATTGCGACAAGTCTTTGGTCTAATGCCATAGACAGTGCACTCTTGTTTATCTGATAAGAAGTTGCAAGCAAATTCAGGATCATTCATTTGCAGGCGCAAAGCCGGATAATGATTGGGATCTTGCCATGAGACTTTGTCCGGAAAGAGCTTTGATCCCTCTTTGTGCTCAATAAAGACATCGGCGAATTTATATTTCGCCTTATCTCTGGTATTAAGCCGTTTGAGAAATTCTTGGGCATCATCAATGGGACCAATGATGAAATCGCGCTCTGCCATTTTGCAACAACCGGCAGCATTGTCGCGCTTACCAAAGCAGTTAGAGACGCAAGTGTAGTGAATTACTTCATCTCTAATTGCTTTGGCGTCTAAAGGCTCGCTCATTCTAAGACCTTTTTCTACAGTTACTGCTTTGTTGTACACTACTGCTGGCCGCGATGCAACTCCATAACCTTATAGATTTTGTCAAGATTTTCCTCAGTAGCTTCTTGCCTGCCATAACTGCCCCGATAAGTCTCAAAGGCACCATTAGTTGGTATAGCCATCTCGGTAAAGAGTAGCCATTTAGAACCAGGCTTCGGCATTTTATCAGCACTGAACCTCCAACCTTTCTCTGGCTCACCGTCTGATTTGTCATGAAACTCAAAACGAATAGGCATTGCTCTATTGAGCTTGGGGCCTTTCAATATTTTCTCGATTCTAAATTGAGCTACGGGCGGATGATAGAAAGTAATACCATCAGCGGAGTCGTAACCCTGATAACTGCAAATACCAATGAACTCAGAATATTTGAAGGCGTTCTCGTAAGTCAGGGCGTTCTTAGACTTAGTGTAGATCTCTTTGTCTAGGTCTACGGGAGCAATCGGTTCGGGCTTACGTACCATTACTTCTTCAGCAGCTTTCTTCAGTTCTTCAGCGGTATGAGGCCGCGAAAATATCACCACCTTCTCAGCCTTAATTGTCAGTGCGCGCAATTTAGCAGGCAAGAAGCCAGCATCGGCATCTGCTGTTACCAGGGCCTTCTTCAATACCGGCACCGCCTCTTCTAGGCGGCCAGCAGAAGCAAGACACTCGCCATATTCGGCCAGTAGGTGCGGTTTTGCCGTCGGGTCAAACTGAAAAATTTCTTCGAGGGCGAAGGTGGCCTGCTGCCAATCATTGCTATGAACAGCGGCGTTGTACAAGCCATAATTAAGATCACCAGCCTTACGGTCTAAACGAAGAGCACTCTTGTAGGCCGTCTCGGCTGCTGACCACTGACCTTGCTTAGCGGCATTTACAGCTTCTCGGACCTGCCGAGTGAGGGTTATAGAACCATAGGCACCAACATCATCAGCACTGTCAATTGCATAGACCAAGCTGCCAGTGCAGAAAAGGAAGGAAGCGAAAACAAAGGACCGCGCTAACAACGAAATCAAACTAGCCGAAAAACTGCAGTCGAAACTGTCGCCTGGCAAGGATTTGCCAGACCTATATTTGCTATTCATAAACACCCCTGGTCGGAAAGTTCTACTTTCATTGTCCATGTATTGCAGGCCTTGTAAAGACAAAGGCCTGCGGTTCACGACAACATCGGTGTTTTTGTTCACAAGAGAAAAGAGAGAAAGGCAAAACCTCTCTCTCTTTTCTCAATGCTAGCTATTGAATCTAGCCCTGAATCTAGCCTTGATTCTAGCTAGATTTATTCGTCTTCGTCATCATCGGCAGCACGTTTCTTCGGACCTGGAGCCGATGATTTAGCCGGAGCATTTTGTTGCTGCAGCATACGATTTTGCTGAATCTGCTGCATTTGTTTCACAGCCGATTCATAGGCTCCCTTGTAGCGATCACCACCAGGTAGTTGCATGGCAATACCAAGTGCTCTGGAAGCACCAGCGAAATCGTTGGAATTGTAGAGCATCTGACCAAGCTGACCTTGAAAATCAGCATTCCCCGGGTTGTTCTGGGCGGCCTTGCGATAGTGAATTAAAGCTGGACCTTTCTTACCGGCAGCCACCAATAGACGAGCATAGTTAAAATGCAAGACCCCATCGTTTGGTTTCATAGCCAGTAAAATGTTGTACTCGCCCTCAGCTTCAGCATTGCGGCCGAGATCGGTATAACACTTGAGTAGACTCATGTGAATCATTTCTTTGCGCCCCATCGTCATACCCATCTGCGCATTAGCGCTCTGAATATTGACTGAGCATGCCAACGAGAGAAGCGCAAAAGCAAGAGCAAATCGTGATGTAACCTTAAACGTCATTTTTGAAAACCCCTTTCTTATGCTTGCTTACTGCTGTCCGCGGTGAAGTTCAATAATCTTGTAAATCTTATCGAGATTTTTGTCAGTAGCTTCCAGGCGACCGAAGCTACCGTGATAAGTCTCAAAGGCACCGTTGGTTGGAATAGCTAAATCTGTGAAAAGTAACCACTTACTGCCTTTCTTAGGCATTAGATCAGGCGAGAATTTCCAATCTTTTGGTGGTTCATCACCGGTCTTATCGTGAAACTCAAAGCGAACAGGCATTTGTCGGTTGAGCTTAGGTCCGCGTAAGAATGTGTCTATATGGAATCGAGCCACAGGTGGGTGATAGTAGGTGATTATGTCGGCCTTGTCGTAGCCTTCATAAGTACAAATACCAATAAATTCACAGGCTGTATAAGCGTTCTCTAGGGTGAGAGCGAAATCTGACTTATCTCCCCGCACATCTTCACCATGCACTAGTTCGCGTGTTGGCGGCTTGTATTTGGTCACTTCCGCTATCATGCGGTCTTTTTCTGCCTGCGTAAGCTCACGCTTGGGCACTTCTTTTACAGTTTCAGTTTTGACCATCAAAGCCCGCAGCTTATCAGGCATGTAGTTGGCATCAGCATCTACAGTTAGCAATGCTTTCTTTAGCACCGGAATAGCTTCTTC
>JAUPUU010000273.1 GCA_030917395.1 Cyanobacteriota bacterium erpe_2018_sw_21hr_WHONDRS-SW48-000092_B_bin.40
CGCAAGACGCGGCGCATACCTCGTACCACCGCCTCCAGCCTATGCTCCATCAATACTTCCCATGATGAGAGGTGCCAGCGGCACTATTCCTTATTCAAGAGAAGTGATTGTTGAAGAAACGACCGAAGCCGCTGCGCCAGCCGAAGAAAAAATCGTCTATGTCAAAACCTATGGCACAGCAGCAGCAGCTGTAAAACCAACATCTAGCCGCAAGGGCGTGACAACATATTAGTTTTTCGAAACTAGTTTTAGAATTTCAAATTTAGATTTTCGAATCTACTTGCTAGATTCGCTCGACAATCATGGCGATGCCCATGCCGCCGCCAACGCATAGACTGACGCAGCCATAGCGCTTCTGTCTCTTTTGCAATTCCATAGAAATAGACAAGAGCAAACGAGCACCAGTGGCACCAAAGGGATGGCCCAAGGCAATGGAGCCACCGTTGACGTTGACCTTGTTACGGTCAAGCTGCAACTCTTTTTCGCAAGCAAGATACTGCACAGCAAAAGCTTCGTTGATTTCAAATAAATCAATATCAGCCATCTTCAAACCAGCTTTATCTAAAGCCATTGGGATGGCCGGCACAGGACCGATGCCCATGATTTCTGGTGGAACACCAGTGACGGCCCAGGAAACAACCCGTGTTAATGGTTTCAGCTTTTGCTTTTCTGCATTTTTCAGGCTAGTAACAATCACAGCGGCAGCACCATCGACAATACCGCAAGCATTGCCAGGGGTAACACTGCCATCTTTGCGGAAAGCCGGTCTAAGCTTAGCTAAGCCTTCAATGGTTGTATCAGGCCGCGCATGTTCATCGCGATCAATTACGACAGTGCCTTTCTTCGAAACAATTTCAATGGCCTTGATCTCTTCTTTTAAGCGACCACTCTCCATGGCCACTTTAGCCAGTTGTTGGCTGCGCAGAGCAAATTGATCTTGATCTTCGCGACTGATTTTATATTTTTCCTGGAGATTCTCGGCAGTCTCACCCATGGATGCTTTGGCGTAGGTATCGCGAATATCGAGGCCATCCCACAATTCCATATGACCCATGCGATTGCCCCAACGCGTGCTCCAACTGCTATAAGGAGTACTCGATAAATGATCGGTGCCACCGGCCAAAACGGTAGTGGCCATGCCGTTTTCAATCTGCATTGCCGCATTAGCGACGGCATAGACACCAGAACCACATAACAAATTAAGAATAAGGCCCGGGGTATTTTCCTTTAAACCAGAGCGTAAAGCCACATGGCGAGCCAAATAGATGGCATCTTTGCTGGTCTGAATAACATTGCCCATAATCACAGAGTCAATTGTTTCTTTATCAACTTGCGAACGTTCAATAGCACCAAGTGAGGCTTCAACAGCCAAATCTGTTGCTGTTTTAGAGGCTAATCCACCACCGAACGCTCCGAAAGCAGTTCTTGCTCCATTGACTATGACTATGTCGCTCATTTTCCTACTCTTATATTTGGTTGCAGTGCGCACCCGGCATCCGAGTGACGAACCTATCGGGCTACTAAATTCAGATTCTAACAATATCAGCTCAAAGATCTGCCGGGCTAATTATCAGAAGCTCAACGGCCAAATATGCAGTAAATGGCAAATTTGGTTGTCAACCAAGAGCCAAAAACGAGTTGCCAAGCGCCCAATCATAAAACATCTATCAAGAGAATATAGTAAAGACATATTGCGAGATAGAATTTCAATCTCTACAGATGCTTATAGAGATTAGGTTCGAATATTTGGAGGGTAAGACCTTGGCTAAGGTTGGAGTGCCGAAAGAGATTAAAGACAACGAATATCGCGTTGCCATCACACTTGCCGGTGTAAAAACACTGGTATCTGAAGGTCACACTGTCTACGTTGAGAAGAACGCAGGCGTGGGCTCAGGTATGAGCGATGACGAGTACAAGGCCGTAGGAGCCAAAATTCTTCCTGATGCAGCATCTGTTTTCGGCGAAGCCGACTTGATCTTGAAAGTGAAAGAGCCTCAAGCTCAAGAAGTAGCTATGCTCAAAAAAGACCAGCTGCTCTTCACTTACCTGCACTTAGCTGCAGCTCCTAAATTGGCTGAAGATCTAGCCAAGTCTGGTGCTACCTGTGTCGCCTACGAAACAGTGCAAACCGCCAATGGCCAATTGCCATTGCTAACCCCAATGTCTGAAATCGCCGGCCGTTTAGCCACTCAAATTGGTGCTCAATATCTAGAGCGCCCAATGGGCGGTCGTGGTGTACTTCTTGGTGGAGTACCTGGGGTTGAACCAGGCGAAATCATCATCATTGGTGGCGGTGTTGTCGGTATCAATGCTGCAAAAATCGGCGTCGGTCTAGGCGCACGGGTGACTATCTTTGACCTATCACTAGACAGACTACGTTACCTCGATGACGTGTTTGGCGGCCAAGTTAGAACAGTATTCTCTGTAGGCCACTACCTAGAAAGCCTTCTACCAAGTGCAGATTTGGTTATTGGCGCAGTCTTGATTCCTGGTAAACAGGCACCAAGAATCGTCACCCGCGAAATGGTCAGCAAAATGAAGAAAGGCTCTGTCATTGTTGACGTAGCTATCGACCAAGGCGGATGTATCGAAACTATCCACGCAACCACTCACTCACAACCAGTTTACGAAGTAGACGGCGTGGTGCACTACGGCGTGGCCAACATCCCTGGCGCTGTGCCATGGACCTCTACTCGTGCCTTGACCAATGCTACAATGGCCTATGCTGCCAAGCTAGCCAAAAATGGCTACCAAGCTTGCTTAGACGATCCAGCCCTACACCTCGGTGTCAATATTCACAAAGGCGAAATCGTTCATGCTGGCGTACTGGAAGCTGTTAACGCAGCAAAGACACCAGTCGGCTCCAAGAAATAAGCAAAACACCGTAACTTAAGCCGAAAAATAAATAAGGCGCACTTGCTCAAAGAGCAGGTGCGCCTTGTTCTAAGATATAGAAGAATTTTCGACCGAAAAAACTTTTGAGTGGTAACAATGTCTAATCTCAAACTAGTCTCGTGGAACATCAACGGTATAAGAGCTGTAGCCAAAAAAGGCTTCTACGACTGGATGGACGGCGAGCAGCCTGACATCCTCGGCCTGCAAGAAACCAAGATATCTGCCGACCAGTTAACTCCAGACATTCTTGAGAGAAAAGGCTACAAGAGCTACTTCTCACATGCAGAAAAGCGCGGCTACAGCGGTGTTGGTATTTATACAAAAATAGAGCCAATCTCTGTCAAAGAAGGCTTTGGTGTGCAACGCTTCGATTGCGAAGGAAGAACACTAGTAGCCGACTTCGGCGATTTTGTCATGGCCAATATCTATTTTCCCAATGGTGCTCAAAACCCAGAGCGGCTGCAATACAAATTAGATTTTTACGACGCCTTCTACAAGTGGGCAAACAAAATTGTAAAAGAAGGAAAGAAACTGACAGTCTGCGGTGATTTCAATACAGCCCACCAGGCTATTGATCTTGCCAGACCAAAAGAAAATGAAAAAACCTCCGGCTTTCTTCCGGTTGAGAGAGCCTGGATGGATAAATTTATCAAAGCTGGATATGCCGACACTTTTCGCATGTACAACCAAGAGCCTCACAATTACAGCTGGTGGCACATGCGAACAGCGGCGAGAGAAAGAAATGTCGGTTGGCGTATTGACTACTTCTTTACCTCTAAAAACCTCACCGACAACGTTGTCAATGCTGGTATCCTCAGTGATGTGCAGGGCTCTGATCATTGCCCTGTCACCCTCGAACTAAAAACATAATTCTAAGTAGCTGGCGGAGCAACCTGAATGAATGAATTACCGACCATCGAGTC
>JAUPUU010000274.1 GCA_030917395.1 Cyanobacteriota bacterium erpe_2018_sw_21hr_WHONDRS-SW48-000092_B_bin.40
GCAAAGTCTAACCGACTGATGCAAAATCCCCGGGAAAATACTGGCATCCCCGGCAATTGCATATGGTAGTCTCAAACCATATGCCAAATAAATCCACAAACTCAAAAGCCATATGCTTGGCTGCGACCTTAGATAAAATGCCCGCTCCAAAGGTAGGCAATAAACTAAGTCAAAAGCTAGCAACGACACTACTTCTAGCTAGTCTTGGCTCAACACACTTGTATCTTAACGGCAGTTGCCAGCCTTGCTGGGCGATACCAAAGGGCAAGCCAGCCACAGTGGAAGGCAAGATGATAACTAAATCGGTAATTGTCACAGGTGAGAAGGCCGCAGCCCAATCATATGGTGAAAATATTGATCAAGCTAACCTAATTGTTAGCGCTGAGTATCAAGAAAACGGCAGCATTCTAATAAAACAAGTGCTTAAGGGTGACAAGAGCTGGAGCGGCAAAACTATTAAGCTGGCCAGTGCAATCAAAATGGGTTGCCGCCAACAGCCTGTGCCATCTATAAAGAACGCCGCAGTGTTACTGCGCGACAATGGCAAAAAAGAATTTAGCGTAGTTGAAATCTACGACACTCCAGATCAAATTGCCTTTCTGCATTGCTTCATACCGATATATGCAAACAATTCAGCTACTACCGAGAAGACAAAGTTCACCTTATTGAGCAAGCTATTTACTAACCCAAAAAGCAATGCCACTAGGTTTGAAGCAGATCCAACCGCTACTTTCAAAAAAGAATTTCTTTCGGCCTTAGGCACCATGAAACAACCAGCAAATTTTGACCTGGTAAAAGAACTATATTTACGACCCGATCTTTCAGCCAAAGACAAGTTGTCTCTGCAAGAATGGATGGCCAACACTGGCGACAAAAGAGTGCTTCCGATTCTCTACATCGCTCTGAAAAGCAAAGACAAATTTGTCAGCAGCGATGCCATCTCAAGGCTAACCTATAACTATTCAAGCCCGGCAACAGACAAGGCAATCGCTGAAGCCTATAATTCTCTACCAGATCAAAGTAAACCAATGGCAGCGCGCTATCTGGTCAAACGTGGCGCCAATAACTTAGTGAAGCCGCCTCTTGTGGCTAGTGCTGCTGCTGCCGCAACCCCATTTCAAAAAGCAAGCGAGCTAGAGCACCAGGGCAAAGTCAAAGAAGCTCAAGCTCTCTATTTATCGATATTAGAATCACCCGAAGACAACAACTACGTCATCGAAACTGCAATGGCTAAAGTTCTAAACGCTGCCAAGACACAAGATGCAAGCGCTATCAAGCAAAGGGTGATCAAAGCTCGACTAAACTGGCTCAACAAGTATACCCAAAATAGCAATTATCTCGAAGCTCAGAGTGCGGCAGATATACTTGGCAAACTTCACGATGACAGGGGCCTTGATGCCCTGCTATCTATTCTGGCCAAAAGAGAGTCTATCTTTGTCAAAGCTAACCAAACAGCGACTTTTGCTATTGCCAATCTAGGGGCTAGTGCCAAACAAAGCACAGCAACCATTCTTCTAAGAGAAATTGATAGTAACACTGCCCTGGCTCAAAAGCCTGATGAACAGATAATTTTACTCTTAGAGCTAGCCTGGCTACAACAGCCCGATGGCAGCAAACAAGTGAGTAAAGCAATAGAAAAGAACAGCGCCTGGCTCGGCTCTTACAATCAAGTTCAGCCCCTCTTGAATGGACTACCGAACAAAGATGAAGGCCAATTTCTGACACAAAAGCTCGTAGAGAGAAGGTTGACAGCTCAAGCTCTCGACTGGATCATATTCAGACTGGGCGACCTGCACGAGAGCCGGGCTATTGATGCACTGATGGCTGAATTTGAGAAGCCCTATTCTTACTCGCCGGAGACAACAAAAGTAGCCCTAGAAAAGATTTCAACTAATGGCCAAGCAAGAGAAGTACTAGTTTAAAAGCTCAAGTCGATTGCCCTGAATTCGCACTCAGCTGCCCAAGCCAATGCCATCGAACTACTGGCCGCAATTGAGGGCGAAAAGGCACTCCCTGCAGTGCGGCAAATTATCAAGAATGGTCAACTTGAAGCCAAAGTGCGAGCATTTAATATCATTTCTCGCCTCGGTACTAAACAAGACTTAGCTCTCCTTCTACCGATGTCAAACTACTGGAGCGGAGACCGCAAAACCCATTATTGGGTAATGCAAGCAATCGGGGAACTTAATAATAAATAGTGGGAACCATTGGAACAAGTCGACGTCGAGGCCATGAGATTCAATAGTCTAGCCAAAGACGAAACAGTGGTATGCAGTCAGACTTCATCCAGCCCACAACTAATCCTCTTATTCTAAGCCTAGTTAAGGCGATGATTCCGATCGCACTAAAGATGGAAAAGCTAGATGTGCGCCCAAGCGAGCATTGCATTGAACTGGTCAAATCAATAAAAAACACGCCAGCAATACTGGCAGTCAACCATACCGATCGCTGCGACCCATCGGTAGTAGCGGCCCTTTCTCTAAAATGCCAAGAAGATTTCTACTACTTAGCTGCCCGTGAGCTGTTTGACGAAAATCTTGGGCTGCGAGGCTGGTTGATGCAAAACAGTGGAGTCTACTCTGTAATTAGAGGAACACCTGAAGACGCAGACTCAAAAGCCGAGACAATCGCCTTAATTGCCCAAGGCAAGCAAAAGTTGGTAATGTTTCCCGAAGGCGACGTAACTGGCCGCGACGACGTCATGTTACCCTTCAAGCGCGATGGTATCGCCAATATACTGGAAGCGCAGAGAATTTGCTTTGAGCACGAAAGTAACCGCACCGTTCAAGTAATACCCTTGGCTGTCTATTATGAAGTGTCTGAAAATGCCATTCCACAACTAAAGAATTGCTTGAGCAGACAAGAAGAATTCCTGGGCTTAAGCAATTGGAATGGCCCAATATAAGCGCGCGTTCAGCGAATTCTCTTCAGTATGCTCAGGCACTTAGAGCAACACTATGGCAAACATTCAGAGGCGAAAGCGGCTGACCAGCGCATTCGAGACCTCAGTTACTTTATCACTTCACTTGTCGCCAATATTACCGGCAGCGATAACTACGATCAATCATCTAAAAATACCTACCTCTATTCGGTCAGGGGGCGGTTGCAGCGACTAATTGACAATAAAACTGATAGCCCAATTTGCTTTGA
>JAUPUU010000033.1 GCA_030917395.1 Cyanobacteriota bacterium erpe_2018_sw_21hr_WHONDRS-SW48-000092_B_bin.40
CGCAAGCTCGTGACCAGGCCCAAGCCGTTTCAAAATTGAAGTCAGAATTTGTCGCCAATATGAGTCATGAAATTCGCACACCGATGAATGGCATTCTCGGTATGGTCGAAATACTTTTGCGCACAGAGCTAAGCTCCTCCGCTCGCGAATACACTCTTCTGCTCAAAGAAGCAGGAAAATCGCTACTAAGCATCTTGAACGACATTCTAGACTTTTCAAAAATTGAAGCAGGCCGACTTGAGATTTCGAGCTGCGAATTTGACCCCACAAGCCTGATTGAAGGAGTGGGTGAAATTCTCTCCCCCCAGGCCGATGGCAAAAATCTTCTGCTATCGACCTTTATTGACCCGCGTATTCCAGCTCTAGTAACCGGTGACCCGCTTCGGCTGCGGCAAATTCTACTCAACCTCGGTGGCAACGCCCTCAAATTCACCAATCAAGGCAGCGTCACAATTCGAGCAGATCTTATCAATCATTTTGATGATAAAGCAGCGATTTGCTTTTCGATTGTCGACACGGGCATTGGCATTCCTGAAGCTAGCCTAGAGCGCCTCTTTGAACCATTCGTACAAGTCGATGGTTCGATTAGCCGTAGATACGGTGGCACAGGCTTAGGTCTAAGCATCTCCAAGCGCCTAATTGAATTGCTCGGAGGCACAATAGGCGTTGAAAGCACTGTAAACCGTGGTTCTACCTTTACCTTCACTATCAATCTACAATCACCAAAACGTTGCAGCTTAGGACCAATAACCAATAGTTTTCAATCGAATGCTGGTAGTTCAACTGTAATAATTTTAGATGACGACGCCCAGCTTAAAGACTGCATTTCGAACTATTGCGATTGCTTCGGACACAAAGCCGAATCTTGCACAACTGTTTCAGAAGCAATTATGTGCATTGAAAAAGCGAAGAAAACAGGCAACACAGTCACATTGATAGTAGATGGCGCTCGCCACAGTCAGCTAGCCCTCGACCTATTTGAGCGCGAATTTTACGGTCAGGAGAATCAATCACAGCGCATAATTTTATTAACGACTAAAGATCTTAGAGTTGAAACGGAAGCGCTTTTACCCAAGAGCTTAGCCAAGACATTAACCAGGCCAGTGCGGCGCAACGCGCTGAAATACTATCTAAGCGCCCCCAATCCACACCAGATTAACGGTGAAGAACCGCAGCTCAAAAGGCCGAGAAACTACAAACCAGCGAATACGCGTAAGCTCAGAGCACTCGTGGCTGACGACAATAAACTCAACCAACAAGTGGCAAAGCTGCTGCTTCAGGGCCTAAACTTAGAAGTAGAAGTTGTGGAAAACGGTATGGAGGCCGTTGCCACTTTCGATAGCGGCAGCTTTGACATTATCTTTCTCGATTGTCAGATGCCTGAGTTAGATGGCTATGCCGCTGCTAGAATTATAAGAAAACTGCAAGAGCAAAGAGACACGCACGTTCCTATAATCGCCATGACAGCCAATGCCTTAGAGGGAAGCCGAGAAGACTGTCTAGCAGCGGGCATGGACGATTATTTAGCTAAGCCAATTGAGCCAGTAGAACTTGAGAGAGTACTGCGGGCCTGGTCCAAAGACCTAGAAAAAATCAGCACAATCACCCAACGTCTAAATACAGGTCAATTCGTGAGCCAATCGCCAGAGCCAGTTATTGAAATCGAAACTCTAGCTTCACGCTTTAGTGAGAAAAACTACAAACAGCTACTAACAATGTTTGCCGATACTGCCATAGGCGAAATTACAACTCTACAAGAGCACCTTGGCAAAGAAGACTATAAGGCCGTCCGCTCAGCAGCACATGCATTTAAGGGCGCCTGCGGTACAATTTGTGCCCCCAAAGTAGCAGGTACCCTGCAAGAGCTAGAGGCAGCAGCTATTTTGGCAGACGTCTCTCAGTGCAAAGCCTTACTTTCGCGCTTAGACACTGAAGTGAAAAAAGCACTAGTTGAGACCAAAGGGCATTTGCGCGATTCGAAGTCCTAATAATCTTAAAAAGAATTCCAACTTTCCGATAACAAAAGAGATACCGACCCGAGCACGGGAATAAATGTTGCCAAAACTTCGTTACTTCGATTAGTGAGATCCGAAGGACCGAAGATTCGAACTATGACTAAGAACGTCAAAAAATTATTGATGCATGCAATCCCCTTCGCTAGCTCTTTGTGGCTTACGTGCGGGATTTCAGCGTGGGCTAACGCTGAAAATAGTAGAAGTAAGCATCCAGTGGTAATCGAACTATTCACTTCAGAAGGCTGCAGTAGTTGTCCTTCGGCTGACAGTTATCTAGCGTCATTGCCAGAACTGTCCCTCAAATCTGGTGAGATTATTACCATTAGCGAGCACGTAGACTATTGGAATTATTTGGGCTGGACCGATCCATTTTCATCAGACGTGTATACAGAACGACAGCGTCAGTATGCACGAGCATTGAATCAATCCGGGCTCTACACGCCTGAGATGGTCATAAACGGCAAACAAGGCCTTGTCGGTTCTGACAGCACTGCTGCACTTTATGCCTTAAAGAACCTATCAGCAGAAACTACGAAACTTCTTCAACTAAAAGCATATATCAGTGCAGACAATAGGAAAGTTTCAGTCGAACTAAATTCCCCGGGTGTGATTCTCACTTCCAGCGATCAGCTAGTAATTTTCATCACTGAGGATAAATTCTCAGTTCAAGTTCGTTCCGGTGAAAACGCTGGAAGAACTCTACAGCATACGAACGTCGCTAGAGCCATTAAAGTATTAGACAAGCTGCCCCCCACGACATTGTCAATCCCTGCTTCGGTAAGAAATCCCAGGACTTTAAAAGCTGTTGTAATCATTCAAAATAAACAGACAATGGCCATTACTGCAGCAGGCGCAACGGTCGTTCTTAACACCGGAAAATAAGCATTGGTATTCTGTCAGCCAGAAGACACTGACCACCACCGGCTGACATCTGTTTTCAGCTTAATGCGGCAAGCATAACCTACAATATGTAGCCTACAGTACATGGCCTACAATACAGAGCCATTAGTTGGAAACTTCAGACCAACAAAAGGCAAGCACCGTGATTACCTACAGCAGCGATACAAAGAAATGCCTCTGCGCAATAGCTATGGCGCTTTACTGCGGCCTTTCAGGCCCTGCGGCTCTGGCACAAGAAAGCCTTAAACAAGCAATTGCCCTTTACAACAAGAACGACTTTGCTTCATGCACAGCCCTACTTTCAAAAGACATCAACGGCTCACTGAGAAACAATGCCAGCGCTCACTATTATTTAGCTACCGCCTGCTTCAGGCTGGGGCAAAATAACGCCGCTGCAGAGCACTACCTTGCCACCAGCAGATTGGCGCCAGGCACCGTATACGACAGCTACAGCAAAAAGGCCTTGCAATCAATCATGGCAAGAGCAAGCAGCGTGCCTGCCGCCATCAGAGAACAATATCAGCGCCAGAGCTCCCAAGGTCAAACCGCCACCAGCAGCGGTGCCAGCTCCAATTCTAGTTCTAGTTCAAGTTCTAGCGCAGGCTTTAGCGAGGTCAGTGATCCCAACCTTGCACCAGCTAGCCTCAAAGATGTAGACGCCACCTTCATCACCGTCCAACGCCGCACGGCCGACACCGACACAACGCTAATTCAAGTTTGCCGAGCCTTAAAATCGGTGCCCAAAGAAATAGTGGAAGACTTAAAGGGCGGCGGCATTACCGTGCTGGTGACACCGACAGTGCTGGAAGCAATGCCTGGCTCAGCCATGGAAAAGCCGAGAGGCTACGATCACGGCGGCGGTTACACAAACGCGGGAGCCCTTTTTCACTCTCCAAACATAGTTATTGGCGAAAGAGTCTCCTATCTATCGAGTGTACCGGAGCCAAACAGAAGAGTTGCCAGCGGAATGCTGCATGAAATGGGCCACGCCTATGACCATGTAAAAGGCAATCTCTCGCAAAAAGGCAAATTTAAAGAATGCTACCAAGAAGACTTTGCCCATATCACCAACACTCAGCGCACCAGGCATTCTTACTACACCCAAGAAAACGGCGCCGGTGCCAGCGAACTATTTGCCGAGCTGTTTAGCTACGGTATCTATAAATCACAAATTAGAGGCGAGCAAGGCGCAGCCGACCTTCAGGTGACCTTTCCCCGCTGCACAAAATACATAGCCGACTTAATTAGAAGCAACCGCTAACTTTCTACAAATAAACCCACTATTAATTGAAAAAGCTGCGTAAAAAAGTGGTCAAAACGGAAAAAAGAACAACAAAAATGATGAAACTATCGCTTCAACTAGCACTTTCAGGCCTCCTTGCGCTGTCCTCTGCCACAGCAGCATTTGCCGAAGCACCGATCTTTTCGCAATACTCCTATGCTCAGGCCAAGCAAAAGGCTGAACAAGATCACAAACTGCTACTAATTGATTTCACCGCATCCTGGTGCCCGCCCTGCAAGAGAATGGAATCTTCCACATGGCCTGACGAGGCTCTGCAAGCCTGGGTCAAAGAAAACGCCATTGCCATTCAGATTGATGTAGATGAAGACAAGAAGACCACCTCAGCCCTAAAAGTCAGCGCCATGCCTACCCTTGTGTTATTCTCGACAGACGGCAGCAGCACTGAAGTTGGTCGCCAGGTCGGCTTGATCAGCCCAGCGGAACTGCTGCGATGGCTGAAAGAGGCAAAAAGCGGAAAGTCTGGCGAAGAGCTTGAGAAAGCGCAAGCTGCTTCTGATGACAGCGCCACCTGGGAGCGCATTTCGGGCGCACGACAATTGATGATGTCGCAAAAGAATGGCGAAGCCCTTGAAGAGTACTTGTGGCTCTGGAATAACCTCAAAAATGATGATGCAACATTTGGCGAACTGCGCCTGAAGATGGTTCCAGTCGAGATAAAACAACTCTGTGCCTCATATCCAGCAGCCAAAACTAAAATGGGCGAGCTGCGAGATGCCGCAGAAAAAGCCGATAATAGAGCAGATTGGATCATCTTAAACGGCATACTCGATGACAATGCCCGCACACTAACCTGGTTCGACAATGCTAAAAGCGATCCAAAGAAGCTTGAGACCATCAGCAAAAACAGCGCACTACTTGAGCCCGTTTTATTCTCTAACTGCCGCTGGGCTGACGCGGCAAAATATCTCTATCCGCAACCACTAGCGAAAATTGCCGAATATCACAAGCGCGCTGAAGCCATGAAAAAGCCGCGTCCTGACACCGAAGTCGCCAAAGATTTTGACCCATTTCCTAGCATGATTCTTCTGGTTTATGGTGCTTACATTGGTGCAAA
>JAUPUU010000275.1 GCA_030917395.1 Cyanobacteriota bacterium erpe_2018_sw_21hr_WHONDRS-SW48-000092_B_bin.40
CTTGAGCATTCCACTTTTCGGTGCTAGCGTGCCGGGTTTGAATGCCCCTATGGCTTTTTCCGTTTCCAGTGAGAGCACCATGGAAAATCCAGACAATGCGCCTGTTGGTAATAGTGGTCAGAGTCAAAATGCCAAAGTTGTTTCATCTGGTGGTAGCTCGTCGGGTAACCAACTTGCCGCACCGCTTGAGAGAGGTGGCTGGGATCATAATGATTTGAGAATCTCTGTTCGTCGACCTGGTCTACTTCGGTCAGGAGGTCAGTAGGCATGAGCGGGGAGAGAATGAAAAAGCAGACTGGCGTTAATGGCATCAACCTGCCGAAACCTAGATTTGGCAATAGTTACACCAAGCGTAAGGCTAGTGGCAGCGCCATTACTGAGTTTGGCCCAGCTCTAGGCATCCTTCTAATTTGCTTCTTCTTTCCTTTGCTCAATATGCTAGTTCTCGGTGTCTCCTACTGCCTCTGTATGGTTCTCAATTACAATCAGGTGCATGAGGCTTCATTGCTACCGATGAGTGATGCTACAAGTTTGAATGGCCCGGTTTGCAAAGACATCACTGATCGCTGGCTCAATGGCATGGGCAAGTTTGTGAAAACGGAGGGCTATCCCCAAACCGTTATTAGCTATCGTGATGGCCACACCACAAACAACGTTACCGACCGCATTGCCATGGTACAAACAACTGTTATGTGTCAGCCGACCTTGAGCATTCCACTTTTCGGTGCTAGCGTGCCGGGCTTGAATGCTCCTATGGCTTTTTCTGTTGCAAGTGAAAGCACCATGGAAAATCCAGACAATGCACCTGTTGGCAATAGTGGTCAGAGTCAAAATGCCAAAGTTGTTTCACCTGGTGGTAGTTCGTCGGGTAACCAACTTGCCGCACCGCTTGAGAGAGGTGGTTGGGATCGCAATGACCTGAGAATAAATGTTTCGCGTGCAGGCTTGCTTTCGTCTAATGCCGCTTCTGACTAGATTTGGACAACTGCCATGATTGCCGAATTGCTTTTGCCTCAGGAGAATTTTGTAGAGCTAGCGGCAACTCGTCGACTACTGCATTAGCTTTATTCAGCATGTTCTGACTTTCTTCTAGCCGGTGTAAGCGCTTAAAAATTTCGGCGGTGTTGGCTAAGGTGATGGCATATGAAATGTCTTTTTGTCCGCTCGCTTTGCTGCTGGTTTGGTGCAATTTAATGGCCTGCTCGAAGGTGCGGAGGGCCTCTTGCTCTTGCCCGGCCTTTGATAGGTTATTGCCTTTATTAGTTAGAGCTTCTGCGTATTCTTGTTGGTAGCGAATAAGTTCCGGATGATGGCCGTCAAGTTTTTTTGTGCCACCATTCACAGCCTGCTGCAGCAATTCTAGTGCTCGCTCTCTGTCAGCTTCGCTTCCCGATGCATCCAGAAGTGCTGCCAGGTTTGCCTTGGCATTCAGTGTTTCGGGATGCTCATTACCTAATTTATTTTTCCTGATTGTGAGGGCCAGCGATAAATGTTCTCTTGCTTTAGCAATTTGACCCAATTTAAATTCACAGCAGCCGAGATCTAAATACGAATTGGCAATATCTAAATTTTGTTTGTCTCCATCGCTCAGAGCCAGTCTTAGAGCTAGACCGCGCTCTAGTATTGTCTGGGCTTTTTGATAATTGCCCATCCAAAAATAGAGTGCGCCTAAGTTATTGGTAGCGGTGGCAAATAGCACCTTGTCTTTGGTCGAGTTTTTGAGAGTGGCCGTGACTTGTTCTAAGTTGCTTAAGGCTTCAGGATATTTGCCTTGCTGTCTCAGCGCATTAGCAAGCACAACCCTGTGCCTCGATAAAATATTTTCGCTAAGGCCGGCTTTGGTCGCAAAGGCCAGAGCTTTTCTGGCATTATTCTCGGAGTGCCGATATTCACCCATGTTGTTGTTGAGCAAGGCCAAATAGTTATAGGCTGCGGAAAGTCGCTCTAGCGAAGGGCTCTTGCTGGTTTCAATCTGTTTGAGGCCGAGCATTATTTGCTGTTGTGCAAGTGGATAATTACCTGCCAGGCGAGCGCGGTCTCCTATTGCAATTTTGCTCTCTGCATTTTCGTTCCCGGCTCTGTCCTTCTCTGCGCTTTCGTTCCCGGCTCTTAAATCAGTACGACCGTTGGCCGTCGCCTGTTGCGGAGCGGCTAAGGCGCAGGGGCTGCTCAGCATGTTCAGGCAAAATAGGATGATTAATGGCCCGGCGCCGGTGGGATTCATTTGCTGATTTTAGCCGATTTTCGCTCATCTCCTTTTCTGTGCTGTTGAATTTTTCTCAGAAGATTAAATGTCTACCCCTTGTGAAACTTTCAGCGTTGAGTGGAGTAATAGAGTTTGTGAACCAAGAGGTGCTGATGAAGTTACTGCGTTTTTGCCTGGTTGGACTATTATTTTCGCTATCTTTGCCCCGCGCAGCTATCGGGCAAGAGGCCACAGGTTCAAGCCCTTCACTGGCTCGTCCTGCTTTCAATGAAGCCAGTCAATTCAGCTCTGGTAGCGACCGCCGCTTGCGCCTGCGCCAATATCTTGAAAGGCGTGCACAAGCCGGCAACGGTGGCACTAGAAATGCGGCCGGGGGCGAAGGTGGTGGTGCAGGCACCGGTGCAATTTTGGGTGCTAGAGCAACAGCTGCCATAGACTCTAATTTGGTTAAGGTGCAGACAAATGTACCCTATGGCAAAGAAGCGCGGCAGGTTTTGGATATCTATACGCCAAAACAGGCAAAGGGACCGCTCCCGGTAATTTTCTTTTGCCATGGCGGCGGTTGGCGCATTGGCAACAAGAGTATGCATGTCGAAAAAGGTTCAAGCTGGGCCAGTAACGGTGTTATTTTCGTTAGTACTAATTATCGCCTGGCGCCAGAGGCTACTCACCCTAAACAAATTCAAGATGTTGCTTCAGCCTTTGCCTGGGTGAAAAGTCATGCCACCGAACTTGGTGCTGACCCCAATCGTATGTATGTCATGGGGCATTCAGCAGGAGCCCAATTAGTTGATTTGCTCGGCACTAACGAACGCTTTCTTGCTGAAAAAGGACTTAGCCTGAAAGATATAAAGGGTGTGATTAGTCTTGATACAGCTAGCCTTGATTTGAATCAGCGTTTGGGCGATGGCTCCCCTGAAGGCAAGGCTGTGGGCGACATGATTACCACTGCCTTTGGTTCTGATCCCAAAATTTTAGCTGAGGCCTCGCCTACTTCTAATATTCACTCCGGTCAAAAGTATCCTGATTTTCTTCTGTTCTGTGGCGCTAAGCGTGTTGCTTGTGTGGCCCAGCACAAAGTCTTTTCTCAGGCCCTGGAGAAAGCTGGTGGGAAAGTCACAGTAAAGGCTGTACCCCTTAGTCACTCTGAAATTAGCAAGGCTGCGGGGCAGCCAAACTCAGATATTTTCAAAGAAGTGATGGCGTTTGTTCGCGCTTCTGCTAACCTGCAGTAGACAGCAACGTAAGTGGAGAATGAGATGTCTGAAGTCAAGATAACAGTCAAGAAAAATGGTCCTCTTCTTGTGGATGGCCCATTTGAGTTGAAAGATCATGATGGCAACGCAATAGCAGTGCCAAGGCAGCCTTGTGCTCTTTGTCGTTGTGGTGCATCGGCTAACAAGCCATTTTGTGATGGCACTCATAGCAAAATTGGCTTCGACGCTGCAGCAGCAGTTGTGCCTGAGAGTAAGGAATAGCTAGTTAAATTTAGCTCTACTGCCCGCCAGCGCCTACTTGTACTTCATAGGGTAGGCTCGCTCCCAGTGGAGGTCTGGCGAATGGCGCTGCTGCCGAGATCGCTTTGAGAGCAGCACGGTCTGTTTCTTTATTTCCAGAGCTAGTGAGAATCTTGGCGGCAGATACTTTGCCGGCTTCATCTATTCTGAATTGCACTTTAGGAAACGGGGCTGTTATGCCTTTTTCTTTCCATTTTAGTTGGAGAGAATTAGTTATCTCGTTTTTGTAGGCAGTGAAATCGGTTGGTCTGAATGACAGTCCACCGGCGCGTCCTGTTTCTGGGGGAATGTCTTTTATTGGTGCTTTCATGTTTGCAGGCACAGTTCCTGGCGTGCTATTTGCACTATTTGAACTGCTTGA
>JAUPUU010000276.1 GCA_030917395.1 Cyanobacteriota bacterium erpe_2018_sw_21hr_WHONDRS-SW48-000092_B_bin.40
ACACTACGCTCCTGACCCGGATATTCAAAAGAATCAAGCTGAGTATCTCGCTTTGCTCAAAAAAACCACTGGTCGTGACTAGTTTCTCTTATTAACTGGTGCAGCAAATGCGACAAGGTCATGCTTGGTTAATGATTTCACTGACCATACTTACAATGGTCTGCTCTATATCGCCCGCAGCAGCAGAGGCCGATAGTTGGACTAGCCAGGAAGGAAACTTCAACGTCTGCTACCAAGAGCGCTATGGAATCATAGGCAGAGACGGCAAAACCATTCTCAAGCCAACCTACCCAAGCATTAGTGATTTCCACGAAGGCCTTGCCACATTTCAGCAAGGCGACAAAGTTGGCGTGATCAACAAATCGGGAAAGGCGCAAGTCAAAGCGGCTTTTGAGGAAATTGCCCCCTTCGCAAATGGTAAGGCCCTAGCGCGGGCTTACTCGCCAAGGAAACCGCACCCCAAAACTGGTGACTGGGAGTGCGCTGGACTTTGGGGCATGATTGATACCCATGGCAATTGGCTGGTTAAGCCAACCTACGATGAAGTAAATGCTCTGAACAAAAACTACAACTTGGTGACAAAAGGTGGTAAACGCGGTTTTGTTGATAGAAACCTGAAAGTCCTAGTCGCCCCCAAATTCGACGAACTCTATGACATCTCAGAAGGCATGGCGGCCTTTGGTGAAAAGGGCAAGCTTGGCTTTATAGACAAGCAGGGCAAAGTAATTGTCCAAGCTAAATATAAATCTGCGGCACCGTTCAAAGAAGGCCTTGCGCGAGTGCAAAATGCTGATGGCTGGGGCTTTATCGACAAGACTGGAAAGACAGTCATCGGTCATCAGTACGAAGACGCTTCTTCATTTAATGAAGGTGCAGCCGTAGTAAGCACCTTTAACTATGACGATGGACAATTCTTTATCAAGCACGATGGCAGCAAGCTATTTAACAACAAGTACGCTTCCGCCCGACCATTCAAAAATGGCAAAGCCCTCGTACAACTTCCGATTCCGTCCAAATCGGGCCAGGGCTACATAGACAAATCAGGACGTTTTACAGCACGCGACAAAGACGAAGAATATGAAACCGTCTATAAGAAGAAACCTTCTGAAGGTCTCTCTATCATAGAGGTAAAAAAGAGAAAACCAGACTCCAGTATGATGCCGACAAGCAACTACATAGTCAAAGACACAAAGGGAAGAGTCTGTTTCAAACTTTCCAAAATCTACCGGATTAAGAACTTCCACAATGGAGTTGCCGTTTTTTCGAAACCAGTCTTAGCTTGGAAGAAGTCGGCCATTCAAGTTGCCAAAGAAGAAGAACAAGAAAAGCAAGAAGAAGCAAGAGAGCGGAACGAGTACCTTGCCAATCCATACGGTGGACCAAAGGCACTGCGTATCGCCTTGAGCAAGCCACCACAGTGGGGCTACAAAGATGCAACAGGAGAGATAGTTATTCCACCAAAATTCCGCGATGCCTATCCATTTAGTGAGGGCCTAGCAGAAGTTGAAGAGATACTGCTAACTGGATACATAGACAAGACAGGAAAGTACGCTATCAAGCCATGCTTTCCCGTTGGCGCCGGCACTTTCAACCAGGGCACCGCTTACGGTACCAAGTGTTCAAAGGAATATACGGAGAATCCGTTCCATACAGAACGCGGCTGTGTCATATGTAGCCGTCGTTACCGCATTGGTCTAATTAATCGCAGCGGCAAATTTATTACGCAACCGAAGTATGAACAATTCGAACCAATCTCAGAAGGGCGACGAGCTTTCAGGCTAGACGGCCAATGGGGCTTCATGGATGACAACGGGAAGGTTGTTATAGAGCCCAAATATGCCGCTGTTCGGGCGTTTTCTGAAGGCCTAGCAGCGGTGACAGAAAGAGAATGGGGTGGTGGTTTTTCAAGACCATTTCCGTCATCTTGGGGCTTTATCGACAAAGATGGCAAGCTTATCATCCCTCACAAATATTTCAGCGCTGAATCCTTTCACAGCGGTTTGGCATTTGTCACAGGAAATAACAATGGCACTTCAGCAAAGATAGAAGGGTTCATCGACAAAACTGACAAGCTGCATATTCCATCGAATCAGGCTCGAGCTAGGGGCTTTGAGAGCGGTGTAGCCTCTGCCGGCTTAAACAAAAAGTGCTGGTTGATTGACACCACCGGTAGAGCACTGACCGACGATTCGTACGATCAATTTGGAATAGCAGAAGGCAAATCATGGCGCTTGGTTGGAGAGGGGTTGATACCAGTGAAAAGAGGTTCTCTTTGGGGTTTCATTGATACCCAGGGCAACAACATTATTGCTCCGCAATTTAACAAAGTAGGGCATTTTCAGGAAGGACTGGCGGTGGTCGAAATTAAACCCGGCCATCTTGCCTATATCGATCGTCAAGGCAAAATTCAATTGGATGAAAACTATGAAAAGGCAGGACAATTCAAGGATGGGCTGGCAATAGTTGCCAACGCTCAAGGCACCTACGTCATCAACAAATCTGGCAAGCATTTGTTCGATGCCACGGGAATCAAGTCATACAGCGAAGGGCTCTTTTTATGGAAAGATACTTCAAAAGAGCCGATCAAATATTGCTACAGCTACAAACATGAGTGAGACAGCCGGGAGTCCAATATCTAAACCAAACGGGAAGAAGGCTAAACCGGCTGCGGCCTATGGTCTTGGCGCACTCTCTACCCGCCACCAATATCGAGCAGCTCGGGGTCTTTGGCGCTAAGCCATTTCTTTCTTATAGCTAGAGCTTCTGCCCGCATAGCAGTAGCCTTGCTGCGCTCCTCAGCGGTTTTCTCAGGGCTTTGCTTAAGAACATCAGCCACAGCCAAAATCACCCGGGCACGGGCCAACTGATCCTCGGCATGATCGCTCACAATCAAATTTGCCATTGCTTTATCTGCAGCACACTGGGCTTCTTTAAATTCACCAGACATCAAATAAGAGCGCGACAGCTCAGCCAAAATATTAGCCTTGTAGCGATCAGCAGATTTACTCTTAGTCGCAGGCTTATCTTTGGCAGCGTCAGAATCGCCCGACTGACCATCTACATCACCAGTTTCGCCTTCCAAATCTTCCTCGGTACCGCCGCGCAAATCTAGCGCTTGGTGCAAAAGAGTAATGGCATCATCGGGCTGACCAGTAAAGTTAAGTGTGCGCGATAGCTCGAGATAACAATCAGCCAGAATAAAAGGGCTATTGGTGGTGACACTATCTTTTTGCATTTGCTCGGCCATCTCGCAGGCCGTCTTGCCGGCTTTCAGAGCTTCTGAATAACGGCCAAGGTCTCGCAAGATTGTGCCCAAAAGCTCATGGGTTAGAGCCTTCTGCTCGGCTTTCTCAGCGCTTGCCTGAGCTAACTCGGCATCACACTGCTGATACATCGCAATTGCTTCGCGAGCAGTTGCTTCGGCTTCAGCAAAGCGGCCCTGACACCTCAGCACCTCGGCTAAAAGAGCAAGCGACCAGGCCGCATCAAGAGTATTGTCAGCTCGGCTTTGTGCCACAAGCAGGCAAAACTTAGCCACTCTTTCGGCAGCATTGAGTTTGCGACTTAAAGTAAAAAGCGATACCAAAGGCTGAAGAACAGGCAAAAGCAGCATGCCCGAAGGCGCAACCATAACCTTAAAAACAGAAGGTTTGCCCACGCTACTTTGCGTTTTCATTTGGATGTTTTCACTGCGGCCCTAAAAAGTAGAGCGCATCTTTACGAGATCAGAGAAGGTATCCCAAATCACTGAGAACTTTCCACCAGAGGCACCCTGAGTAGTGCGGGGCAAGTGCTCAATTGGAATTTCGATTACCTTGAAGCCAGCGCGCTCGGCACGAATGCAAAGTTCAGCGTCAACGAAAGGTGACTGAGATTGCAGTTTGATTTTATCCAAGATGGCCCGTCTGAACAGTTTGATTGAATTCACATCTTTGTGCTTGTGACCATAGAAGGTACGAAGCATCAAGTTGTAAACCTTAGACTGCATTTTGCGACGTGGTGGATCATTGCGATTAACGCGAAGACCAATGACGAAATCATGATCTTTCAAACCCTTTGCCATTTGCAAAAGTTCTTTAGGAGCGTATTGATAATCACCTGGTAGGGAGAAAACCAAATCTTTGCTACCACATTCGTAAAGCTCACGAATGGTGAAGCCGAAGCCCTTATTGATCGGATGATTGATCAAACGCACATGAGGGTTAGTCTGGCAACGTCCTTCGATGACAGAAAGAGTGCGGTCTTTGCTGCCGTCATTAACTACGACGATTTCATAGTCGCTGCAGACACTCGATAAAAGAGTATCGGAATCGTCGATTAGACGACCAACTGTCTCTTCGTCGTTGTAGGCAGGAATAATCAGCGTAACTGAAGTCAAAAGATCTTTTGGCTCTGAGGAATTTGAACGCATTCTTGGTTGGGTGTTATTCATAATTATCCGAAACGCTATTAGTCCGAAACGCTACTTGGGGTTTATTTGCTCTTACGCTTTAGGCTGGTTGACCTTCGGCACAGGTTGTAGCAAGGGCTACATCTGAACTGAGTGAACGCTCTTTGTAGAACGACTTGATACCATCGATTACTTGTTCAACTTGATCGTCGGTCATTTCTGGGAACATCGGCAAGCTCAAAATGCGATTGACGATGTGCTCAGTTGTAGGCAGACTGCCAGGTTTGTAGCCTAAGAATTGATAGGCTTGCTGCAAGTGAGCAGGAATTGGATAGTGAATTAGACACTGTACGCCGCGCTCTAAGAGGTAGGCTTGAAGTTCATCACGGTATGCAGTTTGAATCACATACAAGTGATAGACATGCTTGAAACCAGCTACTTCAACTGGTGTTACCACCAGGTCTTTGAGGCCTTCTGTGTATTTAGCGGCAATTTGACTACGTTTTTCGTTCCACTCATGCACATAAGGCAATTGAGCAGAAAGAATGGCGCATTGAATTTCGTCTAGACGGCTGTTGATACCAACAGTGTCGTGATAGTAGCGCTTCGATTGACCGTAGTTGCGAAGCATTTTGAGCTTCTTGTACTTCTCTTCTGAATTAGTAGAGACAGCACCACCGTCACCGAATGCGCCCAGGTTCTTGCTGGGGTAGAAACTGAAAGCACCATAGTCACCAATACTTCCGGCAATAGCGCCTTTGTATGTAGCGCCAGTTGCTTGAGCAACGTCTTCCATAACTTTGATTTTGTGCTTAGAGGCAATTTTCATGATTGCTTCCATCTCTGCCATATGGCCATAGAGGTGCACAGGCACAATCATCTTAGTGCGGGGAGTGATTTTGGCTTCAAGCTCACTTTCACGCATTACATAAGTAGAAGCTTTGATGTCGACGAATACAGGAGTGGCGCCAGTCATTGAGATGGCAGAAATCGTTGGCACAGCAGTGTGAGCCACTACTAGCACTTCATCTCCGGGGCCAATGTCTTCGGCAGCCAGGGCTAGGTATATAGCTTCAGTACCAGATGCACAGCCAACTACATATTTAACGCCTAAGAACTGAGCAAATTCTGCTTCGAATTTCTCAAGCTCTGGCCCGAGTATGTAATAGCCGCTGGCAAGAACGCGGGCCACAGCCGCATCGATCTGCTCTTTGTAGGCCTGATAGTGAACTTGCATATTGCCGAATGGAACGTTCAACGCTTTCCCTCGATATAACCGTAAAACCTGACCTGCCAATTCTAGTAGAAAAGAGCCAAATTGGAATTAAGCCTTGTTTAATTGACAACTAATAAAACGGCCATCTTCTCTGGCCGGAGCCTGACACAAGCTCTAGCCTGATTCAACAATTCTAAAGAGAGAGGGTCTGAGAGCGTGTTCTAGCGTGACACCGTGTTAGAATCCAGAGCAAGTGAGACCCGTTCAAATTATTGATGAGTTTTCTCACAGGTTACCTGCTCAGTTTACATGAGCATTGTGAGCGGAAGTTAAGATTATGAGCCAGACAGTGGAAACCGCCTTCAAGGGCAAAACAGCATTGATCACCGGTGGCATGGGCTTCATCGGCTCCAATCTGGCGATTCGTCTCGCCAATCTGGGCGCCAAAGTGACCGTTCTTGATTCAATGATTCCAGATTACGGCGGCAACGAGTTTAACCTCGCTCCAGTCAAAGATAGAGTACGCATCAACTATTGCGACATTCGCGATGAGTCAGCCCTCGATTATTTAGTGCGCGGTCAAGATTATGTATTTCATCTAGCTGGCCAAGTTTGCCATCTGATGAGTTTGTCTAATCCTTTTCCAGATATTCAAATTAACATCACCGGCACAGCTGTATTAATGGAAGCGTTGCGCAAGCACAATCCCAATGCCATCTGTGTATACACCGGAACCCGCGGCCAGTACGGCTCTTCAGTATCGCTGCCAGTGAACGAAGAAGCACCTACAAACCCTAAAGGCATCTATGAGATTTCCAATCTCACCGCTGAAAAAATCATCAAGGTATATAACGATGTGCACGGCATCCGCTCTGTATTGCTCAGATTGAGCAATATCTACGGTCCGCGCTCACAGATGATGCACTCACGCTTTGGTGTCTGCAACTGGTTTGTGCGTTTGGCTTTAGACAACGACACTATCCAGGTTTATGGCGATGGCAGTATTTTGAGAGACTTCTGCTATGTCGATGACACCGTAGAAGCAATCATCAAATCAGCCATCACACCTAAAGCTTATGGCGAAATATTCAACGTTGGCTCTGACATACCAGTGAGCTTCCTTGAATTAGTGAAGACCATCGTTGATGTGGCCAAAGCTGGTAAGTGGCAGTATGCAGAGTTCTCCGCTGAGAGAAAAGCGCAAGAGCCAGGCGATTTCTACTCTGATATCACCAAGATGAAAGAGATTGTGGGTTGGAAACCAACCACCACTCTAGAGCAAGGCCTCGCCAAAACTTGCGACTACTACCGCAAGAATCGCGAATTTTACTGGTCAAAAAACCCAGCTGGATTGCCTGCCAACAGTGAATCAGCCAAAGAAGCTGCTACCACTAAAGCCTAAAGCTCAATTAGCGACGACAAATCAACTACACTGTCGGTAACTCTTTAAAGGACCAAACAGTGAACGAAGGCACACGGGTAAATATCGCCAGCGGCACACCATGGGAATCAGTGGTGGGCTACTCTCGCGCGGTCAAGGTGGGCAATTTCATTGCTGTCTCGGGTACGACGGCCACAGGCGAAGACGGCAAAATAGTCGGGGTTGGCGATGCCTATGCCCAGACAATTCAGGCCATCAAGAACATCGAAGCAGCCCTTAAACAAACCAGAGCGAGTCTTCAACACGTAGTGCGCACACGCATTTTCGTGACCGACATTAGCAATTGGGAGCAGATAGGCAAAGCCCACGGAGAATACTTCTCGCAGATTCGCCCAGCAACGAGCATGGTTGAAGTTTCGCGCCTGATCTCACCCGACATGCTTGTTGAAATTGAAGCTGACGCAGTAATTTAGCTCTATCTACAATAGAAACTACTGGCGGTAAGCATCAACCCAGGCCATGTCGATGGTTGCAGTCGGCGAGCTAAGCGGTACTCGCAGCAAGAACTTACGCCTTTTTGCCCGAGAGTTTGGCAGGCTATAGATTTCGCCAGCGCCACTGCCCACGGTGAAGCCTTCAAGCATGGCGAAATTGTGAAAGCGAACTTTCATAGGTATAGAGCCAACAGTAGCTTGTCCTCGACCTTTTAGTTTGAGGTCTTTTAGTGACAGCCGAATCCGGCCAATTCCTTTATGGTGGAGAATCTCAACTGATAGTACTTGACCATGAAGAACGGCTTTAACCTCGTCGCGGTTGGCGCTCTGACCCGATGCCCCTAGAGTCTCAACCGAAACACTGGGCGGGCTTGCAGCCCAGGCCGGTGACAGAACGAAAAAAGACATAAGCAAAACTCGAAGGATCAAACTGATCATGTTGGAAGTGATTTGTTTTTCTGAGATACTAATGATTAGAAATACCTTGAGATAAGAAGAGATGAACAATAAGTTATTCGTAGGAAATCTTTCCTTTAAAGTAGAAGAAGCCGAGCTGCAAGAGGTATTTTCGCAAACCGGTACGGTAGTTTCAGTGGCCATACCAACAGACAAATATACCGGCAAGAAACGCGGTTTTGGCTTTGTCGAAATGGCTTCGGCAGAAGACGCAGAACAGGCCATCAAGGCTCTGCACGGACGCGCCCTAGCCGGACGTGAAATGTCAGTCAATCTGGCTAGACCTAAAACCCGCCAAGACTAGCGGCGACTAGAAAAGACTCGAGCAGAGCAAAGTATTAGTCTTTAATAACGATACGGTCTTAGCGAATGAGCCTCAGTGGTCTTTCAGTAAGCGAGCATGTTGCTATAATTTTCGCTTGTCAAGCAACCCAGAATGAACTGGTGAAACTGGAAGTATATGCCGAGCTCCCCGCCCCCCACACTGCCTACAAAAGTCGACAGTGAGAATAAAAAGAGAGCCCTGGGCGCAGCAGGCCCTTCTGGCTTTGACCCGACCGGTTTAGACGGAATCTCAAAGCCAGCTTCGGGCATCAAGGTAGTTTTAAAAAGCAAAGTATTTCAAGCAGCAGCCCTAGTTGTTCTGGCTAATTTGCTGCTGGTTGTCACCAATCCATTTAAGGGCGTTGACCCAGATAGCTTGCCGACCCTAAAGTCGTGGGTTTTCTGGACCACCCAAGACTACCGTCAGGAAGTAAATCCCAAAGTGGTAATGCTAGGTTCATCGCTTTTGATGAACTCAGTGTGGATGCAAGAAGCGGAACACCTGCAAAAGAATGTCGATATCGTGGTTAACCGCAGAACCAGATATTTAGAGTCTGTCATTAGCAAATACATCAAAGGCTACGAAGGCACCTGTTTCAACTTCGGATTACCAGGCAGCATGGTCTCTGACGACTATATGATTGCTCGCACTCAGTTCGATAAAGGCCACACACCAAAAGTAATGGTGCTCTGCCTCGGCCCTCGAGACTTGATGGATACTAGCTTCAGTTGCGCTGGTGCCACCACAGCCTTTAAATATCTAGAGCGTTTTACCGATACCAAAGATTTACTCGACATTGCTTACACAAGTGCTTGGCCAAAAATCAACTTCATGCTGCGCGAATATATTTATTTCGTCGACAAAAAGTATCACTCACAAAGTGTTCTCGGCGAGCAGGCCAAAGGCGCTCTCAATCCAGTCTTCGCTAAAGTGGCAGCCCCAAGTGCTTTTAACGTCAAAACCGATTTTGATAAACAGTTCGCATTTTACCGCTCAGAGGTAGAAAAAGGTGTCTTCATCGCCAAGCCTAATGCGCAAACAGACTCATTCTACGACAATGGTAAAGACTGGAAGAAACGCTTCAAAAACTCCAACGATGAGATGTTCGACAATCAAAAAATTTGGTTGAACAAATGTCTCAGCGAAGCAAAGGCCAAAGGAATTATTCCAGTTTTAGTGAACATGCCGGTTTCGGAACTTGGTATCAAATACATTCCGCCACAGGTCTATAAGAGACACGTCGATACTTTGATTGAGATGTCAGCTAAGTATGACTGTCCTTATGTCGACACCATGAAGGAAGGAAAGTTCGACATGAAAGACTTTTCTGATTATGGCCACATGGATGCTAGTGGTGGCAAAAAAATTGTTGATATTGTTGGCCGCACATTAGCTGCCGATCCACGCACTAAAGTGGCACTGACGTCACCGGCTGCGGCAAATGAGGGCAGCAACTAATGTTATTCAATAGCGCAGCCTATCTAGTTTTTCTGCCGGTAGTCGTAGCCATTTACTGGTTCTTGCCATTTCGTTATCGCACAGCCTTTTTGCTGTTTGCCAGTTATGTTTTCTACATGACCTGGAAACCAATATACCTGGTACTAATTGTTGCTCTAACAGCTTTCAATTATTTCGCCGGGATCGCTATCGAGAAACAAAAGAAGCAACGCAAGCTAGTTTTAATTGGATCACTGGCTGCCAATATTCTTACTCTCGCCTACTTCAAATATGCCTATTTCGCCATCGATGCCACGAATAGTGTGTTAGCGATTGCTGGAAGAAAAATCTCTTACCCACTGCATGAGATTATTTTGCCTCTCGGCATTTCCTTCTTCGTCTTTGAATTTATCCATTATTTAGTAGACGTCTACAAGGGCAGCCCCGCTGTCAAAGCGCCGCTAGAATTTGCACTTTTCCCCAGCTTCTTCCCCACTCAAATCGCTGGACCAATCAAACGCTTCCAAGACTTCGTGCCGCAACTGCATAAGCCCGCCAAGATCACTTTGAAAGATTTTGATGAAGGCGTTGAGCTAATTTTATGGGGTCTCTTCAAAAAAGTAATTGTGGCCGACAGTATCGCTGTGGTGATTGATAAATGCATGCCACACCCAGAGATGTTGAGCACTTTCGACTGCTGGTCACTGCTCTGGGCCTTTGCCATACAGGTCTATTTTGATTTCTCTGGCTACACCGATATCGCCCGCGGCTCTGCGGCACTGCTTGGTTTCAAGGTGCCACTGAACTTTAATTTGCCTTTCTTGGCCGGATCAATTACAGAATACTGGCGACGTTGGCACATTTCGCTATCACTCTGGCTGCGAGACTATTTGTTCTTCCCCCTTGGTGGAAGCAAACACGGCACCATGGCCACCCTGCGCAATGTCATGATTACTTTTACTCTGGCTGGTCTCTGGCATGGAGCTGGGCTGAACTACATCATTTTCGGAGCGATGCACGGGCTCTGGTTGAACCTCAATAGACTGTGGCGAATCCAAGTCGAGAAAAGTGCTCTACTGCTGAAATTGACTGAAACAAAGGCCTTCCATTGTTTTGGTGTGCTACTGACCTTCAATTGTCTGGCTGTCACTCTGGTTACCTTCCGGTTGCCTAGCATGGAGCTGTCGGGTCGATACTTCCAGAAACTTCTTATGCTTTCGCCTCAGACAGCTAACAGTATCAATCCATTAGCAATGACCATTCCTTCAATAGAAGGACCGGCCAACTTCGCTCTATTTCCTGTAATTTTGATCAGTATTGTCATTGGCCACCTGATCTCTAACCAAATACAAGGCAAGAGCCAACCCGGCGTGCTGCCGCTGCCCCAGTCACTGCAGGCCCTAAGGCCAGCCTACCTGGCTGCCATAGCAATCCTGCTGCTGCTGTTTGCTCCAGATGGGACACCAAGCTTCGTCTATTTTCAATTCTAATTTTGCCACGACCTGCAAGTTTTACCGATTGGTTTCACTTGGAGCCCAGAGAGGCTAGACACATTTTGAGAGTGATTTCGCAGTGCTCTTCAAGCATGTCGGGAGACAGCAAATCGGTGCCTTC
>JAUPUU010000277.1 GCA_030917395.1 Cyanobacteriota bacterium erpe_2018_sw_21hr_WHONDRS-SW48-000092_B_bin.40
GCAATGACAAACTTGCGTTCGTCGATGCGAGACCAGCCGAAACGGGCGCGATTGACGTGCAGCCAGTAGTGGAAGCTCAGCGGCTTGCCCGGCTGCGGCTTCGAGTGCCATTCTTCACCACCGACCTCGTAGCTGTGATTGACACCGGTGGACATGCCGCTCTTGTCGTAGATCAAGTGCGAGCCCACGACGTTTTCGGGTTTGACACCGAGAATCGGAGCAACGGCGATGGCCAGTTCCTGGTCGCCGTTGGAGACGATGACCACGGTGACGCCGAGGGAGGTGAGCAGCTCGTTTTCTTCCTTCACGCCAGGGTAGGCCTTGTTGGCATACAGGGGAGCGAAGGCAGTCACCTGGGCCAGCTTTTCGGCCTTGGAGAGACCGACTTGGCTGGGCCAGTAGATGTTGGTCCAGAAGTCCATCATGGCGATGCCATCACCACCCGCTTCTTTGTTGAGCCACAGGCGCAGGGCTTCATGAGGCCCGTGGTCAGCGGATGGCTTGTTCTTGCCGATGCTCTGGCAGACTTTCTTGATACCAGCGAGCAGGCGCGCCGGCCAGCTCATGGGAGCTTGCTGGTTGTTCGGGTTCTGGCGTTGCGCTAGGTAGTCGGCGATTACTGCCAGCTGCTTCTCGGTGAACTTGCCGTTGTCGGCGCGCCACTTGAAGAAGAAGGTGAAGATGTCACCGGCGCCCTGGGTTTTGTCGACGTCCTTGAGCCAGAAAACTTGCCGACCAGCAGCCTTTTCGCAGGCTACCCAGTGGCGAAATTCGTCCGAGCGGAAGTAGTCGAGGCGTTGCTGGCTGGTCATGCGAGCAGCTTTGGCGTTGCCGCTGTCGATGCTGCCGCCAGCGATAGAGTAGAGCTTGTCTTGGGCGGCATCGAGGGCAACGATGGCGGAGACGATGTTCTGCAGATCCGTTGGTTTGATCATAATTTCCTCCAGTTAAAGAGACCCGCTGATGGCAGGTGGAAAAGAGAAAGGTTTGGCTTGCACTGCTTGTGCAGGAGCTAACGAGCGATGAAAGAGTGTTTGGCTTTAGATGCTGATAGCTGTGCCTGTTTAGAAGATTGAGAGAGATATGATTCGACCCTAATTGGCTCAAGGGTCACAAGGCAAGGATCTTGAGCCCCCTGATGGCGTGTCAGAGGGCTCAGAGAAATTAGATCAACTAGTTTAATTAGCGCTAGCTAATATAGGCGCTAGTTGTACCCTAGAGAGTTAGGGCGAGGGTCGCTTGGCGCACTGCTTCGGCCAGGCTTTCTTTGGCTTTTTCCAGCTGCTCAATTGCCTCTTTCAGACCGTCCTGGTTGAGTTTGGGAACGCTAGGGGCAAGGCCACCGCTTTGTCTGATAGTGGCACGGGTCTCGCTCAAGGCGATTTGGCCCTGGTTGGCCAGCACGGCAAGCTGCTGCTCCAGCTCAGCCCGACTGCCCAAGCAGACTTGGGTGGCCAGCAGGCTCGTCAGCTGAGAAATGGTGGTCGAGCCACCGAGTGCAGCCAGAACAGCCAAAATCGAAGTTTGTTGGGCTACGGCTTGAGCGCTTTGATTGTTCTCATTGCCTTCCAGTTCGAGCGCTTCGGGGCGCAGCGAGATGATGGCGCTCTTGTGGGCGCCCACTGGTTGAATGAGAATGCGCTCCGCTTCAACTCCGATGACAATGCCATGGGTCTTGGGAGCGACGTTGAGCCATTCGATTTGCTTGATGCGAACTACGGCACCGAGCTTGAAGCGCTGATGTTGGTAGTTGGCCACGACCTGCAATTCGTTCGGGTAGAGTTCGAAGGTGTGCTCGCAGGCGTCGCTTTCGACAGGTTCGACATCTTCGGCGCGAACCGAGATGTAGGCGCCGTTGATGAACTGCACAAAGCCATGGGCGGCACATTTGAGGTGCTTGTGCTGCAAAATTGCCACCTTGGCACCAACCTGTAACGACAGTTTGGTAGTAGTTTGAGGGGTCATATGGGTTTCCTGTGGTTTGCCATTGATAGCTGTCTTCACCAGTCGGTCCAAGTGAGCTTCCGAGTGGGTAAAGACATAGCTGGGGTGAAGTTAGATAATTTGGGCTGGAAGTATTTGGCTAGTAGATTTGGAATAAATGGCAAGTAAACCTAACCGCGTAAAGGCTTGCTGTTCAAGCTGCTTGAAGTTTTTAAGCCTAAAACACCCTTCACCATTGCCTCAAGCTAGCGCTAGCTTTTGAGAAATAAAACCCCGAAGTGGTGGTGGGATAATAGTTCTGCTAGTTTTGTCCAATTGTTTATAAATAGGGAAATTTGATTGCCTCCCCGGTCGACCGCAGCAAATTCGGATTTTTTCAGTCAGAGCAGGGGCCTGCTTTCTCGAGCCCTTGGCGTCTTACTACTCTTTTGTAGCGCGACTAATTCTGTTGCTGCGGCGGAAAAGGCTCTCTATCTCAAACAGTCAGCGGTTTCTGTCGGCGCTTCTGAGAGCTATTTGACCAGCCAAGCTGTGCGCATAAATTTTGGCAATGACCAAATTTATCTGGTAGCGAAGGCGCCATCCTGGCGGGTGGTTTTGTTTAACACCATTACCAAGAAAGGCCTGGCGATGCCTTATCAGCAGTGGATTAGCCATCACCCCGTATGGAATCATGGCAAGGATGTTGACTGGATTCCCGCTGAGCACTTGTTGAAAGTTGCTTCGCCCGTGATCGGCGGGCGGCATTGCACTGACTTCGTATTGGCCGAACTCTTACCAAATGGTCACTTGGTGCCAAAAGCTGCTGGCGCTTCTGGTCACTTAGTGACGGCTGAAGTTGATGGTGTGGCCCCTCAAGCTTGCCATATTTTGCAGCGTACCTTAGACCTGCCTCAGACAGCTGGTGTGCCTTTACGCTTTACCTTAAACGGTCAGTCGCGCCGAGTTGAAGGTATGAAGTTTGTCATGGGCGGTGACGCGCATTTGGTCTCTACCACAGCAATTAAAACTGTTCCGTTAACGCCCTCGCTTTTTACTTATCCGACCAACTTTAAGGCTGTAGCGATTGAGCTTGACGTGCTCTATGACTCAAAAACTATGAATAGCAATGTTGAGCAGTTTTTGGATGCCTTTAAATAAAAAGCACGTGACCTCACATTTGGTGTCACGTGCTCTCTATTTAAATCTGTCAACTATTGGCCTGGAACCGCTCCCGGCGCTGTTCCGGGTGTTGTTCCGGGCGCGGCATTAGGGTCAGGGGTTCCTGCTGGAGTTCCGCTTGGAGTTCCAACAGGATAAGTCGTTCCGGCTGGGTAGGTTGTACCGCCCGGATAGGTAGTTCCACCTGGGTAAGTAGTGCCACCCGGATAGGTTGTTCCACCTGGGTAGGTGGTGCCTGCCGCGGGCTGAGGTTGGTTAGGGTCAACTGCTTGCCCTTGTGGCAGTGGTTGACCTTGAAGCGGTGCCGCAGCCGGATTAAATTGTGGTACTGGGTTTGTCTGCTGCACAGTTGAAGCTGGCACAGGGTTAGAGCTTGGAGTTTGCGTGCTTGTTGAAGGAGAGAGAGGACTGTTCACAGAACCAGGCATACCCGGAGCGGGTGCCATCTTTTCTGCTTTGTCTTTATTGATGAAGAGATAACCAAAGACAGCCACGCAAGCCAAGATCATGACAACCATTATGATTTGATAGCCGCCACCTTGAGAGGTGTCGCCGGCTGGTGCTGCTGTCTGATAATTGTTGCTAGTGGTTGGTGCTGGGGTGCCGTTGCTCTGATAAGAAGCGTAGTTCTTCATCCATTGGGGCACGTCCCCGTTTTGCTGCTGCGCTTCTGGTTGGGCGGGCGACTGCGAAGCCATACCAGAATTTGTTACTCGCCCTGGCGACTGCGAAGCCATGCCAGAATTTGTTATTCGGCCTGGACTGCCAATAGCACCGGCACCCTGATTCTTCACAGTGGAAGGCGTCGGAATCGCATTTAGCTGTTCACTCAAGCTTGGTGAATTTTTTTCCTCGTCCATTTGACCGCCTCCAGAATGTAATGCTTAGTTTATTAAGAACTAACCAGTTTGATCAAGGGTTATGGCCGTCAAATAAAGATTTCCAAGTGCCTATTTACTTTACGAACAGCTGAAAAGCAGTGAAATCTCAGCAAAGAGTGGTAACTATGTAATAGATTGTCTACCGGGCTTACTATCTTGGCAATGAAAGATCGCTGGCAGAATTATAAGAACTCGGCCGAGAAAGCTCAGTCGGAGGGCAAGTACGAGTATGCCGAAAATCTCTGGTATGCAGCCCTAGAGGAAAGCAAAGAGTTTGGCCCGACAGATCGCAGGCGCGCTTTGTCTTTGGAGCGACTTTGCGAGTGCTTATGGTTTCAAGAAAAGTTTAAAGACGCTGAGCCTATGGCCCAGGAACTGGTTGTAATCTATACCAAGGTGTTCGGTTCTGAACACGTTGATGTGGCTGGCATGCAGGCTAACCTTGGCTTGCTTTATGTGGTTATGCAGAAAGAGGAGCTGGCAGAGCCAATTCTTCTCAAGGCTCTCAACATCAAGAAGCGCATTCTTGGTCTAGGGCATCCGGATGTGCAGAAATTACAAGCCACCTATGACGATGTCATTCTCAAGTTGAAAAACAAGGGCTCCGCTCCAGCAGTCGTTACCGCTCGGCAGTGGTCTAAGACTGGTCGCTTTGAAGCCCTGAAGCCACCAGTGGCAGCGCCGGCACCACCTAGAGTTTTGTCTGCGGATGAAGCAATGGCTCTGTGGGAACCACTCTATCAAGCCGGCAAAGAGGCGTTGGCTGTCGGTGATTGGGTCAAAGCAGAAGAGCGCCTGGCGAAGGGGCTTGAAATCGCCCAATCATTTGGTGAAACAGATCATCGTCTCTCTCTTACCCTAGAAGCTTTAGCGAAGGCACTAGGGTCTCAAGATCGCAACCAGCAAGCGGCTCCGCTGCTAGAACAAGTACATCAGGCTAAAGTGAGAGTCTTTGGTCCTAACCATACGGTTGTGGCAGAATCGGCTGATAGCCTCGCTCGCTGTTACTATTACTGTGGCAATTATGGTGCTGCTGAAAAAAGCGCGCTGGAGAGCTGCAACATTTACGAAAAGATGTACGGTCCTGACCATCTGACCGTTGCTACTTGCCTTGGCAATATTGCCATGCTTTATTTCGTCCACAAAAAAATGATAGAAGCCGAAAATGCTTACAAGCGCTGCCTTGCAATTCGCACTAAAGTTCAAGGTGCTGGCCACGCTGATACTGTGAAAGTCTTGCACAATTATGCAAATTTGCTGCGCCAGACCCATCGCGAAGATGAAGCTAAGCATCTACAGGCCTGCGCCACTGGCTTTGTTACTGGTAGCTGGAAAGTAATTGAAGTTGCCCCTGAAGACTCCCTGAGCAAAACAAATGATGACTGTGCGGTTTGCGGCACTCCCCTAGAGGGTTACTATAAGTGCAATAAGTGTGGTGCTGACGTATTAGCTAAGGGAAAGAAGGTCAATGACCGGTGAGCCGGCTGATCCCTCAAAAGTAGACTCGAAAATAGATTTAGTCGGTCAGGTTATTGATCAAAAATACAAAGTTCTAGCCCTGCTCGGGCGTGGAGGGATGGGAGCGGTTTATCTCGCCCATCATCTGCAGCTCAACAAAGACATGGCGTTAAAAACCTTTGCTACGGCTAATTTAAACGAAGAAATTCGGCAGCGTTTTAAGCGTGAAGCGCAGGCTCTTGGAAAATTGAAGCACAAGAATATTGTGCAAGTCTTCGATTTTGGTATTGCCGAAGGTGGCTTGCCTTATTACACCATGGAGCATCTCGATGGTGAGTCAGTGGCTGAGCGCATTGCTCGCAAGGGCATGTTGGACCTGACAGAGGCCTTGTATGTCTTTTCTGAGCTTTGTCAGGGCCTTCTCCTTTGTCATAAAAATGGTGTTGTCCACCGCGATATTAAGCCCGCCAATATTTTTCTTGAGTTGCGCAGCAGCACCAGTGATGCCATAGCCGCGGTGAAGCTTGTTGACTTTGGCATTGCTGCTTTGTCAGCTACTGCTTCTGCTGGCCAGCAGCTGACCGCGGCCGGAACAGTATTTGGTAGCCCGCTGTATATGAGCCCTGAGCAATCACTGGGTGAGAAAGTAGATGCCCGTTCGGACATTTATTCTAGTGGCTGTGCTCTTTTTGAAATGCTCACCGGTAAGCCACCCTTTCGCGCTAAAACGGCCTTGGCCACCATGCTCATGCATCAAGAAGCGCAGCCGCCATCTTTGGTCGAGGCTGGCGGCTTAGGACCTGAACAAAGTTATCCCGATTGGCTAGAGCAGCTGGTTGCCGAACTATTAGCAAAAGATCCAAGCGCGCGCCCGCAGTCTCTTTCTCAGGTGCTCGATGTCATTGGTGAGCAAGCGAAACTCTCCGATTCTCAATCTCAGGGGCGGTCCAAGCTCTCTTCCTCTGGCGGTCAATCTAGTGGACCGAGTGATAGGCGCTTCAAAGTATTTTTATCGACTGGAATTTTGACGTTAGTGGCTCTTGTTGTTTTTTTCTGTGCCCAGTCCTTTTCTTTTCGGCTCCATCCGCCGGAGGCAGTGAAAACTGACATAACACCGAGGTCGGAAGTGGGTGCTTATCGCTTGCCTCCAAAGAGGTCCGGTTTTATCCGCTTTCAATTTCCTGACAGAGAAATCGGCAAGATTGGTCAGGGTGACGAAAATAAGTGTGTACCGGCCTGTGGCGTTGTCGAAATTGCCGATGGCCCAGCTGTTGTCTTTCGGGCTGGTCAAGCAATTTGTGATCAGCCTGAGCTTTTGCGGGGGTTTGGGGCTAATGATTTGTTCGCTGTGCTTTTTGAAGCCGGTTTGACTGGTGACTGGAACGATAAGACTGCTGCGTCCATAGAGCACTTAACTTCGCTGAAGAAGGTGATTTTTGCTGGTAGTAAGTTCAGTCCGGCTGCCATTGATAGTTTAAATAAGTTGCCAGAGCTGATCGATCTGGGCTTGTCTGATTCAACATTGACAGGCGAAGACTTGCTCAGGCTAAATAACTTGTCGAAGCTGGAAAGTATAGTTATGAGCGGAACTAAGAATGCTTCTCCGGCAATTGCCCGTCTGGCTCAGCACAATAGTCTGCATCACTTCACCGCTCAAGATTGTCAGCTTGGAGATAACGATATGCAAGCCATTGGCGGTATGACCATGTTATTGACTTTGAATATTGAAGAGAATTCGGTCACTCCGAAGTGTTTGCCAGTGTTGCTGAAATTGGCAAGTTTGAAAGAGTTGAGTCTCATTGCCAATCCCATTGACCAATCAGCTTTGGCGGTGATGCTGAAGCTAAAGACGCCGATGACAATTAATATGCCGAGTTCCTTTTGGAATGATCGGACAATAGCGCCAATGGAGAAAAGATTTGGGGCGAAGTTTCTCAACGCCAGAGGCTATGTGCGCGAACCCGAGTAGCCGCCTGTATGATTAAACTTGATGTTGGTGCCCCCAAATTGCCAAACTTGATCAACTAGATTGTCTGTAATTCCGCTGTGGTGATCTGAGTTTGTTTGGACTCTTTAGTTCAGATTTTGGTTCAGATTTTGGTTCGTGTGGATTGCACTACGGGCGGTGTCTAAATAATTGTATTCGATCAGGTAGATCGGTTTTATTGCTGCACTTCGATAGCTAAGGCTCTCGCTGTGCAGCTTTTTGCTCGATGCCACCGCGGGTAGTATCGCTGCGCTAGTTGCTTTTCTTTGTAACAGCTGACGCCGACTGCTGCTGAGCGCAGGCTTCTGTGTACGTGTTCTAGCTGTGCAAGCTTTCTTCTGCGCCTGCTTGTGCCTTTCTGTGGGGCTTTCGACCACTCTGCTAGCGCCGTCAAGCAAGTATTCATTTGCTGGTTCCTCCTCAGTCAGGAGACTACGCATAATCGCGCATAGTTGATTAGTTATAAGGGCTTTAATTAGGGTGAATTCTATATCTCTTCAACAAACTTGAAAAAACCAATAACGCTTTTAAAACACTAATACATACCCCACCGAACTCTTTCTTCTCGACAGTTTGCTGTCGTGTGGTTAGCCGTTGCAGTTTCTCAGATTCTGCATTGCGCTAATTTTCAACTTATCAATACCGAAAGGTTCACCATGATTATCGAGCAAGTGGCGGGCTATCTCGCTGAATTTGTTTCGCTGCACAAGCGCTACAAGCTGCTTCTGGCAAGACTGAACGACAATCGCCGAATTCCGATCGATGCAGAGTCAGTAGCTCTCGCTGTGGCTGAGCTTGGTTGTGCCGAGAATTCTCTGGTGCAGCTGTTCGCTCACTTCGGTCCCGGGGTGGAAGAATTTCTCCATCGAATGAAAGACCGCGATTTTCCGCCTGCCTACGCCCAGAACTATCTCTTGCACATCAAACCGGCTATACCTGTGTCGTTGCGTTGGAACGCGCACACTTGCTTTCCGGGCACGGCCTTCGCCGACGGCGATCAGCGGGCTGAAATGCTGTTCTCGCGCCAGATCTTCATGCTTCAGGAGGTAATTGAGAAGAACCTCGCCGCCGCCGCGGAACTCTTGCCCGAATCGGCCGAACGCCTGGCTGCCATCGCCGCAGAGCGCGCAGCGGTTCGCAAGCGTGGTGTTCGCACTTTCCTCGGTGCAGCTGGTACCGATTGGTGCCCCGGGTTGGCTTACATCGACTGAAGCTAGCGCTGCGGGCATCGCCGGCTCTTAACTGACAGGCTAAGGAGAATAATCATGGATTTCTTCATTGCGCTGTTCACCGTTCCGATGGTGGCGCTGCTCGCTTTCTCGCCTATGGGCATCATCATCTACATGTGCAGAAAGGAAAAACTGTGAATCAATCTGATGGTTCTGGTCTGAATCTCCAGCAACTCGCCCACCTCGAACGCAATCGTTCCTTCGAGAACCGCAGTTACTGGCAAGACGTCTCTCTTCTCAAGAGTGACTATGAAATCTGGGATGTGGCGCGGCAACAGCGCGGCGTGGTTTTGCTCGAGCGCTCGCTGGCTTTCCCCACCTTCTTCACCGCCGGTGCGGAGGAGGTGCTCATGACCCTGCCAAACAACTTCTGGTTTTGGAGCGTGGTCTATTCTGCCGCATCATCTGCCAACGGCGGCCTAATCGATGAGGTCAACATTCGTCAGGTGATCGCTAGCTTTCGTGCTCGGCGTTCGTCTGTGTACGACCTCAACAAGCCCATGGCGCAACTCTCTCCCTTCGACATGGCTGTGCGGGTGATCGAAGGTGTGATCTTGCTCAAGAGCAGCGACTTTGAGCATCTCGAAGATGTCGAGCTGGTTTTCAATGTCATGTTTCAGCCGCAAAGCTGAGAAAGAAAGGAAAAACTGTGAATCAACCCAATCGCTTCCCGGCCAGTCTCCGTGACGTGGCCATCCTCAGCCGTTCCACCTTTTCCGAATATCGGAGCGTCTGGCAAGACATCTCCATCATCGACCAGGGTCACCATATTTCTCTGTTGGCGCAGCAATTGCGTGGTGTGGACAACCTCGACCGTTCCCTGGTGTTTCCCACTTTCTTCACTGCCGCTGCGGTGAAGCTGCTCATGACTCTGCCCAACCACTTCTGGTTTTGGAATGTGGTCTATTACGCAGTCGGCGATTCGACAGGTGCTGGGCTGATCGATGTTGGCGTCATTCGCCGGGTCTTGGCTCAGCTGCGTGATCGCTGTGCTGCTGTCTACGACCTCGACAGACCCATCGACGAACTCACTGCTCACGATTTGGCGGTGCGGGTTGCCAAAGGCGTGGTCTTGTTCAAGGGCGAAAACTGGCAGCATCTCAACGGCGCC
>JAUPUU010000278.1 GCA_030917395.1 Cyanobacteriota bacterium erpe_2018_sw_21hr_WHONDRS-SW48-000092_B_bin.40
AGAAGGAGCCTGTATCACAATGCAGGCTCCTTCTTTTTTAGCGCGAGAAGCTGAGCAATGCTTATTTAGAGAAGTCCGTAACAATTGACAGGAATGGGTACAACTTATAGGATGGAATTATTAGAACCGCTTAAGCAAAGCCTTTTATGGTCTGGCGCTGGGGGATATTTTATGGTCAGTCGGAAGAGTCTATTAATACGATCGCGGCGCGGCAATATGCTGGTTTTCAGTACTGCAGTTACCATAGCCATAGTTGCCGTTCTCGCTTTTTTCAGCCTTAGTTATGTACGGCTGCTCGGCAGCAACAGTGAACAGCGCAATGCCATTGAAGCCGCAGCTCTAGCAGCCGCTCGCGACTTAAGTATGATTGCAATCAATACCGACGATTATGGTTGGATCTCACTATCGGACGCCGCCCCCACAGGAAGCAGTACCACTGCAGGTGATTCATATAACACACCAGTACGTGGCATAAATACAATTCTCGGTACACTGCGCCTTGATTTGATTGTTGCCGACCAAATTGGCGATGCCAACTTAAAGACAATCATCAAAGCCGATGTTGCTAAGGCCAAAGCAGCTCAGGCTCTTCTGGCAACAGAATTGACAAAATCACTAAGTACTGGTTATGCAGCCAAAGACATTAACGGCAAAAACATCAATGTCTATGCCGATGCTGAGAACGCCTACAAAGCCAATCAGATTAGAATGACCGGCTCTTCCAATTACATTGCCAACTCTCTCAAGCTCTCACTCGGTGGCATCACTAATGGTGCCCAGACTAACACACCACTACCGAACCCCAGAGGTATGGCTAACGTACCTGCAAGCAGCGCTCAAAATGATTTCTATCTCTCGTATAAAAACATCCCAACTTCAGGAGAAGACTTTGTTTTTGCCGGCATCGGCGACTCGATTAAACTGGTCGATCCCAAACAGTGGGCTGCAACTGTACCAGGCCTTCCTTATCAAGTAGCAACTGTTATCAAAGCTGAAGCAGACCAACACGTCACCGATACACAGAACCCCAAAGGCTATGACATTCACGCTGTAGCCTGCGCTCAGCCAGCCAACGTCGCCGACCCCAAACCAGCTCCTGGCGCTCTCACCTTCAGCTTCCCTGACGGCATTCCACCAGAAATAGCCAACCCTATGTCTATCCTGACCAACGCCCAACTGAACAGCGGCAACAACTGTTCTTATCAAACCTCAGTCAATGGCGACTATCCCATTGGCGCGCCATTGACCAAGATGGGTGACTTAGACTGGCCCCACACTGCTATTGACCAGAGCACAGGCAATGTCTTTAGAGTGGCATTGTTAGACTGGTGGAAACGCGCCGGTACCAAGCTCAATGTTTCGTCAGCGGCAAATATGTTTGATACTAGCTTCGCCTTTGTCAAGCCTGGAGCGGACGTACTATGGAAGACCCACTCCTCTCCTTCCAGCTCCACAGTCTATGAACTTGACACCATTCCGGCTGGTAACATTCATATCTATCGAGTTGACCCCAGCACTGGTCAGGTAAGTTACCAGAGCAAGGCACTAACACCATTGAACCTAGCAGTAGCTAGCGAAAATCAAATGTACTCTGAAAACGTAGATGCCCTCGTTAGTTCTATCGCTAAAGACCAAGTAGTCGGTCCCTTTGAATTTCCCGATACTGGTTACGTTCTAGACACCGTGACACTGAAGAAGCGATTTGATGTTTATATTAGAGACCAAGTCTATCAACCTGGTACCAAAAACGGTGGCAAACACGCTGGAGAACCAATGGACTGGCAACCAGTAGCAGTCAGTCAATTGCCTGCAGACCTTGGACCTAACAAAGACCTCGGTGGCCCAGGATTCGGCGCCTGGAGCTGGAAACCACCAAAGCCAAAAGACAAGGATAACCCAGGTCTTCCACCTGCCATCACTAATCAATCAGACTTCGCCGAGACTTCGGGCTTCACCTCAAGCAAGTATTATCAATACAGCCAGGGACCAGGCAGCGGGCCAAACCCAAAAATGCGCCCTACTTATCAGAAGAATGGTATGGCCGTTGACATTCGCTTCCGCAGGCAGGTCAACACCGGCACACTGGCAGCATCATTAGGTTTCAGCACCGGTTACGTTGGTGAGAAGCTAGACGCAGCTACGGTTTCGACAAAAGCCCTGCCTCCAGTAGTGGTACCGCCGGATCCATCGACCGACCCCGGCACAGGATCGACCACAGGTACAGATCCTAGCACTGGCAGCACTACTGGTACAGACCCTGGCACCGGAGCAGGCACCGGCACTACGCCATAAAACGCCAAACAGAAAAGGAAAATGAAATACTAAAAAAGAGCATCGCCTGTGGTGGCAGTGCTCTTTTTAGTTATCTAGATCTGGTTTCGTCAGAGCTTCAACAGTTTTAATTTTGAGCATGCGACAACCACCAAGGTCTCCTACCCAACCAGTCGCTTTGACCTTCTCGCCCATATAGGGTATGAGCAAATCCTTGCAGCCCTGAAAGCCCTTATATTTTGCAGCAACATAAAGATTTTTCGTGCCATCTTCGAGGATGCCGATGCTAACCCCGCCGTGAGCGCAGGCCAGGGCGCAGGCCCTGTGACCGGGGCCACGTCCGGGGCCCATAGTTTGAGAGGCATAGCACCAGGCGTCAACAACCTCACCAATTACTACCACTTCCCTAGTGGTCTGCTTTATTTCAGTAGAGCGGTAGCGAGGCTTCTTCGACTCGTAAAAATAATAGGCAGCGGCGCCAGCACAAAGCAGTAGCAGGCAAGACAGGACAAAGACTTTATTTTTGCCTGAGACTTTAGCCAATGTTTTATCCCTCTACACATGACTGCTAACGGCTCAACGATTTCCATTTGTCTTCGATTTGCTGATCTTGTTGTTGATTTTGGCCGTTATTAAGATCATGGGCTTTCTTGAAGCTGGCTTTAGCAGCATTGATGTCTTTGCCATTTTTTTCCAGGTCAAGCCCTAAGCGATAGTGACCCCGAGCAAATTGAGGATCAAGCTTAAGGCCTGCCTGATACTGTTTAATCGCTAAATCAAACTGACTCTTGCGATCGTAAACATCACCCAAAGCGAAGTGCATACGCGCCTTCACTCTAACATCTTTAATTCGTCCTTCAGCATTTGCAATCACATTCGGTGGCACGCCAGCGACTAGCGGTCCGAGCAAATTCGTCAAGCGTTGCTTGCTCATCTCCATTTCTTTGCCATTAGCATTAGCCAATAGGCAGAGGGCCACTTCTAGAGCCTTGTTCCTATTACCACGATTAGCCAAAGTCGAGGCATAGAGTTTGTTGTTGGCAAAATTGGCAGGGTCCTGATTAAAATTCTTATCGAGCTCTGCCAGGGCCTGATCGTAACGCTTGAGTGCTAATAGTATCTTGGCTTTCTCGTAAATGCTAAGAGTGGTCGGCGAGCTCAATTTGTCAAAACGTCCAATTTCAACCAAAGCTTGCTCTGGTTTATTTTGAGCAGCCAATACATCGGCAATCGCCAAACAAATTTGGGCATCATTTGGTCGAGCAGCCCGAGCACGCAGATACATATTCATGGCAGCGGGAAGCTTGCTTTGGTTCTGTAATACAAAACCAGCAGTCAAAAGCATGCCATAGTCTTTAGGAAACAAATGCAAACCATCAACTGCAACCTTTTCTGCCGTAGCATAGTCACTACTTTTCAAAGCCAGTTGAGCCAGTCGCTTGTAGGCATCAGGCTTGACCGGAGGAAAGCTTAGAGCCTGACGATACTCATCTTGAGCAGGACCATAGAAACCTTGTGACTCATACAATTGCCCAGCGGCAAAGTGGGCAGCATAGGTTTTCGGCTGAGTCTTCAGCAATTGCTCTACTTGTTTAGCTGTTGGCACTGCATCTGCTGTGACCTTCTGCGCCTCGGCCTTAACAAGAGCCGAGGCAAATAAAGCAAGCGAAGCAAACCCCATGGATTGCAATCTTCTAGTAAATCTATTCACAATTTAGCCCTAGCGATCAGAGTAGGAAATCTGGACTGCTGTGCGGTCTTTACTTGTAAGGGGAGCCAACACGTTTATAGAACAACTGACACCATTTTTGATGGCGGAAATAGTGGAGACTGAACGGCCTGAGGATGTGGCATTTTCGCGAACAGCCCATCCAGCACTCTGCAAACTACGTTTGTACCAATCCACCAGACTGACTGGTTGATTTACTGTGGTAAAGCGAAAGAAAGTCATACTCTTAGTATTTAGGTACTGACTCTGGTAACCAGCCACAAACTTGGCATCAGGCGGCAGTGGCACAGGCACTGTGCTGGGCCATTGCTGCAAATTGCGATGCACGCTCTCAACAGGAGCGGGCCTACGCGGTTTCTGCACTACTGGCTGTGCTTGCTGAAACTGTTGCTGTTGAACTTGTTGTTGGCATTGCGCTGGAGCGGCAAGTAGCAAACTCAGGCTGCAACTCTGTAATAGAAGCGAAGCAAAAGAATAGCAGGTAGTTATCGACAAAGCCTTTGATCCTTGTGGTTTGTTTTGTGCCACTTTGATTTTTCCGACCCCGAATGCAGCACTATCAACTAAGAACTATACCTTAACACGTCAAATGCGGCAGGAGCCAGATGACCCATGCCACAAATTAACTCACTGAGTAGCTTACCTAAGTAAGACCTAACAAGGGCCTGTTGAATCACAGCTAGTCGTAGCAGGACAAGCACAACCGTTTGGGATGGAGATAGTGTCACCACTTCCTGAATAGGTAATACCGAAGGCACCAGAACCAGTTGATCCCTCAGGGCAACAAGTAGTGCTGATAGCTCCCATGTTGAGCTGACCAAGCAGGTTGTTCCAACCACTAGCAGGGGTGAAGGAGAACCAATTCATCAAGCATATTTTACCGGGGTAGTCATATGGTTGTGGATAGTTCCAATCGCCAGCGACGTTGATTTGACTGAATGGCATCAACTCAAACTGTCTAGTCTCAGTAGGAGTGGTTGGGCTCTTAGCATCGGGCAATTGACCAATGAAAGAGGATAACCATGGTGCATCGGATAATGCTGCACTCTCTTCCTTCAAGACCAGTCCGCCCTTACCCGCGTTGGCACTCTGGCTAAAGTAGATATAGCCTCGTCCTCCCATCGGCACGATGTTCTGACTGAGAATGTAATCGAGCGGCCGGTTCTCAGAAGCATAGATACCTTTATTAGCATAGCTGAGCCACTCTGGGTCTATCTGATACATGCGCTGAGTCAAGTACTTCCACATAGTTCCGTTCAAAGTAATGCCTTCAGGACTCTTACTGTCTAAGTGCACACCCTGATCAGTGGTGATGCGGTAGTTAGGGCTGCTGAGAGGACCGCGACTTGCAGGAACGTGAGCAATACCAGACTGGTAGGTACCAGGATGGAAGTCGTTACCCTCAGCTCTATCACTAAGTAGTTTTAGATTGACGATATCAGCTACGTTGACGCTAGCAGTACCACTGCTAACTGGTGTTGGTGGCTGAATATCGTAAGCCGCTTCAATCACAGGCCTAGCCCACAGTTTGCGGCTGTCAGGCTTGTTATACAAAGCCATATCAGTATTGACTTTAGATGAGGCATTATCGAGGGCAATGTTGTCGACGTTAGCACCACCAATGCCACCAATAGAATTGCAATTCGCTTGACTTACACCTTTAAGGCCGAGAGTGTCTCCAGACAAGGCAACGCCTACACTCAAACCCGTGCAATCAGGGGTTTTTCCATCTTTGATATCTTGAGCAATTTTGGCGACATAGTCAGAACCATTGCTGCATCCACCAGGAAGTGGTGAATCGTTAGCGCCAACAAAATATGGTAGTGCCTTTCCGTTGACATCAACGGGATAAACCTGCGGATTGTTCATAACATAGACAAAAACGTCTTGCTTGTTGCCGTTTGCCACACCGGTAGCCGGTGAGCTGGCACCATTCTGGATGCGGATGAAACCGTGAGGTAGTGCCGCAGCAAACCCTTTAGGATCAATCGGTTCAACAATGGCGCAAGCATTAAAGCCACCATTGTAGCCTTGAGCAGATTGGGCTTGGGCCTTCAGAGAGAGAGAATTAGGAACAGGTTGAGTCCAGCTAAATGCATTGGCACCACTAGAAGCTTTTTTGTTCAAGTCAAAATCTACTTGACTGACCAAGTGTGGCTTGGCACCTGGCTTAAGTGGAACGAAATAAGTATTGGCAAAGCTTGTGTCTGGCGTCATTCCCTCAAGGTAACCTTTGAGGTAATTATGATTGCCGCTAGGATCTACATCTGAACTTACAGCGGTGACCCAGCCACTGACCTTGTCGTTGTAGGTCTTTGAAGTCTTGGTGGCAAAGTCATAGTCAGGCATAGCAGATGCAGCGATATAAACGTTTGAAGCACCAGTTCTATCTAAATATGAGAATGTCGGTGCGCCAAGGGGAGATATATCTTGCGGTCCGAATTGCTTAGTTGGGTTTAGTTTAGCGATCGAGCTGAAAAAGTCTTCTACAGAAGATGGCTTGGCCAGTTGATCACTTAGTTGCTTACCAAGAGACTGAGCAGTCAGTGTAATAGAAGCAGCGTGAGAAGTAGCTCCTTGATCGAGGCCATCTTTAGAAATTTGGTGAGCATTGAAGTTAACAATCATTGACTGCGCCATCACCCGGTTGATGTTGCGCAAATTGACGACACCATTGGTGCCCGAAGTATGATCGGTTACTCCGTTAAATTGCACGGCATCGCCACTATTAGGAATAGGTACGGCCACTTTCACCAGCACAGATCGAGCGAGGGAGAGGTTCCCGGCATCGGTCGCTCGCTGCATCTGCTGACCGCCACCAAGCAAGTTAATAAGGGCAATTGCCGCCACTATTATCACAGCCAGGGCCAAAATGAATGCAACCACTAAGACCATGGAGGCTGCGCGCTTCCTTCTAATACGTTCCATCGAAAAGAACCTCGCCAAATAATAATGAATCTGAAACTAACCTTACTTACTAACTTTGCTTACGAACTTGGATACTAATGTTTATGCAAACCAATAACTCAAAATTCTTACCAGTGGCCCAGAAAGGCACTCGCGAGAATTTACTAAAAAGCTCAAACTTGGCTGGTATGAGGGTGACAACATAAGCTTGGCCCGTTTATTATAGCAGTTTAATATTCATTGACAAGCGAAATTTATGTAATTTAGCCCTTGTTGTGGTAAAAGCCCCACTGATCTCGGTGAAAACCTTTGAACGTATCAGAATAAACGTTGAAAGCTGCCCAGATAGGGGCATAATCTACCATGTACGACCACTTAATAGAATTTATTGACTTGCAGCGGATATTTAGATGAAACACTTAGGCAGCGAGCTTCGTAACTTAAGATCGTTACGCACACATAGAGGGAGCGCAATTACTGAATTCGCTCCGGCTCTGTTCATCTTTATCATGGTCTTCTTCTTTCCCTTCCTAAATTTGATCGGTATGGCTATTTCTTATGCCGACTGCCTCTATTTAGACACCCTCCTACTACGTCAGGCCGCCATCGAAAATGTGTTGGTATTAGATAACAGCACAACTCCCCCAGCACTGAAGGCAGACCTTACAGCCAGCACCTCGCCCACCGGTGCCCTCAACAACATAATCAATAATTGGCTTCAACTCGGCCTTGGTAGATTTGCTAGTACTGGTTCGGTGCCTGTGCAAACTTGCTACATCGACCTCAACGAAGGCTCTAACAAGGTCAAGTTTATTCACCTCAACTTACAAGTAGAGTGTCGGCCATTCCTTCAAATTCCTTTTCCGCTCCCTATCCCTGGCCTGAACAAACCAGTGACCTTTAAATTTAGCGGTCGTTCAGTGATTGAGAACATCCCCAGTTAGAATAGTCAGGTGGCAAACCGATGGATCGTTCCAACTTGAACAGCATATTCAAATTCAATCGCAGGCGCGGCCCTCGTGGGCAGAGCATCATCGAAGTATTAGTAGGATCAATTGTGCTTGTGCCAATTGTTCTAGCCATTATTGATCTGGCCGTAGTTTACATCGGCGGTGATATCTGCAATGGCTTAGCCAAACAAGCAGCAAGAGCTGCGGCAAATGCTTCTGACCTGGCGGAAGCCACAACAGCAGTAGCCGACGTAGAAACGAGTTTTAATAAGTCGCCGACGTATAAAAACCTTGTACTCAAACTTGATAAGTACGATGGCACCCATGACGGCATGGCTAACGTCAAATGCACAGTCACCATTGTCTTGCCCGTGCCAATACCGTTTCTGAGCCTAGGGCCAGAAATGACCATAAAGACTCAGGCCTCTGAGGCAATCGTGGGTATTGCACCGCCAAGACCAACCTGAACCATGGCGAAAGCTAGTTGCTTACAGGCAACAGCAGTGCTGGTAATTCTTTTACCTGAACCTCGACAATCTTTTCAGCGCTTGCTTTCTCAGACTCAAGCACTTTCTTTAGTGCCGCTAGTGAGGTCTTATCAGAGTTATAAATAACCACAGCTGCATAGGGGCGATAAACAGATACCATGGCTTTGAGCACACCAGGAGTAGTTCTTAGCTTCTTCTCAATGCGAATCAAGCACGAAGCACAACTACTCCCGGTGACCAACAGATCGACGCGCTTGAGCCCCTTGGCGCTGACAGGCTGGAGCACTATTAAAGCCAAATAAATGGCTACTACAAAGGCTGTAAGAAAACGCATCTTTAATTCTCAGTACTAAACAATGTTCCTATAATAAATAGATTACTGCAAAGTCATGAAGCATTTACTATCCGTTTCCAAGATGAACGATGTGAAGAAGGCAGCAGATTGGCAGAAATTCATCAAGGACTGCTAAAATGAACCTTATTTCGTAGTCTACAGAGTGAGGAAGTATAGTGTCGCGCAAAGCTACCAGCCGCAAAATCAATTCACTGGCCCTGGCTACCCTACTGTCAATTGGACTGAGCAGCGGCTTGCAATATTCAGCTCAAGCTGCAGTTACAGTCAATCAAATCGTCAAAGCTGTAGATCAAGCCAAAATTTTGGCCAACGGAACTGGGGTCAGGGCTGCAGTAAATGGCAGCGAAGTATACATCTCGACCTACCGCAATACTCGCGCCAACGACAATGACTGCAAAATCGAAGCACTTTTAATAGCAAAAACGACAATAGACCTTGCACCCACTGACATTGGTCGTGTCACTGTTTACTTCTACAACTCAATAAATAGAAACAAACGCAAAGTCGTATCGGTCACCGCGGGTGATGTCAAAGCTTTCGGCTCTGGTCAACTTGGCAAAGAACAACTGCTAGCTTCACTAACAATCCAAGACGATGAAGTCAATGATCCGGCCAACCGCCTGTCGGCTTACTTGCAACAACGAGAATCGGCGCGCAGTACCCACCATATCGATACTAATATGGTGGGCGACACCCTAGAGGTTATTGCCGATGCTGACAGCGATATGACCGAGCGCGATATGCGCTATGAAGCTTTGAAAATTGCAGAAAAAGCCATAGAGACTGTCGGAACATCAGCAAAAAAGGTAAAAGTCAGTTTTGCCGATCCGACAATGAAAGGGAGTTTCAAGCAGATCGATTTCGACTCTAGTCAATTAAGCCGCCTGGATAGCAGCCTTCAATCGGCTCTTACACCAGTTCAAATCGTTACAGTCACCACTAAAGTTGACGTCCAAAGTCTTGCCACTATAGATGGTGCAGACAAAGATCTACGCGACAAAGCCCTAGGCAAACTAAAAAATCTCGACAGCAAAGGTGTCGGGGTAGGACCTTTTCTGCGCAACTTCTTTGATGTAGAACGAATGATTTCAGTTGGGGACGATGAACAAGCCCATGCTTCGATCGGCAAGCTAATTTCGGCTCTAGATGAGCAAGAAGAAAGAGCGAAGAATGCCAAAGAAATCAAACCCACTAAGCCTGCAGCCACAACGACAGCTAGCTCTGATGTGAAGAAGAGCACCAAGGGTCGACATGTTGGCGCTTCAACCATGCCAGACAGCGAAGTATTGACAGACCCAGACAGGGCTTTAGCTCGTCAGGAGCAAGAGCTAGGAGACCCTCTCAGCGCCCGAATTGAAGGTGTCTACGAGCGCATAATCACTGTCTTAACTCAAGCCAACCGCGGAGCGGAGGCTCAGAAATTCTCAGCTAAGCTCAACGGAATCAAAAGCAGACTGCACTAAGACTTTTCAGAGAAACTTTACAACTCTTTCAATCACTTGCTGATAGGCCAAATCAGCAAGTGATTGCTGTGTTTTCTTGGAGCTTTTGCCCGAATTTACAGCAAGATCATCGCTACACAAAGCGTCATAGGCAGTAGATATCTCGTCGGCCAAAGCGACTATTTCTTCACGAAAAATCTGGGCAATATCGCCTTCAGCTTGTGCGATAGCCATCCGCCGAGCAGCGGCGACGTTGTTCCCCATGCCATTATAGCTTTTACCAACAACGAGAAGAGCTGCATCTCGAGCCACTTTAGGGGCACGACCATAGACCTTGCTACAAATATAAACATGACCTTTTTCATGTTCACTGACTAAAGCTGGTGAATCTTTCGCCAACCAAATGGTGATAGGACAGCTCAAGCGAATTTGCACAGCCTTAATTTTAAGCCGCACCGATGAGGCACCAGCCGTATCGTCGACATGCTCATCTTGCGTTTGAAAATCAGCAAAGCAATGATAGAACCAGATTGTAAAAGCATCGAAGTTCGGATCTTTGAGAAGGCTCTCATCAAGAGAGCGAAAGTCTTTAGACTTACTATCTTTGAAGTGACTAGTATGCACCGCTAAAGGAGCGGCTGTGACACTAACTGGCTGACTAACATCGCCGTTGCTGCATGAGGCTAGGCTTGCTATTAAACAAGCAGACGAAATGAAGCTGGTGAAAAAGCCATTAGTTAGCCAAGCCATTTTCATTCAACCACCCAAAGTTGCAGAGTTTTTAAGCTCAAGAGTGACGCGACGGCTGAGATCAGCACTGACAGAGAGTTGCCTGATTGTTTTTTCTTGAAAAGAACCGGCATCCGGTGGAGTAAACCTAAAGGTATACACCCCAGAGGGCAAGGTCAAAAGACAGGTGCCTTGCTCGCCTGTAAGCACATAGCCATGGGGAAGAGCCAAGGTTCCTTTGCTAGAGAGCGACTCTTCCCAGTCGATATCTAAATCAGAGCCATAGGGTTGATAGAAGACCTGACAGCGGGGTATCAACTGATTGTCTTCACCAATGACCTCAAACTTAATTTGGGACCAACCATGCCAAACTATATCCTCTGTCACTGGCTCACTAGCAATCTCAACTAGCTTGGCATTAGAAAAATCACTGTGCACCACCAACCAGTACTGGCCTGGCGTCAAGAACAAACAATAGCAACCTTCGCCATCGGTGATACCATAGGCGAGGGCACTTCGTCCCTCCGGCAGAAACTGAGCTTGACCAGAGTGAGCGGCATAAACAGAGACTTTAACACTAGAGCGCGCCTGACCTGAATCATCACAAATGCGCCCCCTGAGAGCCGTTCCCAGAGACAAGCGCACGGCAACGTGAGTATCACCACCGACGACAATGTTGCGTGTCCAGGGAGCCAGGGCACTATACTCAGCACCATCAATTGTGACCGGCGGTGAATCCTTTGGATGTGCCTGCACAATTAGTTTGTAGCTTCCCTCCGGAATTGTAATAGCGAACTGACCATCACTATCAGTGCGAGTTATATATTCTTGCTTCTGCCCATCAACACGTTGCACGCGCACAAGACTCTGAGACAGTAGATGATCATCAAAAACAACTTGCCCTTTTAGGCGATGACCTTGAGCCAGAACAAAGCGATGGTGACAGCTCTCGGTGACATTCAAGTCTTTCTCGACGCAGCCAAACAGCATCGAGTCAGGCGGTTCAACAACAATATCGTAGGAGCCGGCTTCAAGTGATAGCTGAAAACGCCCCATCTCATCACTTAAAGTGCGAGCAGCGAAACTCAGCTCACTCAAAAGCAAACTGCGTCGCGATACGGCTGGTTCAACCATGACCAAGGCATTAGCCACAGGGTGACCGGAATGATCAACGATTTCTCCTACAAAGGGAAAAAGTTCTGGCCATTCAAGAGTTAAATCAACATCGTGCGAGATCGCTATAACATCACTGTGTGTCGAAACTAGCTTGAATTTAGCCGGAGCCAAAGTTTCTCGGTTTTCGCTGTCAAACTGAGAACAACGCAAAGCAATATGATACTTACCCCGGGGCACCACCAAGCTAAAGCTACCGTCCTCAGCAACTGGACTGACAGCCTTATAAGACGATGGCTCGATCCCCAAAACGACAACTTCAGTTCCAGTAAGCATTTCTACTGTTAAATTAGAATTTTGCTTAGACGAGCTATTAATTCGACCAGAGACAATCGAGCCCGTAGCAAGGGAAATATTGAGATTAGTATTAGTGGTTACTTTAATCTCTGAAAGCGAATGACCAAGAATACGCGTAGCCGAGGCTGGAACCACTTCAATACGATAGACGCCGGTCTTGACCGAAAATGAGAAGTCACCTTTAGCTCCGGTCTTGAGTTCACGCAGGGGCTCGGCCCCAACCAAGCTATCACTCTCATGAGCGAACTGGTCAAACAGCAAGACCCTCACTCCAGCCAACGACAGACCTTGATGCCTGATGTGCCCAGCCAGATTAAAAGTATGGTCAGAATTCAACTTATCACCCCTGATGTGATTCGATTTTACCTAGTCTTTGAGAATTTATATAGCGGCTAGCCTCTCGCACCGTGGCAAAAGACCCAGCGGCAATTAGGTAAGGTGCATAAGCACTGTTGTTTGCCAAGATTTCTTGACTACGGTGTACGGCTTCAGCACAGTTCTCGGCCACATATCCATGAGCACCAGCAGCTTGAGCAATACCCAGCAGATATTCTGGTCGGTGCATCTTTCGCTCACTCTCTGGTGCAAAAGCAAAAATCGTATCTCCTGGCCCCAAAAGCGCATGCAGTAGCTCTTCGGCATCTTTGTTTTCAAAACAAGTAAGGAGAAAAACAAAATTCACTTGACCAAACTTCTCTAACAAAGAAGCTCTTAGAGCTTTAGCACCATGGGGATTGTGAGCTCCGTCCAGAATCATTTTGGGATCTTCAAATATTTCAAACCGACCAGGCCAGCTGGCCTTTGACAAACCTAGCTTAAGAGATTGAATGGTAGTCTGCCTTTGTTCAGGGCTTACCATCAAGTGCTCAGTCAAGATTCCACTAGCGCCCAAGGCAATTAGCGCCGTCAGTATATTTACTCTCTGATATGAACCGCTCAAGCCAGAAACAAAGCGGGGCTGATTGGCCTCTACAAAAAACTCTTTCTTGAGCAATTCAACAAAATCACTAAGCTTATTTTTTTCATGAGCTAGACCAAAATATTGAATCTCAAAATTCTCAAATAAGTCAGCTAAGTCACGACTATCCGCTAGATGAGAGAGCACATACATAGGACATTGTAGCTCCTCAGCTCGAGCAGCAATAACAGCCAAAGCGGCGCCATCACAGGTGGTGACAACAGGAACACCGGTCTTAATTATTCCAGATTTTTCAAAGGCAATCTTTTCTCTGGTATCACCAAGAAACTGCATGTGATCAAGATCGACATTTGTCAAAACAGTGGCACGCACATTAGTCAAGATATTGGTGGCATCAAAACGGCCCCCCATTCCAACCTCGAACACGCTGTAGCGCACTTGCTCTTGCTTAAAGTAAGCAACAGCCATAGCCGTAAGAAACTCAAACCAAGTGAGAGCACCCAAATCTGGATGATCGAGAGCAAACTGATCTGATAACTCTTTAGTTTGGCTTGCCACTTGGGCAAAAGGCTCAGCAGCAATGGCTTGGCCATTGATCACAAAGCGCTCATTGAAAGAGAGCAAATGAGGTCCAGTAAATTTGCCGCAGCTATGGCCAAGAGCCTCAAGCATTGAAGCGATTAAGGTGCTAACAGAACCCTTGCCATTGGTGCCACCCACATGAAAACATTCAAGAGTTGACTGCGGCAAACCTTGGGTACTGAAGAATTCTTCTATACGCCTAAGGCTTGGTCGCTCTAAAGTCGGCACAAGCGACTTTATGTAGTCAAGACTTTGCTGGTAATTCAAAATTTACTTAAAGACTGAGAGTAGCAATCACAACTAAATTCTAGATGATTGCTACTGCCAATGCTTTGCTTTAGGATAAGCCGTTACTTTGGCGCGATTATGAGGAACTAATGCTTTTTACCAAGGATCATTGCGTATCTACCGAACGAATCTGGGAAGGCGCAATTATCAATTTGCGAGTGGACACACTTAATGTTGACAACACGGTCGCCACAAGAGAAGTGGTCGAACACAACGGTGGCGTGGTAATCGCTGGTTTAACGAACGAAAAAAAAGTAATACTGGTGAAGCAATATCGCTATTCAGTGGATAGAGAACTAATCGAACTGCCAGCCGGCAGAATTGAAGCAGGCGAAGATCCTTTTCCAGCGGCCCAAAGAGAGCTGACCGAAGAAACCGGCTATCTTGCCGAAAATTGGCAAGAACTTTCAAGAATGTACAGCGCACCGGGCTTCTGCAACGAAATTATTTATATATACCTGGCCGAAAATCTCACATATAAGGGCAAAAACCTTGACTTCGACGAAGAAACAGAAGTAATCGAACTAAGCTTAAGCGAAGCCTGGGCTATGGTTCACAATGGTCAAATACAGGATGCCAAAACCATTGCCGGGTTGGGCCTATTGAGCCAGAGGGCCTATTAGTATGAGATTTTTTGAAGTTTGAAGAATGTATTTACTCTGTTAAGCCAGTGAGAAACCTGGGCTGCTTCACCCCAGGCGGTGCTACAATTTGCTCTGTATTTTAGTCAAAAGTGCATTAGGACGTAATAAATGGGTACCAAGAAAGCCACCAGTTCCTCACTTCCCATTGCCGCGATGTTTGTCATCAGCATCATTTCGGCCCTTGTTGTAGCTGGTTCGTTCGAAGTGATCAAAGTTTGGCCTTTGCCTGTAAGCGTAGTTCCAATGTTTGGCTGGAAAGGTGGTCTAGCTTGGGGCTTAGTGGTTGGCGCGGTAAGTGGTCTAGTAATTGGCTTCCTAACCGACGATACGAACTTCGACGATCAGCAATCGAGCACTTAAGAAACGAAGAATTTAAGCGAAGAGGGTCTAGCATTAGACCCTCTTTTTGCTGTCAACGAAAATAACTGCAGGCATTAATCCAGGAGCACTTTGCTGTAGCTTTCTTTGTCAAAACCAACCAAAAGTACGCGACCCTTGCGCAAAATAGGCGCCCGCAAGTTACCGGTTGGTCCGAGCATGGCTGCTAGCAGCTTGTCTTGCTCAGGCTTTTCTTGTTTGAGATTGAAATAGACTCGATTACTGCCTTTGGTGGCATAAATCTCGTCAACCGCCTGCGCCAAATCAAGGGCCTCAGCGGCACCAAGGGTCTTCCTCTTGGCTTCGACCATCTCAATCGCGCCAAGCTGATGCTGCTCCAAGAAATCTTCAGTCTTCTGACAGGTTGAGCATCCAGAGCGATGATATCTCCAGTCAATGTTTTGCCTTATTGATGTTTTCGAACTAGCCACGATTTACTCCTAATATCTCTCTGACATGGTAAACAGACATGATAGAAGACACTAGCATTGTGGGTATGAACCCAATGTGAATAATGCTGTGATCATATTGAACTCCAATAAAAATAACCCAGGTCAGTAACGGACATGCAAAGCGAAAACTTTCGAATGCCCGCACAGGCTGCCAGTAATAATCTAGAACAAGCCAATTTGCTGGCTAGAGCAGGCCGCTTTGAAGAGGCCTTACCTTTATTTGAAAGCTCCCTCAGTGGGTTGGAACGGCAGAATGGGCCAGAAGCACCTGAACTGGCCGAATGTTTGCAAAACCTTGCCGATACTTATCAGTCAGTCGGGCGCTACGAAGATTCGCTGCGTACCAACTGGCGGCTAGTGAGAATTGGCGAAAAGATTCTCGGCCGGGTTCATCCCGATATGGTGAGCATGCTGCTCAAGATTGCCGAAACAAACGAGATGATGGGTAAAACAGAAGACGCCTTGCACATCGTCGAGTCAGCCATCGCCACGGCTAAGCAGTGCATGCAGGCTGATAATCCATTGGCAGTCAGACTGATAGAGCGGCACACCTACCTGGTCAATTTGATGCGCAATCAGGGCGCCATGCGCTCTCAGTACGATGACCCCTCTATGTACCAAGTTAATAGTCAGCAAGGCCATAGCCAGCAAAGCAATGGCAATCAAGAACAGCAAACGGGCAACATTGCTAGCCAACAACCAGCAGCCAATAATCCTTCAGCAGAGATTGGCCCACCGCCAGAACCCCAAGTGCACAAGCAGGTTCTCAAACAAGTACAACAACAAATTCAAAACCAGCTACAACAGCAAGCTGCCGCCACCAATAGTCAACTCAACGCTATTAACGCGATCACGCCTGCCAACCAGCTCAATCCGGCACCAAATCCTCCGGCAAACCCGCCATCAAACCAACAGTTCAATGCAATGGAGGTCTCCCAAGGACAGCTAGGCGAATCAGCCATGCAAGCCTTTGCCAGAGAAATGCTCAAGGATATGCCGGTTGCTCCGGCTAGCAAGACAGGCTTTAGCCAATCAGCAAAATACAACGAAACCAGCGGAGTGCACTTCCCCCAAATCAATGCCCAAGAAGCACTAGCCCTGAACCCTGCCCTTGTGCCAATGCCATCCCCACCGCAACGCAACGGTAGCAACGAAAAGGCTAGCTATGGCAATGCCCTGGCACAGAGACCTGAGTCACAGCAATTTGACCAATTAGACGAATTTGAAGAAGAACCCTATACAGCCGAGGCAATAGCAAGCCTGACCAATCGCAGCAAGGTCAACACTCGCTCCAACGCCAAAGGCAGACGACCATCAAAAAGCGAACAAAGTCGCATTCGCACCGGTCGCTTACTGAAAGACTTTGGCATCCCCTTCATTGCCGTAGTGGTGCTAGTTGGACTGGTGCTCTACTTATTCTCTGGCAAGCCAATAAAACCTGGTGCCGCGGCAACGACAAAAAGCACTTCAACAGTGTATGAGTCACCTGACCAAAAAAAGCAGCTAAGACTTCTGGGAACAGAAGTCGTAATCATCAACCCAAGCGGAGCCACTAAAGTACCGCTGAAGCGTATAAAGAGTAACTGGGGTGATTTGTTTTCTGCTCTAGGTCAATCAGTTAGCGAGAAGCAAATCTGGATGGCTGAAAGTCTCTCCGTAATAAAGAGTGCTGATGGCATTAACTACTATCTATCGACAGGGCCAGATAGCCGCGTCTTTGAAAAGATGCGGCAATTAACAAACTATGCTCAGGCCTACTTCCTCAGCAGTGGTGAATACCCAAGAACTATTCCGCCCGGTGCTGAGTTTCAATTTGCCTACGCCAGCCCCTATAACGGCAAAGCCATGACCTTGCAGATCATCTCGGACCGCACTACAGATAAAGACGGCTCCGACATGAAGCTAAACCTTGAAGGAGGAGTACATCTAGGCACAGATGAATCTTCGCTACCAGGCTACATTGGCTGCTATGGCGCCCTGTACAATGAAAACAACATTCTCAAATGTACTAAATTTTTCGTGCGCGGCTGCAACCGCAATGGTCGTTTTCTCACCGCTGACAATGATCAAATTTTCGTACTAGCGGCAGGCAGTGACACAGTTAACAAGACGGCAAGCAGCCCTGAAAAGAAAACAAAAGTAGCATCCAAGAATAATAAAAGATCTAAGAAAGCCAGCAAGCAAAAAGATAACACCACAGTCGAAAAGCCAGCTGACAGCTCAATGGAGCCAGCAGCAGAAAAAGACCTCAGTGCCGTGGCTAATGCCAAGCCACCAGAAAAGCCAACCACAGTTTATATAATGACCGATCCCGTGCTGCCCTTAGCCCTGATGCATCACCTTGTGCCAATCTTTTTAAGTCTAATTGCCGCACTTTGTTTCATGCGTGCTCGCATGGTGGGCTTCGATATTAAGGGTGAAGAAATCGCTTCTGGCTCTAAGGCCGCTCTGATTGCCGGCATAATTTTCTTATGTTTAACCGCCCTGAGCCTGTTTATGCAATTCTCGGTGTTTAGCTAAAGCAAAGACTCTGCCAGAAAATAGGCGGCGACACCAAAAGCTACTGAGGCATTCAGTGATTCTTTTTTGCCGCGCATATTGAGATGGCAAACCTGATCACAGAGCTCCAGAGCTTCTGTTGAAACCCCCTGAACTTCATTTCCCACAAGCAAACATAGCGGCAATTTCAAGGCACCACAAGTTAAGGCTTGATAGAGAGAGCGCGAATTTTGATTGCGCTCCAAAGCAACAATGGTATAGCCAGCGGCCTTAAGCGGCAGCAATATCTCAGGGAGAAAGAGGTGATATGAGTAAGGCACGCAATCTTCAGCTCCAAGACTGACTTTGGAAATTTCCTTTCGTGGTGGCACACCAGTGATACCACTAAGATAAACATGAGAAAATCCCGCAGCATCGGCGGTGCGAAAAACCGCGCCAACATTATGCAAACTGCGAATGTCATCGAGCACCACTACTAATTTTGCGGTATCAGGATCGCCAGCGGAAATTGATCTATCAGTCGTTACATCAGCAGCACTGATACCTCGCTTGCCAGCCAATTGAGTAATTAGTTCTTGTGGTCTAGCCACACAATTGCGACTGCATGCTGGACACTGCCCGCAGCCAAAACGATCACTGAGTTGATATTGCTCTCCTACCACCTCAAAAACTGAATGGCAATCTGGATATGGACAAATAGTTTTCAATTATTCTGTCTTTAGTTAGTCTAAGCCTTCAGCTTAGCCTCAATACCGCTAGCGAACTGCTCCATTTGAGAGGCAATCGAATCGCGTGAGGTCTTGCGCAGCAAGTGGGCGTAATTACGCAATAGATTGATCAAGTCTGGATGATTATTGCCGAGAGACTTATTTTTGATATCAAGACTCTTACGATAGTGTCCGTCAGCCTCGTCATAGCGCTGCTCGGCATGACAAACAAGAGCGAGATGATAGAGCGACTTACCAACTTCTAGGTGCTCAGCAGGAAAACACTTGCGCCGCAGAGCTAAAGACCGCTCAAAATGACTCATGGCATCTTTGTAGAAGCCGCGCTTAAAGTAAACCGCGCCAAGGTTATTGAGCACTGTGGCAATGTCCTGATGATCATTACCCTGGGCACTCTCTCTCAAGGCCAGCGCCCGCTTGTAAAGTGATTCAGACTCAGCATGGTTTCCTTTGAGAAACTGCACCTGAGCCAAGCCTTCTATCGATGTAACCAGGCGACCATCACCCTTAGCAAACTTCTCTGCTTCTTCGAGGGCTCCTTGCCATTCCTTTATAGCAAGGTCCCAATCTTTAGCATCAAGAGCCTTATTGGCTGCGTCTTTGTGATCAATCCAGACTTGCGACATTTACACTTACCTTAGAATTAACTGCCTATGAGCTATGTACCCAATTAAGCTCGCCTGTTTAAATTTTAATATTATCAGGCCGTTGCTTTCGTAATTTTAAGTCCAGACGCCCCTTAAAGATGAGCAATGAACCTTAACAAGCGTTACACTTACTGTCCTAATATTTTGACCTTTGGGATTTTTGAAGGCCCGGTCGGGGCCACAACTCATGGTCGAGATAGTCTCATATTCACGCGTTTAATCATCCGCCCTTTTGGAGGAATTTATGAAGGTTGTCGAAAAGGATCCTAAGGGTTCGTCCAGCTCTGGCTCTAAGAATACGGGCCACAAAGCAAAAAACGCTGCTCAAACTGCCGATCAGCTCTCTACCGAGCCGCACAAAACACCGAAAGGCGTGAGACAAGAAATCATCAAAAAGTTTCCAGTGCGCTGCAACTTAGAAGACTATGAGACAACCTACAACACCTTCTCCTGGGAAGATGCTAAGCGCGAAATATCCTACTTTGCCGGTGGCAAAGTTAACGCTGCTTACAACGCTGTCGACCGCCATCTTGTGAATGGTCGCAAAAACAAGGTCGCCCTCTATTCAGTCGATCCCAAGGGCGATTTGACCAAATTCACCTTCCTTGAAATATACGAAGCGGCCAATCGTCTCGGCAATGCCCTTAAGTCTATTGGCATCAAGAAAGGCGATCGGGTTTTCGTCTTCCTCCCCCGGGTAGCCGAGCTTTATATTGCCACCATAGCCATTGCTAAAATTGGCGCCATAGCCGGACCTCTTTTCTCAGCCTTCGGCCCAGATGCTCTACGCGATCGCTTGCAAGATTCTGAAGCCAAAGTGGTGATCACTAATCCAGCCCTCAAAGACAAAATTGACGGCATCAAAAA
>JAUPUU010000279.1 GCA_030917395.1 Cyanobacteriota bacterium erpe_2018_sw_21hr_WHONDRS-SW48-000092_B_bin.40
GAGACCGAGTTCAAAGAGCTACAGCGCTTAATTGACGTTACTGAAACAGAAGAGCGCGTTGAAATTAACAACCGCGAGAACCTCACCCTTCAGGCCAACGAATTGGGTGCTGAATTAGATGAGCTCGAAGGGCAGAGACCAACTCATGAAGCCGTCATTACAGGCATGCGCATTGCCATCGGCGAGATGGAGAAGAAAGTTTCGGCTATCTCAGATGAGCTTGAATCTATGCGTAAAGCGAAAGAAGACATTCACGAAAAAGTGACTGCTTCTGAAATCGAGCGCACCAAAGTCGATCAAGAGCTTATTCGCGTCAAAGAACATAGAAATGAGCGCAAGATGACTCACTATGAAATTGAGCAACAATTAGTTCTAGTAAAAGAACAAATTGCTTTGATTCTGGCTGAAAATCCAAACTACGAACCACCTAATGCCGGTACCGTAGAACAGCTCAAGCAGCAAGTAGAAAGACTGGAGCGCCGTATGCGCGCCTTAGAACCAGTCAACATGAAAGCTCTAGAAGACTACAATCAGACAGAAGAGCGTCAAAGAGAGCTAGCTGAAAATCTAGAAACTCTTAGTGATGAGCGCGAACAGATTGACCACCGCATCCTCGGCTATGGTCAATTGAAGAAAGAGAACTTCATGGAAGCCTTCACCGCTATTAATGCCAACTTCCAAGATATCTTCCATGAACTCTCCCACGGTACAGGCAGACTTGAGCTGGAGAACCCAGAGAGTCCGTTTGAAGGTGGCTTGATTATCCGAGCACAGCCGCGCGACAAAAAGATGCAACGCATCGAGGCTCTTTCTGGTGGAGAGAAGTCACTTACCGCTCTATCATTCGTGTTTGCCTTCCAGCGTTTCGCACCAGCACCGTTCTACGCCTTCGACGAAGTCGATATGATGCTTGATGGTGCCAACGCCGAGCGTTTAGCCCGCATGGTTAAGACCCAGTCAGCCAGTGCTCAATTTGTGGTGGTAAGTCTGCGTCGTCCAATGATTGAAAATGCTGACCATGCTATTGGCGTATCACTACGAGCTGATGGCTTCTCGCGGGTTGTCGGCATTAAAGAAGTGCAGCTACCTGATGAGTCACAACTACCTGTTGCAGCTGGAGCTTAGTGCATGAGCAGTGACATATTTAACGATGTGACTATTCAGAATTTGGCAGGGGCACTAAAGCCTCCTACCAAAGGCCGCAAGAAAGTTGCCGCTACTAGTGAGGCCGAAGTGGCTAGCACTAAGGTTCCTGCCAAGAAAAAGCCAGCCGGTAAAAAGGCTAGCCCACTCAGCACCCGCACTTTTCCCACTGAATCTTTTGCCCCGCCATCTCCTACTTCTGATTTCGCTCCTTTAACCAGAGCTGAAATTCTTGCTCAAATGCCGGCTGAATTAACTGGGGAGCTTCTGGCCGATCCAGCCCTGGCACCTCTAGCAGCCGGACTGGGCACTGACCTGATGCAGCCCGAATCGACCGATGTCATTCGAGCCGGTAACGACTATGCCTTCAAGAGCGAACCAGACTCAGGTATTGAGATTCTGGTGAAGATGGCAGAAAAAGGCGAAATCGATCCAAAGAACGTCGATATCATCGACGTCTGCGATAAGTTCCTTAAGGCCATTGCTGCTAGCCCGAAAGAAAGTTTGCGCCTCAGCGGAAAAGTAATTTTCCATGCCGCTGTACTTTTGCGCATGAAAGCAGAAGCACTATTGTCTCTAGCAAATAGCAGCCTTAATCCGGTAGCCGATGACTTTCTAGATTTCGACGATGAAGGCGGACCGATTCTTTATGACTCCAACAAGCAAGAAGTTGGTAGGCAGCTAACCTTCAAAGATTTAGAAGGAGCAATTGTTAGACGGGCGCAACGGAAGAAGACCCAAGTTCGCGAGCGAAAGGTTACACTGGAACAACTGATCGCAGCTCTGCGTGAGGCTGAAAAAGTTGAGAAGACTAGACAGCAGAAGAAGCCGAAAGCAACTATCGATCTATCAGATCATCATGAAGTTAATGCTTACGACGATATTCTCGATCTGGCTCACGATGAAGATATCCAAGAATCTATTGAATTGATAGAACAATGGATCATTCAAAACATGCTTAGTGGGCAGGGTATTGAAGTTTTTGATTTAGTTTTAAAACTGTCTGTAAAGCAAGACTGGGTTGAAGTATTTTTAGCCGCACTATTTTTGTCAAATGCAGGTAAGATAGATCTAGAGCAAGAAACGTTCTACGGTCCGTTATTCTTGACTCTACCGGTCGGTCCATCTAGCACTACCAGTGATATTAGCAATAGCGATGCTATTAGTACTACCACTACTATTAGTACTACGAGCAGCATCGCCAGTAGTACCATCACAGAGATGACAGAGCCATGAGCCTAAAAAATCACATCGAAGCACTTTTGTTTTTAACCGACAAGCCCATCAAGGCTGCCGTAATTGCTCGCACTCTCAATCAAGACGTGCAAGATATACGCAAAGCCATGCTTGAGCTAATCAACGACTACGAGACCCGCAATAGCGCCCTCGAAATTGCTGATGAAGACGGTTATATGTTGCAGGTCAAAGATGAGTTCTCAGGTCTCGTTGATGAGTTTGCACCATTTGAATTGCCAACTTCTTTAGTGAGAACACTTTCAGCAATTGCTATCAAGCAACCAGTTGCTCAATCTGAAGTAATCAAATTGCGTGGCGCTGGTGCTTATGATCACATCAAAGAGCTTATTGCACGCGAACTAATTCATCGTCGCGAAGACGGTCGTTCGCCTTTGCTCACAACCACTAAAAAGTTCCAGGAATACTTCAGACTATCCAAAGATGGTCAAACTTGGCGGCATCAACTTGAGACCGCCACCAATAAAGACCGTCCTGAAGAAGAGCAAATTTCGCTTCAAAAAGATGTCCAACTTGAGCTCTTCGATGCTCCAGTTGCTTCCGGGCTTGACGCAGATACCGAAGCGCAAATTCAAGCAGTTGTAGACGCCGACAATCATGTTTATGACACTTCGCCCAGTGCTCAATCACAGCCTGAAGTAGAATCACACGCTGAAGTAGAATCGCTTTCAGTTATGCCGGTTCAAGAAGTACCAACTTCAGGATATTAGTCACAGGGTTAAGTAATTGCCTGACGCAGCAGAAGCAAGACAGTTTTCTTTTAGCGCTGTCTTAGTCGCTGGTGGTTCTGGTAGCAGATTTGCTAGTCAGGCTGGACACGGTCATAGTGAGCCAAAGCAATTCCAGCCCCTTAATGGATATCGATTGTATACATGGTCGCTATCTAGGTTATATAGAAATGTTCAGATTGGCAACATTGTAGTGACAGTACCGGCGTACTTTGTCGATGAGATTCGCCGCGAACTAGAAGTGATTTTTCCCACTTCTACTCAACCCTCAAAAATATCAGTCATTGCCGGTGGTAGCACCAGGCAAGAATCTGTATATAAAGGATTGAGCAAGCTATCAGAACTTGGCAAGCCCGATTTTGTCCTGGTGCATGACGCTGCCAGACCTTTTATCTCAGCAAAGACAATTGAAGATGCCATTGCTACAGTCACCGCTAGAGGTGCCTGCACTATTGCCACTCCGGTATCAGATACCTTAAAAAGAGTAGAGCAAGATAAAATTTGTCAGACAATTAACCGAGAGCACTTATTCGCTGTACAAACGCCACAGGCGGCACCTTTCGAATTGCTCTGGCAGTGTCACCAAGAGGCTGCCAGGCTCGGTATTGGTGTTACCGACGATGCGGCAATTTTGGAACACTTTGGCCACCAGGTTGTAATATTTGCTGGCTCAAATAACAACATTAAGGTTACAGTTGTCGATGACATGCGTGCCTGTGAGCTTCTTGCCTCCCTTTATCTACCTGATACACCTTTATAACCACCTGCGGTGCATATACAATTAATAGCAAATCGCAGCTCTTTTATTAGTTGTCACCATTTGTGGTGCCTCTTGCGCATTTTGAAGAAACGACTAAAATTGATAGCAATCAGTATTTATTTCCAAGCATAAAAAAGGGAAAGCCATGGTTGACGACTACAGAGACAGCCCACAGGACAAACCTATATTTGCTAACGAGACCAAGTCTGGCAAAAGAGAAATTGATCTTTTCCCAGCCCTGCAAGATCGTCGCATGATGGCATTGGGTTCCGTTCGCCAGAACGCACCAACCAGATTAGGCACCCAGATTTCAATATTCAGCCCAGTATCATTTGAAGAAGCTCTAGAAATTGTTGAGTGTTTGCGTTCACGCGCTGCCACCACTATTTCTCTTGAGAATATGAAAAAGCTAGACGCAAGCCGCCTGGTTGACTTCGTTGCTGGTGCCTCAGCTGCACTAGACGGTGATTTCCACAAACTGAGCGAGCAAGTCTATGTGTTCTGTCCTTCGAATATTCGTATCACTCCGCCTGCTAAACCAGTAGTCGAGACACCATACGTTCCTTATGGCGATACGCTTGCCGGAATGCCTACACCTTCAGAGTCCCTCAATTCTGATCTTGGTTTGGGTGCACTTGATTTCTTGTATCCCGGAAGAGGAAGTCAAGGTTCAACACAAGCTACATCTCCTTGGACCAACTCTTAGTTCTTAGGGCTGTTGTTGTTAAAGAAATCTAATAGTTCTCGCCCTCGGGCATTTACAAAGTTCTTCTTCAAGTTTTTTAACAGCTTCAGCTAAGTCTCGCTGGTATGATTGAAATATGAAGCACAGGCGGGTTTCCTGCTTGTTGCCGCCTCCTCCTTACCTAATCCACCACAACATGTCTTCCCCTTCGTCCAACGAGGGGGAAGTTCTGTTTTAAGAGCATTTCATTTAAGCTTGAAGAAATTGACGGTGAAATTGACGATGAATAGACGACAAATAATGGCACTGAAAAAAATTGGCGCTTATACCGTCGCACTAATACTGACGTCAGCGACAGCTTTATTAGGTAAACCGACTGAGGCTAAATCACATCTGACAGCAAAAGTTGGTGATCAGGTTACTGTAACCACTTCTGATACCACCATTCCGCTGCCTGCCACCATTATTGCTATAGTCAAAAACAAATACACGGTGCAGATGCTGCCCTCCTACCAGTACAAAGGTAACGAGCAATTTCAAATCTCGGCCAGACAAATAAAACTGGTATTTCCCGCCCAGCCTGAAGCAGAAATAAAAAGCAGTTCCGATCTTGGCAAGAGCAAAGTTACCAAGGAAAACAAGAAAAACGGAACGATCTTGACGGCCTCGGCCACTGCAGGCAATAAAGCAAAAGTGTTAAATGGCTTGTTCACTCGCTTTGGCCAGAGCTTTGAAGGCAAACGGCTAATTTGCCAAGAAGAGCAATTCTATTTTTATACCGATGGCCGGGTCTATCATGGTTTGCCACCAGAGGGGCCAGCCCATCTAGATTGGTCGAATGCGCTCAAAGATACTCCAAATCTATGTGGCAGCTACGGCATCATTGGCGACACCATTATTTTTCAATGGAGCGGCAGTGAGCAACCGGTTACCTGGAAATTAAGGCGAAAGGGCAACAATCTCGAGCTGAACGGAATGGTGGCAGACAAGGCCCCAACATTCCCTAACAATGCCAAACTAGACGGCACCTATTCTCGGCCGGAGATCATTGTCTTTCAAGGAAAGCCAGTAACCACCCCAGTCATATATTTATTTACGGCCGATGGCAAAGTAACTGTTGAACAAAAAGACAAAAAACTGACAGTGCAAAAGCACAGCGGAAGCTATTCACTGTCAGGCAACGACCTGGAGTTGAACTTGGGCAGTGACCATACAACTAGTACGATCTTTCCCCAGCATTTAGACAATCGCAGCCTAAAATCGCCCGATAGGCTGTCTATCAACGGCAAACTATTTGAAAGAGTTCAATAAGCTATCTTTTTCGGTGAGCGGCACGGTAAGGAAGCATAATTTCCATGTAAGCAGTTTCTGCCGGAGTCTTTCCAGCTGCAGCTTCGACACGGCTTACCGTATGCTCAGATGGCAAACCATGTTCACCAGAATCACGGATGATCCGCCTTTCTGCAGTACTGTTCTTAATATCCTCTTTCGGGGTGCCGCCCTGCAGAGTCAGCTCTAAATGCTCGATTCTGCTTTGATCAAGTGGGCGCTCACGGGAAATAATCAATGATGGCGACCTGTCATTACCAAAAACACCCATTGAGCGGTAATCAAAGTCAAGTCCTTGCTTGCCAAGTTCTTTATTGAGCTGATAAAAAGTCTCGTCGGCAATCTTTACACCAGATCTATTTCTAAATTCGTCTGGCTTTGCACCATTTTCGGCCCGAGGAGCGACTCTGTTAAATAGTTCGCCTACTGCAGTTAAATCACCAGTATTGATTGCCTTACTGAATTCAGCGACGTTCTGCTTCACCTTTTCTTGCTGCTGAGAGTTGAGCTTAGGGCGAAGCGAGTCTTCATACTGCTCTCTTGGTACACAGGCTACCTTCTTAAGGTCTGCATCTTCTTTGGGGAATCCCATCTGATCCATAACCCAGTCAATAGCGCCGCGGTTAGAATCTCTCACTTCCTCGGCTTTTTTAACGTGCTCGCGTGATTCGCAAACTGGTTTATCGTTAGCCATAAAGTCTCCTAATCAAAATTGCAGAAGCCCAGCGAAAGGTCAAAAGGCAAGTATCTCGCCCTAGATATATACCCAAATGCCCCACAGGGGAAACCTTATCAGTCGCAGATGCCCACCAGCGCCGAAAATCTAGTGTTTCGGCAAGGCCGCAAGAGCCACGCAGTGCTTGACAATACTGTCGGCCGCAGCGGCTGGTTCATCACCATTTACTGTCAATTCATAGGGCTGATGGTTGGCTATAGCCTTAGAGTAGAGCGGGTCATAGTAATCGGCCAACAAAATAGAAACCACAGAAGAGAGATCATTAAGTTCGGCCAAACGCTTAATCTCGGCCAATTTCTGCCCGCCAAGGCGTTCTTTAATGGCATCAAGTGAATGCAAGGCCTGCTCTTTGGCTGCGCTAGAAAGCCGCCTTGAACCTTCTGTATAGTCGCGCACTATGCGTTGGGTTCTTGCTCCCAGGCTACCTTCGACCAACACCCGAGCACCATATTGAATGCGGTCGTAGACGAATTTTGGCAAAGTCAGGCGTCCGATTTTCTTACCTTCAGCCTCAACAAATACAAGACCAGGGGGAAAAGTGCGTACGGCCTGCCAAATAGCTGCGTCAAAATTCTTCTGCGTTGGTTGAGCCCCAAGACCTAAAGCACCAAAGACCGAACCTCGATGATTGGCAAGATCTTCAAGGTCAAGTACAGATTGACCCATCTCTTTTAACTGGCCGAGAATTTCAGTTTTACCAGCCCCAGTATGGCCATGCAAAACCACCATGGCAAAAGCATAAGGGTCATCTTCGAACTCACTAAGAAGCTCTTTGCGCCAGGCTTTGTAGCCCCCCGTCAGACGCCAACAATCTACCCCTATGATACTGAGCAGACTAGCTACAGACTCGCTGCGTAGTCCGCCTCTCCAACAATGCACCACTAGAGGTGCTGAACCTGATCGCTTAGAGATAATCTCGTCTATGAGCGCGGGAATTTTGGGCGATATTATTTTCAAACCCTGGCGACGAGCCACAACTTCGCCTTCTAAGGCATAGATAGTGCCAATAGTCTGACGTTCTTCATCGCTAAACAATGGCACATTAATAGCATTGGGAATATGCTCTTCAGCAAATTCGCAAGGTGAGCGCACATCAACAATCACGGCCTTTTTAAGACTATTGAGATCCTCGGCAGTGATTTCGCGCCAGCTCATAATCTATTATTGCCTACTTGTCCTTAACCGATTTAGGCACCGCTTTGGCAGCTTTCACATTGTTGATAGCTGCCAATTCTTCGGCACTAGCTTTGGCCGAGCGCATTACCATTACTTGCAATAACGGGCTTGAGCGCAGATCTCGAGCAAAGTGCGCTTCTAATTTTTCAATCAAAAGGCTCCTCACTTCATCAGGAGTTACTGGCCCGGCAGCATTAGCTTTGCCAATGATGCCTTCAATAGTCTGACGCAACTCTTGGACAAAATCTTCAACAGGAATACCGCGCGGCAAAATTACACCGCGAAGAGTGACATCGGGGCCGCCGACAACTGCACCTTTAGGATCGACGGTTATGGCGATCACAACTAAACCATCATCTGCCAGTTTCTGCCTTTCAGCCACAATTTCTTCGTCAATAAAGAAGTCGCGGTTGAAGTCAATTAAAAGCACACCAGACTCAACCTGTCCTGTGGTTTTTCCATGGTCTGCAGTGAGTTCGAGCACCTCACCATTTTCCATGACAAAGATATTTTCGGCACTGACACCACATTCGACAGCTAGTTCGCCGTGACGAACGAGCATGCGATACTCGCCATGTACTGGCATGAAGAATTTTGGTTTGCACAAGTTGATCATCAACTTCTGCTCTTCCTGGCAGCCATGGCCAGATACGTGCACTCCAGCATCGCGGCCATAAATAACCTTTGCCCCTCTAACACAAAGAGCATTAATCGTATTGGCCACCGATCTTTCGTTACCGGGAATCGGCGTAGCGGAAATAATCACGGTATCGCCAGCAATGATTTTAATTTGTCGATGCTCGTCATTTGCAATACGAGTAAGAGCCGACATTGGCTCACCCTGGCTGCCAGTGGTGAGAATAACTACTTTCTCTTTTGGCAACTGATTAACTTGATCAACAGGCACGAGCAAGCCATCAGGGTAAGTCATGTAGCCAAGCTCACGAGCAATGCTAGCAAAAGTAAGCATTGACCGACCCAAGACCGCAACTTTACGGTCATACATCATAGCCGCCTGCAAAACTTGCTTGACACGATTAACATTGCTAGCAAAAGTAGTGACGATGATGCGCCCTTTAGCATTGGCAAAAGATTCGTTTATTTTGGCCCATACAGTGCGTTCAGAGGGAGTGAAACCTTCTCTTTCAGAGTTGGTGCTATCACTCATCAGCAGCAGAATGCCCTCTTCGCTGGCTGCAGCTAAACTTGCAATATCAGACTGTTCGCCATCAACAGGGGTAAAGTCGAATTTGAAGTCACCAGTATGAACAATCACACCCACTGGTGTTCTAATAACTAGAGAAAAGGCATCAGCAATAGAATGAGTACAACGAATAAATTCAACATTGAAACATCCCATTTGCACTCGCTGCCGGGGCTTAACATGCTTCAGGCTAGTGCGACCCAGCAAACCATTTTCAGACAATTTCTTTTCTAGCAAACCAAGAGCTAGAGCCGGCCCATATATGCTCGGCAAGGTAACATCACGCAAGAGGAAAGGAATACCACCAATATGGTCTTCATGACCATGGGTGATGGCCAGGCCCCTTAGATACTGTTGATTCTTTGCTAAGAAGGTGAGATCAGGCAAGACCAGATCTACGCCGAGCATCTCTTCAGAAGGAAACGCTAGACCAGCATCGACGAGAATCATGTCTTCGCCATAGGCAATAGCCATGGTGTTCTTGCCGATCTCGCCTAAGCCACCCAAAGCAATGATTTTCAGGGTCTTGCTGGTAGAAAACCCGTCTTTTGAGGTCTTCAGTTCTGGCTTAATCGCCTTAGTGTTATGGTCTGTCACAGGGTTCCTCGTTGTTCATTTTCTAAGTTAGTTGCAGACTTTGCATAAGCTTGTAAGTACTAATGAGACTATCCATGCTCTCGCGCTGCTTGCTATCGAGGGGCACCAGTGGCAGTCTCAGATGCTCTGTACATAGACCCATTTTGGCCAAGACATATTTGACACAAGTTGGATTGGGGGCAGTGAAAAGCCCTTTGAACATCGGCATACACTGATAATGCAATTCGCGGGCAGCATCGAGTTTGCCATCAAAGAAAGCATTTTGCATTGCCATAATTTGACTACCGATGACATGACTGGCAACCGAAATCACCCCAGAGGCTCCGATAGACAAGAAGGGCAAAGTAAGATTGTCATCGCCAGAATAAACTAAGAAGTCTTCTCTAGCAGCCGATGCAATATCAGAGGCTTGATCAACGTTGCCGGTGGAATCTTTGAGAGCATGTACTGTTTTTTCATTCTTGCTCAGAGCAATCAGCGTCTCAGTACTGATGTTAATGCCAGTGCGACCTGGAATATTGTAGATAATCAAAGGCAAATTAGATGATTGGGCGATGGCTGAGAAATGAGCTAGCAAGCCCGCCTGGTTAGGCTTGTTATAGTATGGCGCCACGACCAGCGCACCATCGGCGCCAAGACTTTCAGCCCGTTGCGTGGCCTTGATAGATTTAGCCGTAACATTAGTGCCAGTGCCCATAATTACTTTGACGCGCTTATTGGCAGCAGCTATAACAGCCTTGAGTAGAGCTTCTTTTTCATCTTCGTCGAGAGTGGGGCTCTCGCCAGTGGTGCCAGCCACAATTATAGAAGTGGTACCTGTTTTAATCAGGTGCTCAACCACAGCTTCCACTGCCTTAAAATCGATTTTTAGATGCTCGTCGAAAGGCGTCACCATTGCGGTGATCATTCTGCCAAACAGTTTTCCATCCGTACTAATCAATTTTATTTCCTCATTACTCTAAAACTGTCTCAAGACCAATCTTCAGTTCGTTCAGTTGCATCACTGCTTTTAACGACAGAGCAATACCACGCAAAAAACAATTAGTATTGAAGCTGTCGTGCCTGATGGTAAGCAGCTCACCGTCACTGCCGAAAATCACATCTTGGTGCGAAATCAAACCCGGCAAACGGAGTGAATGAACTCTGATGCCCGATGAATGTTCCGCACCTCGAACATGAGGCATTGACTCGTGTTCTGTTACTTCTTTAACATTGAACTTCTTGCCACCACTGGCCATCTTATTGACCGTATGCACCGCTGTGCCGGAAGGAGCATCAAGTTTTTTAGTGTGATGCATTTCGACAATCTCAGCATTGCCGTAATACTTAGAAGCTTGTTTGGCAAACTCCATCATCAAAACAGCTCCGATTGAAAAATTGGGCACAAGCAAGGCACCCATTTGTCGTTCAGAAGCAAGAACTGATAGTTCGGCAATTTGATCTTTACTCAGACCAGATGCCCCAATCACAGGGCGAATGCCATTCTCCAGGGCTTGTTTAGCACAAGCAAAAGAAGCATCAGCGACCATAAGAATGATAATGGCATCGGGATGAGTAAATTCAAGCAAATTATCAAAAGACGAGCAAACAGGAATGCCTAACTGACTGCGATCTTCAGTAGCATCTGTAAACTCACTAAGATCGCAACCAACATATGGCGCTCCAGTGCGGCCAAAGGCTCCAACTAATTCAAAGGCACCATCTTTGAGAATAGGAGTAAGACTAGCTCTTCCCATGCGCCCATTAATGCCAGCAACGGCAACTTTGATTCTGGCATCCGATTGATTTAACAAGTGCTATACCTCTTTAATCAAAAAAACTAAACCAAAATCTCATGACCTTCACTCAAACGGCCAGTAGAGCCAAATCCGCCCGCACCGCGCTCAGCGCTGTCTGATAGCTCTTCAACTTCAACAACTTCAACTTCAGGAACTGGAGTAACTAGAAGTTGAGCGATTCTTTCTCCAGGCTCGAAGGTATAGGGCTGTTGACCGTGATTAACGACCAAAACTTGCACTTCACCGCGGTAGTCACTATCAATGGTGCCCACACAATTGGTTAAGCTAATGCCGGCTTTATCAGCGAGGCCAGATCGAGGTCGAACTTGACCTTCGTAACCGCAGGGAATCTCAACAATTATGCCAATTGGAATGCGACAACGCTCACCGGGTTGAAGAGTTACGGCTTCAGCTAGAGCATTGGTCAAATCAAGACCAGCAGAGCCGGAAGTAGCGTACTTTGGCATGGCCTTGCAATGGGGCAAACGCTTGACTTTGAGTGTTACTTTTCCTACTGGTCCAATCATCTTTCTACTTCCTCCAATCAACTTAGTTTCAATTGATAACTTTCTGCTAGTTCAGCCTTAGGCCCCACCACCACTAGAGACAACGACTCTTTCTTAAAGAGATCGTTGGCCAGTGCAATTACGGCTTCATTTGTAATGTTTTCGATATCTTGACGCGCCTCATCAAGAGGCACGATGCGGTTATAGTGCACCAAATCTGAAGCATTATTTGTGCTGCGGGCGCTCATAGATTCTAAGTCCATCAATAAGTCGCTGCGAAGCTGGGTCTTGGCCCGCTTTATCTCTGCCGCATTAAAGCCTTCGACTTTGACACGATCTAGCTCACTGACGATCAGCTCTAGAACCTGGGAGGTATTCTCAGGTGTCATGGCCGCATAAATTCCAAACAGCCCACAATTACGGTAACAATGCTGCATGCTGGCCACTGTATAGACTAAGCCTCGACGTTCTCTAATTTCTTTAAAAAGACGAGAAGAAGCCGAAGCCGCCAAGCAAAGATCGAGCACTTGCAGGGCATCAATGCGCTTATCACTGTGACTCAAACTGGGCAAGGACAGCATCAGCTGAGCTTGTTCTACATCTTTGTTGCGAACAATATTGAATATGCGCGGCTGGGGAGTGGGTGGCTTAGGGCCGTTTCCTCTAGTCAACTTGCCTAGTTTTTCGCTCAAATAGGCAATCGTGGCCTCTTCATCGAAATTGCCAGCAATGGAAATGACCATGCGCTCTGGGCGATAGAAGCGCTGATAGTGTTCAGTAATCATGGGCAGAGTAATACCGTTAACGGTATCAACCGTACCGATAATTGGATAGCTGTGAGCGTAGCCCTGCCAGAGATTTAGATAGGTCAACTCTTGGGCAACATCAGCAGAATCATCTTCGTACATCTGCATTTCATCGAGAATGACTTTTCTCTCTAAACGTAGGTCAGCGGCATCAAAGCGCGGCGCTGAAATCATGTCGCAGATAATGTCTAAAGCGACCGGCAAATGCTCACCGAGCACATGACCATATATTTTGGTTAGCTCTTTTGAAGTAGAGGCTCCCAGCATACCGCCGACATCCTCGATGTCTTCAGCTATCTGTTCAGCAGAACGCCGCTCAGTGCCTTTAAAAAGCATATGTTCAATGCAATGAGAAACACCATTGTTCAAGGCTGTTTCATAGGCCGAGCCAACTTCAATCCAGAGGTCTATGGCAGCTGAATAAACAGACTCCACGACCTCGGTCACTATTCTTGCCCCGTTCGGGAGAGAGGTAGTCCGAATCATCGTCTTCGCTTTATGGGAATGTCTATTCTAGCAGAATGGCCAAAAAACAAGAAAACCACCCGAACAAGTCGCGGCGGTTCTCTTGCTACTGTCTGACTGTCCGTTGCTGGACTCAGTATTTCACCGCGATTCAGTCAGTCCTTCACGCGATGCGGGCTCTCTGCTGTCGTTTCCGGAAGACGTCTCCCTGATGTTTCTACAGCGCCCCTCGGCTCAAAGTGGCCACTTCGCTTAGCCACTCACCGTATGTAACTAATCTATCAAGCCCAACTAAGAAGCGTAAGTACCCCGTTTTTGATTTAAGGATCGGCAATCCGGTGTCCGTTCAAGCCTGCTGCCAGGCCCAATTGCGTTCATTGCGTTTTGCTAAGTCGGTGAAATGGAGGAGGTAGGCCGATCGGGAACTACTACGCCTAGAAATATAACCATTCTGCACCTTTTAGATACAGTCTGGCTATCTATTGCATATCCACAGAGCAAGACACATCTCAAGAGCTGCAACTGGTATTCGGCAATCTCTTCTTTTATAATGCCAGATGTGCCGACGTAGCTCAGCTGGTAGAGCAACGGTTTCGTAAACCGTAGGTCGAGGGTTCGAATCCCCTCGTCGGCTAATTTTTCAAGTAATTCAAAATCATAAGGTGTTCACCGATTGGTTTAAGGAAAAATCTGAAGGATCCTTCAGGTTTGAGCGGCCGACAGGAAATACCAGCCAGCGATCGCAGTCAAGTGCAACAAATATAGAGAACAGAAGGTTGTCATCAGCAATCAATTTCAGCTACGACTATCGCTTTGCCTCAGCAGTCGAGCTAAACGATGGTCGACATGGCCTAACACTGGCGACAAGTGGTGGACTAGAAAAAAATCCTTACTTCTTCAACGGCCGGCTGCAAAATCCTAAGCGAACTGCAGACATTTTGCTTACTCTCTCGGCAATCAGCCGCACTAGATTTTTCTCTCCCGGAGCTATTAGAGAACGCCTGCTCGCAGCTGCTGATCCAGTAGTGACCTGCGATGGCGGTCAATTGAGATTCGAAGTGTTCTCAGTTTGCTGTGGCGTATATGCCCGTTTTGATCTTGCCGGGAATGCTTTAGATGGTGCCTGGCTGTCCAAGGGAACCACAAACGTAGATTTTAACCCACCAATGAGAGCCGCACTTTTGGCACTCAACAACTCGGATCAAGTCGGTTTTAAAATTGGCAGCGATTCTGTAGAGCTAATAAAAGATTCGGAAACAGTAGTCGAACGCAAAGTCAAACTGCCGGTGCGCTGGCTGAGAAGCTTTGTTGAAGTACAGTCGTACCAGGCACTGGTTAAACCTTCGATAGAAATAGCACCCAGTGAGCTGCAAAAACTTCTTATATCTCTGCCACAACAAAACATCATGCAGGCAGGGGTCGTCACTTATATAACACCAATCTCTAAAGGTTATAGACTGAGTCAAAGACCTAGTTCCGAATCAGTTGCCGTAGGTGCCATTAGCCGCCTAAAAGCACTCGAACCAATTCTGCGGCATGTGTCCAACATCAAAACATACACAAGCGAAGCCAATGTAAGCGCCTTTGAGCTGACTTTAGATGAGGGCAAATTCTTTCTCGTGTTGAGCCCTAACGCTGCCCGCGGTTTTTCTGGAGAAGGCCAGGCATTATCTGACCTTGCCGAGCGCGTCTCTGATGCCGTTGTCGCCAAAGTCAGGGCCACACTTGCTTGGCAAACTAGCTTAAATCAGGAACTCCTATCTGAAAAGCTCAACCTCAGCGCCGCTGACATACAAAATGCATTGCAAATTTTAGGGACCAGAGGTCTCGTTGGTTTCGATATCTCGAATAATGCCTATTTCCATCGCGAACTGCCGTTCGATTTATCGGTGGTTGAGGATCTTCATCCGAGGCTGAATAAAGCTAGAAAGCTCGTCGAACAAGGAGCTGTCAAAATAGCAGGAAATAGCAGCGAGAACTCAATTACGGCAAATGTGCGTGGCGAGAGTTCAGAATATCTTGTGCAAATCAAAGAGCACAGCTTTCGTTGCACTTGCGATTGGCATGTCAAACACGAGGGTCAGCGGGGCCCATGCAGCCATGTGCTAGCAGTGGAGCTAAAGGCTCAAGAGATAGCAAAATGATTACAGCTGAGAACCTTGAGAAATTTGTAGAACAGAATGGAACTGCCGTTGTTTTGCAAACTCTTGAATCGATGTCGGAAGAAGAACGAGTTGCCCTAAGAGCGACAGCTATCAGAACCGTTGAATTTTTCCGTTTTCGTGAGATTGTGGCAAGGCCCTCGATACAAGAGCTGCGCGCTGCAAACGGCACTATCGAAGATGCCAACTGGAATCAAACGAAAGAGTGGTATGAATCGGCCAAAGCGATTGTGCTCTATTGCTGCGATCTTCAAGAATTGAAAGCAGCAGGACCAAATGGTTTACCAGGACCTGACACAGCCCTCCAAGTGTTACGAGAGCGCAAGCCAGCTTGGTTAGATAAATGGTGCAGCATCACATTGAGGCTGTGGCCAACCGAATACTGGCACACTATAGTCGAGCTTGAAAAATTTTGTAAGACCGAACTTAAACATACCCTCGATTACTATCAGGCTCTGGCACTTGGCCTGCCATCCAGAAGTGACATGGAGAAATTCATTAATGACTCACCAGCATTGAAAAAAGAGTTCTATCAATTTCTAGCATCTCCCACAACAATTCGCGCCATGGCAGCACCATCAGCAGTACTGCGCCCAATAGAAAGCAATAATCTCCTGAGATTCATGTCTGCCTCTTTAAGCGACAGCACAAAATTGGATGAACATCCAAAGCGCTGGATTCGATGCATCACTAGCCTAGTTGAACAAGGAACACTTGACAGAAAGCAAATAGTGAATCTTTCTTTCCAAGCACTAGCAAATGCATCAGAGGAAGCGACTAAACGCACAGCTAGCTATCTTCCGAAAGAATCAATTGCAGAATTTCTTTGTTCACTCAACGACAGTCTCTGTCCAGATAAAAATGCATACCTAGCGAAATACGCTTCGCTTCTCGGTGCCGCCAATAGTGAAGTATCCATTTACGCGACCAATGTTTTTCTTGACACAAAAACTACTGTCCTTCCGCTAGACGATATTTTCTCGAACCTGCCTCTCGCCTTTCACAACCGTGACAAAGCTCCCGCTGCTGCCGCAATAAGCCTTTTGAAAAAGCTTGCGAGTACTTCTTGCGCACAGAGTGAAGCAATTGCCTTGGCTGCCATCGATGCATTCAATCACAAGAGCAAGGCAATTCATAAAGACGCAATAAAGATACTAGAGAAATATGAATTGTGTAGAAGCGATTCAACTCAAATGAAATTATTTGCGAGTCTTGATTTGTTGGAAGGTATCAATAGAAGCTCGGCTGCGAAGCTGCTGACTTCTTCAAATCAACAACAGGGCGCTAAGACCCAATTAGCGACTGAAGAAACACCTGGTTCTGCCGACGAAGATACGACCGTTTTTTATGCTCCGGAAAATTTGCAGTTAAAGTATATGGAACTGAGTGGTATCACATCACTATGTGACGCTTCGCAGTCAACATCTAAGGAAGATTTAGCAGCCTCAGCAATCGCACCAGTCAATTTGGTCTCGATGGACGTACCAAGGTTGCACGCAGATCAGAGAATCAATTTAGTCGAGACAGTCGACGACCTAGTATTTCTACTATCGGCGAATTTGAATAGAACACCATCTGCACTTCAACTTGAACTAATACTCGATGGAATTGCTCGGCTTTGGAAAATAAGAGATAACAATTTTGAAGAAAAAACTCAAAGTCTCAGACACACCCTAGAACAAATAGATCCTTTAACCCTAGCGCCCAATGGTTCGAGCGCAATGGGCCGACTCGCTCACCTTTGGCTAACTGCCGAAAACGGTGAAGCAATTGAGCTTCGATTAGGCAATACTCCCCTTGCCTCTCGCTGTTACAGCCTGGCGGAGCGTGTGCATGCTGGCCTGGTTTTGCCAATGCTAGCTACGCCGACTCACAATGGTGGCTGGTTAGATCCGCTGGTCTTGGTTCGGAGGCTGAAAGACTATCAAGATCAGGGAAGATTAGTCGATGCAGACCAGGCTTCTGGTTGGCAAAAGCTCATTCAAAATACCATCAAGGCTTTCACCAAACCAAAGGATGACTATAGCAACGACGATGCTGAGCTTATCCAAGCGCTATTGAGGTTAGCACCAGACGGTAGAACCGTTGCATTGGAAGAAGCCCGTTTGATAACTGGTCTTGCAGGAAAGACACTTCGCTTTGCCTTGGGTGAAGGCGACATTAACGAGATTGACAAACCACCCTTTGCCGTTGCAGCCTTCAGATCACACACTCCACGCGGGACGTGCCCCAATCTTGCTGATAATTCTTGGCCTCACTTACCGGACGTCGTTTATCCAGCTGTGTACACTTACAATTCGGAAGCGATCGTCAAATTTACAAACGATCGCTCTAAGCTAATAGCTTTAAGGCTTCCAGACTTTCTGACCATTAAGCAGGTGGGCCACGCGTCTGCCTCTCTCCAGAATTCTTTCGAGCGATTTGGCGAAGGGATAGAGGCTAATCGGGACGAAACAAAATTTGTGATGTACCCACAGCACCTTACCCCGACTCTCAAAGTTCACGGCATTTTTCGAAACAGTAACCTAGATGATTGGTCACTCGATTGGCTCCAAAACAAAGAACCGCTGCTAGCTCGCATGGCTAAAAATATTCTGCATAATATCAACAGTATCGGAAACGATTGGCAAGACGATTACTCGATTCTTTTTGATCCTGATTTTCCTCTTGATGAAAATGGCTCCTGGTTCTTGAGCTTGGCTCTTGTGACCAAGCATGATGACGTACGAAGATTGGCACTAGACGTTCTCATTGCCGCGGTAGAGGAGCAGAGAGTCAATGCCGCAAAAATTGGAGAGAACATAGCACTGCTGCTTGAGCACAAGTTCACCATTCTTCGCTGGACAAAGTCTTTCAGAGAGCTAGCCCGAATATCGCAGTTACACGCGCTCTTCGCCTGGCAGGTGTTGATTACTCTTTTAGAAAAAGTAGGTCCAAGCTGCCCGATGGGATTCACCGAGCTACTTGTGGAGCTGAAAGAAGAATATGGCTTTGGAGTGCCATTAGTAGCAATTGAGCAGCTAAAGCAAGTTGGCGGTTCGGGGAAAGCTGCTACCTTGGCCAAGAAACTAGTGGCAGATGGAACAAATTGGAGCAAAACTGGACCGTTAAACGAAGCGGCTAAACAGAGTTTTGCTTCCAGGATAGCAAGAGTAGAACGATGGCAGAGGTCGGAGTATTTTGTCGACATGCCGAGCTAGGGCGAGAACATGTTCCCTTAATTAGATCCTTCACGGTACTCAATATTTTACCGCGATTCAGTCAGACTGCCAGGCGATGCGGCCCAAGCATGTGATTAGAGCCGATCGATTCTCTAAATTTCAAAACGCCTGCTCTAGATAGAAAATAGATCTCATTTGTACCCAGAAAAGGCTTCTCGGGAATAAATCTGCCGTTTTTGCCGTTTAGTAAAATGTACTCTGAAAAATCTTCCAGCTTTTGGTATTCGGCAATGCATTCTCTTATAATGGCACGTGCTTACGTAGCTCAGCTGGTAGAGCAACGGTTTCGTAAACCGTAGGTCGAGGGTTCGAATCCCCTCGTCGGCTAATTTTTCAGGCGTCCTTCAGCTAAAGGTTGCCCCATGTCAAGAAATAAAATTGCAGACCTCTTTGTCAAGTTGTACCTGTTGCTAGTTAAAGCTGGAGATTTGAGCCAGATTTTGCTGCTACTTTTCTTCCGCCTTAACTGGGGTTGGCAGTTCTTTGTCAACGGCAAAGGTAAGCTAATCAACCATCCCGACATCGTCGACTTCTTCACCAGCCTGCATCTGCCCTACCCCAATGAGACGGCTTGGTTTGTCGCCTGCGTGGAGTGTTTTGGCGGCCTATTGCTTATCGCCGGCCTGGCAGCCCGCCCGGTTGGTTTGATTCTGGCCACCAACATGACTGTGGCCTACCTCAGCGTCGAAGACGACCGCAAAACAGTCCTCAACTTCGCCAAAGAACAAGACCCATTTCTGCATGCAGACCCGTTCTTCTTCTTACTTACTGGTTTACTGGCCTTCTGCTTTGGCGCCGGACCAATTTCGCTAGATGGCCTAATCAAGCGCATTAGAGAGAAGAGAAGCGCCACCCAAGAGGCTGCTGCTCAGGCCTAATCTAAGGTAAGGAATAGCTCCAGACTCCCAGCAATTTGCCACACCTTCGACACAAGTGGCAGTTAACATAACTGACACTGCAGTTGTGCTGTTCCGCAACGGCTATATTCTTGGAGAAAAGTGTATGACGAATATGACAAACCAGACAGATAATGGCAATGAAATTGCTACTACTAGCAAAACGACTATCGAGGCAAACGATAGCTTTTTCTTGAGTATTATCAGTACTCAGAAAGCTTCTGAAAGATTTGTCGTCTCAATGAAAGACCTTTACCAAGAACTAAAAAGCGCTCCAACCGGAAGAGCAAATATTAGGCAGTAAGCACGATGATTTCATTGCTAAGATTGTCGGGGTAAAAGTTACCCCAGAAGTGAAATGAAAACATCGCTGAATCCCCTGCTTTATCAGCTCAACACCAGGGTGTTGCTCACTGAAATTTCGCAAAGACTCGGGCGTACGGCCACCCTTGACGACATTCCTGACGAAGAGTTGGACAGGCTTAAAAAACTGGGTTTCGACTGGGTTTGGCTCCTCAGTGTCTGGCAGACAGGTCCGGCTGGTCAACGAATCTCTTGCAGCCATGAAGGATGGCTCAAAGAATTCAAGCAGACACTTCCAGACCTCAGGAATGAAGACATCGTCGGCTCCGGATTCGCTATCTCCGACTACGCTGTTCACAAAGACTTAGGTGGTACACCAGCTTTAGCACGGCTTCGTCAGCGCATGAAACAACGCGGGTTGAAGCTCTTACTCGACTTCGTTCCTAATCACACCGCACTCGACCACCAC
>JAUPUU010000280.1 GCA_030917395.1 Cyanobacteriota bacterium erpe_2018_sw_21hr_WHONDRS-SW48-000092_B_bin.40
AACAAAGTCTTTGTTTGGAATAGTAGCTTTATCGGCGAGGCTAATGTCAGCCTGGCTATTACCAGTGTTGTGTACCTGTACTTCGTGTAGTTTGGAAGAAATTTGAGAGACTGGCATACCGGCATTGAGGTGAACATTGATTGAAATATCATGACCGGCACGCTGTCCTGCCGCCACTACATTTGGTGTAATGCGAGAGGCGTCGGGAACTTGATTGGTGTCATCCGCCCAGCCCCCGCCTGATTTGCCGACCGGTTCACCGGGGATGAATCTTGGCCCCACTACAGTTGGGAAAGTGAAGCTGAATTTGCCAGCTTCATATGGAAGAGTTTCTATGTATTTGATTGTGATTTCTATTTCTTTGCCGGGCTCAATGTTGGCGACTGATTGAGTGAAAATGTTGGTGCGCTCTTGATCTAGCAGTGAAGCAACATAGCCATTGGCTCGTGCTTGATCATAAATTTGTCTTGCTTCTTCGCGTTTTTTGATGCTGCCCTTGATTACTCTTGAGCCAACTTTCATTTGCATTTCGTCGACAGCGCCGTTCTCTGACAGAGGGAAGGTATAGACGGCTTCGATTTTGTCTTTGAAAGGATTTTGGAAAACCTGTTTAACTGTCACTCTGGCTATGTAGCCTGATATTTCAGCTTGCACATCAGTATGCTTGAGGGGGCAGCTGCCCAGTTGTTTGCCACCAGAGGCCATTGCTACGAGAGTGCCTGAATCGGCCTGGTCATTGGCTTTTGTTTCTTTTGATTGATTCTGATTTTGATGTGGGCGATACGGCCTGCTTGCCTGCCTCCCTGAGCGGCTAGGCATGTTTGACATGGCTCTGGCGTTCATGGCAGCAGATGCCGCGCTGGCACCGCCTGGATTGGCTGCATTGGTTGCGTTAGCGTTGGCGACGAGTTCCCTTGCTGATACCGGTTGTGTCATCACTGATACTGATAGTGCGGCGTTCAGGAGGGCAAGAGTTGTCCCTCCCACAAGTAGCCTTGTGAGATGATTCGATTGCATGTTCGTTCTCCAACTAGGTTTGCTATTACGAGATTAGCGAATAGCTCGCCTTTATCACCTGGGGATAAGCCTAGATCTCGACTGGGTGACCTACCGAACTTAATTCAGGTTGAGTTTTGCTGGAAGTCTTAAATCAGTTGAGGTGGCCCGTTTTGCAGGCAATTTGGTTTCCTTGCTTAATGGGCCGACCGTCGAGACCCGTAGCAAAGACCACATAACTGCCCGTGGCGTCGATCAATATATTGATTGTGCCGGGCCAACGAGCGCCGTCTTCAGGAAAGAGCCTGTCGACTGTTGATAGGGGCTCGGTGGGATTGATTATGGTTGGTCGGCGGAAAAAGACACGACTGCGATTGGCTGCTGTGCTCTTTTGTCTCAGGCCATCATTGATTTTTCCCACACCCTCGGCTTCTAATGCCATTCTTGTGCGGTCTAGTTCCGCTTTCAGTTGTGGCTCTTGCTCGAATGGATTGGGTCCAGCCACTTTGTCGAGCTTTTGCAGCAGGGCTTCGTTTTCGTTGAGGTTTTGCGTGCCTTGCGAATCTGCATAAGAAAGAAGCACCGGCAAGCGATTTGCCAGTGCTTCGATATTGTTTGTTAGTGCTTGATTGGCGCGGTTGGCGTGACCCTGAAGCAGAATCAGCTCACGCACAAGAAGGCGTTGTTTGAGGTTCTTGGCCGAATTGGATGCTGGTTGACCGTGGCTGGGCAGCTGAGCCGCCACCGCGAGAATTGCAGTAAAAACTAGTTGGAGCGTCTGCTTTGGGCGTTCTCGCTTAGTTCTTCCAGCCAATTACTCGGCACCTCGACAGATTTGCTGTGCTCCATTAGAGCCTTTTCTTTCAGATCCCAGAGATACTCAAATAGCCCTTGTCTCTGGTCGTTGGTCATCAGTTTACTGTTATGGCCGCGACCATCATAGGCTTTATTGAGTTGTTCTTTTAAGGTATCGGTGCTGACTGAAACTATTTTGCTAGTTTGCTTCTTTTGGTTACTTGCCATCTCAGAATCTCCCACCATTACCAGTTGCTCTACCGCTATTTACTAATTTGTTGGGAATGCTTGGAGGGTCTGTTAGTTACAAGGCCCATCATGCTTTCCACCATTTGACCTGGCGTTAATAGACCGGGCTAACGCTCAATGTTCAAATGCTTTGTTAATCAAGGTATTCCCCGGCCGGCAAACTTTCACTCTCAGTCGAGGGTTGTCATTTGATTAAACGTGGGCGGTCAAATCGACCCAAGATAGGGCGAATTTACTATGCAAAAAGCCCCAAACAGTTTGCTGCTTGGGGCTTTAGGAACAATCAATTTGAATGTGGAATTCGAATGATGGTCATGGGTGAATGTTAAGAGCGACGCTTTCTTGCTGCTTCAGCTTTGCGCTTTCTCTTTACGCTTGGTTTCTCGTAACGCTCTCTGCGTTTGATCTCTGACAAGATTCCAGCTTTCTGAATCTTTTTCTTGAAGCGCTTCAATGCGCCTTCAATGCTTTCACCCTCGGCTACTCTGACCTCTGACAAACGAATTCACCTCCGATTTTGTTCTGAAAAATTAGTAGTTATACAAAAGATATCTGATTATATCTCAGTGGGTCATCGTAGCACTGGATTCTAAGGCGTTCAAGCGCCGGTGGGCCTTCCGCGACACTACTTAACTAAATAGAGCCTAAGGTTTTGGCGAACTCAATAAAATCGTAAGAAAAAAGCCCAATTAAGGGCTTTTTTGATGGGTTGATTGTTGAATGACTAATTGAATGCGGCTTAGCGGTCGTATTTGTTCTTGTTAACTTTTTGACCGTCTAGGTTGGTTCTTTCGTCAGGCAATATCTTCTCGATTTTGCGACCGAAGAGGTCGGTGTCTTCTTGGATGCGGTGCTCGAACACTTGCTTGTAGAATTTTTCACTCGCCCGTTTTGCCAGGGGGAAGTCATATCGACCAGTGTTTTCGTTGAACGAAATTGAAGTTGGTTTGCTTTCGTCGCCGCCGTTAATGATGTGGTTCAGGGTCTTTGTCCCCGGCAGGCCAACGAGGTCGGAGCCAGCACAGATGCAAAGTACTGCGCACAAGAAGAACGAGGGGCCGATAAGTATGTGGGCTAACATTCCTTCTTTGGTTTTTACCAGCGAGCGTTTGCCTTGCGGTAAGTGCAGCACCCATGGTGACATCAGAGTAAATGGCAAGAAGCCAGACCAGTAGTGAAAACGACCCATGACACAGCCTTGCCATCCCTTCCATATGAAGGAAAAACCAACGATGATTACTAGAATGCCAATAGCAATTTTGGGAAGGTGTTCAGATAGAAGGCTCATTGAAATTTGACTCTTTGACTCAAGACAGGATAGTAAATATTCTCACAGACTATATTTAGTATAGAACGTTCTTCAATTTTGACTACTTCCAATTCGTAACAGCCTGGCCTTGTTGCCGCATGAACGGGCCTAAAGTCCGATACAATGAGCCTTTCCTGCAGGGCTGCCACAGACATCTTTACTCTGTGCTAGATCTGGGCTGGATGGGCCAATTGTCGTTGGACAGGGCTTAGTCGGAAGTGTTGAATTTATTGGAGTTCAGGGGGTTGGATAGTGAGTAGCTCGAGTCTTAAGCGAGATCACAAGTGTGCTCAGATGAGCGCTGAGTTAGCAGGGCAAGAGGTCTGCCTGGCTGGTTGGGTCAACGTGGTGCGCGATTTAGGCGGCCTCATATTTGTTGAACTGCGCGACTCTACGGGAAAAGTTCAGCTGATTGCTGACCCCAATAAGAACAAAGAAATTCACAAACATTTTGTTGATTTGAAGAATGAGTTTGTCATCGCTATCAAGGGAACTGTTGCAAAGCGGCCGGAAGGCACCGCAAAGTCTGAGACAGGTCCTGGATCAATCGAGATTTATCCGGACCAGTTTGAGCTTTTAAATACTTGCAAGCCACTTCCTTTTCAGCTCGACCAGGGCGACAAGGTTGATGAAGCACTGCGCTTGAAATACCGTTACCTTGACTTGCGACGTCCTGAAATGAATAGCAACCTGGTGATGCGTCACCGGGTCAGCCAGGCTATCCGTCGCTATCTTGATCAAGAAGGTTTCATTGAAGTTGAAACTCCAATTCTCTGCAAAGCCACTCCTGAAGGCGCTCGCGACTTCCTCGTGCCCAGTCGCCTTAACCCAGGTAACTGGTATGCTTTGCCTCAATCACCACAGCTGTTTAAGCAAACACTGATGATTAGCGGTGTTGATCGCTACTATCAAGTTGCTCGTTGTTTCCGTGATGAAGATTTGAGAGCTGATAGACAGCCAGAGTTTACGCAAATCGATATGGAGTTTTCATTCGTTGATGAAGATGAAGTGATGCGCGTTACTGAGGGCGTCTTGGTAGATGCCTTCAAGTGTGCTGGCATTGACATTAAGCCTCCTTTCCAGCGCTTGAGTTATGCCGATGCCATGGGTCTATACGGCAGTGACAAGCCTGACTTGCGCTTTGGTTTGGTATTCAAAGACTTAACCGAAGTGGCTCGCAACTGTGAGTTTAAGGTCTTCAAACAAGTGGCCGAAGCTGGCGGCGAGTTGAAAGGCATTGTGCTAGAAGGAAAAGGCGAAGGAACTTCCCGCAAGCAATTAGATCTGTGGAATGAGTACACTCGCTCTGTTGGCGGCAAAGGCCTGGCCTGGGTTGCCTTTGGCAAAGATGCTAACCGCTCATCCGGTTTAGATAAACACTTGAGCCCTGCCGAAATGCAGAAGCTCAAAGAGTTGTCTGGAGCTAAAGACGGTGATTTGCTCTTGATGGTGGCAGATACAGTTAAGGGTGTCGCTAACGTGCTTGGTCGCTTCCGTTTGAAACTGGCAGAAGAACTAGACTTGATCAGCCCTGATAGCCATAGCTTGCTTTGGGTTGTGGACTTCCCACTGTTCGATTATGACGAAGAGCAAGGCCGCTTCATGGCTGTGCACCACCCATTCACCTCACCCCGTTTAGAAGATCTCGATAACCTTGAATCTGATCCTGAAAAGGCTCGGGCTCGCGCTTACGACATTGTTTATAATGGTTGCGAAATTGGTGGTGGATCTATTCGTATTCACTCCCAAGAACTTCAATCGAGAGCTTTTGCTGCAATTGGCTTAGATCGCGAAACAGCCTCTGAGAAATTTGGCTTCTTGCTGGAAGCTCTTGAGTCTGGCGCACCACCCCATGGTGGAATCGCTCTGGGCCTCGATCGCATTATCATGTTGCTCTGTGGCTGTAAGTCAATTCGTGATGTTATTGCCTTCCCTAAAACTCAATCGGGTGCTTGCCCGATGACCGGGGCACCATCCCTGGCATCACCAGAGCAGTTGAAAGAATTGGCAGTGTTGAACGAACCACCGAAGGTGAAAGTTTCAGCACAGGCTGGCCAAGTTGTGGCTGGTATCGACGCCTAGTTAAGGCATAGCATGATTGAGAAAAATCCTGATTGAGATAGTCCTTTTTGAGAAGTTTACCCATGGTTGAGCAAGCAACAAGCAATGAGAAGGCAAGACTTAGCTGTCTGGCTCTCTCATTGCTTGTGCTCCTCTCTACTGCTGGTGTAGCCTCGCTCTCTGGCTGTCAGCAGTTGCGCCCAACTGCCGCTTCGTTCCTCATAAGAGGAAACGAATATTTCAAGATGAATGAGTACGAAAAAGCTGAGCATGAATATCGCGAAGCACTTTTAAGCGAGCCAAAGAGTGCCACTGCACTTAATAACCTTGGCGTAATTTTGAATGAACGCAGTAGCTATGATGACGCCATTACAGTTTTAACTCAGGCGATTGAAGTTGACCCCAAAAACGCAATTGCCCACTATGTTTTGTCTGAAGCCTATGCCAAAAAATCTATGTTCGACAAGGCTTTTGAGCAGGCTAATGCGGCGATTGCCTTAGACTCAACTGAGCCGCGGGCCTTTTGTGCGCTGGCCGAAGCTGAGTTGGGTCGCGGTCATTTGCCCACGGCAATTGAAGCTTATAGAAACGCCTGTAAATTGGATGATCGCAGTGATAAGAACCACCATAAATTAGCCATGGTGTTGGGCTTGTCTGGTGATATCGAGGCGCAGATAAACGAAGAGCGATTAGCTTTGGAAATTGAGCCTGAAAATAACGATGCTCGCATTGGCTTGGCCTCAGCCTTGAATGCACAAGGCAATAAAGCTGATGCTATTGCCGAATTGAAAATTATTTTGGATAAGCATCCCGACAATGTTGACGCGCGCGCGGTGCTCAATAAAATTGAAGGCTCTAGTCGAGCTGTGAAGAATAAGTAGTTCACATTGTTAGATCGTTTTGAGAGCGTCTAAGTTTAGCGCTTTAGAAATCTCGCTGGTTTAGCCGTGCCGTCTGGGTATCTTGTGCTGTCATCTTCCAGATAGGGCATTCTTTTTGGCTCTTCAGACAACTCGAGGG
>JAUPUU010000281.1 GCA_030917395.1 Cyanobacteriota bacterium erpe_2018_sw_21hr_WHONDRS-SW48-000092_B_bin.40
TGAAGATACCGTCGCTGCTCGACAATCTCGCCTTGAAGATCTTTGGCAAGTTGAATCCACGGAATCTCTTTCATAATCTCTCCAGCATTTCGGCACCTAAATGATACAACAGCAAAACCGCACTTCTCAATGATTCGCACCAATTGTGCTAGCTTGCCGACCATAGTTACCACTAACACAACATTGCCTAAAGCCCCATTCATAGTACTACCAGAACATCAGCAGAAACCAGTCACAGAGCCACTTTAACCGACAGCAGCGAGTGCTTGTACCCACGCAGCCGCTTTTGCTAGTACCAATGTATACCTGTCAAGCAGCGCTGCCGATGATCAGCGAACAGAATCTTCTTGGCAGAAACATATAGGGAGGAAGGCTGATGGAATGCATCATAGTCAATTTGTTAGTTATGGCAATTGGAACATTTGCAGTAGTGCAATTCAAAGATTTGAAAGAGACAGCTGCGACATTCACCACCAATAAAGATAAATGTGACCTTGAAGAATGCAAAGTCTGCGTCGCTATTAGTGGCAGTTCAAAGTAGGCATAAGTAGTTCTAAGTTTTCAAAAGAGGTAAAAACGTGAATATATTTCTCTATTCGTCTTTAGGAACAGGTCTTCTCACCCCAATGCTCATATTAGTTGTGCTAGCGGCACTTTTGATAGCGGTGCTTGTAGTTCATGAAAAAGCTGATTCGTTTAGCGGCAGTAATCTTCATTTTGGTCAGTCAATTTTCGGTTCAAACAGCAACCTGGATAGCAATCAATTGATTAGCCAGCGAATTAGCCAAAGAATAAATGCCAATCCAGGTCAATGGGGCAGCTATGAAAAACGATTGACTGAACAACCTATGCAAGAATCAGCCTGTGGCGGATGCTGCACAATTATGTGGAAACCAAATAAAAGCGATATCGCCTAGGTCAGAACGTGACAATTAAAATGTACGAAAGAGCCAGTGAGCGAAAGTTCACTCGGCTCTTTTTTTACTAGTAGCAAAATTGACTTCCCTCTCCGCTGCCTAACTGGCGCTAAGACTAGGTATTAGTATCGAACTGCAAGGTGAGCCTTGAATTAAAATTTGATCGCAATTGCGTGCAAAACTCTTTGGCAGCAGGCTCCGCTAATGCGAGCAAAGGCGAAGAGCCTTTACGGAAGCCACTTTTCAAGGCTCAGAGCAATAACTTAGCGAATGACGAGAGCTATGCGAACACTCTTAGCAGTGCCGTGCCCTAGGTCTTAAAAATCAACACTAGGCTGAAACTGGCTGCTACTCTGAGTTCAGCTTCTTTACAAGCCGATTTTCCCAAGCCTTTGCTTGATGAATCGGTTCTGCACAAATCAGTTTTTCCCAATGCGGAGACTCAACTATGCCCATTCTTGCAGCACAAAATAATAAAGCCCAACAAATTGAAAGAGGTGCCCAACAGCCTTACAATAGAAGCAGCAGCAACAACACCAGTAGAACGAAGCCACTCCCCCAAGACGGCCTAACCGGCCTGCGTCAACACTGGAAGACCGACATCATGTCTGGCTTCATTGTCTTTCTCATTGCACTGCCACTCAGCCTGGGCATCGCCATGGCCTCAGGGGTGCCACCGATGGCTGGAATAATCAGCGCCATCGTCGGTGGTGTGCTCGTTTCGCTAATAAGTGGCTCACACGTGACCATAAACGGCCCCGCAGCAGGTTTAATTGTAGTTGTCTTGTGCTCCGTCGATCGCTTGGGTGGAGGCTCGCTGGGCTACAAAGGTACGCTAGCAGCAATTGTAGTGTCAGGAGCAATACTGGCAGTGCTCGGTCTAAGCAAGGCAGGAGAGCTCGGTAAACTATTTCCCGCTTCGGTTATTCACGGAATGCTTGCTGCCATAGGCATTATCATCATGACCAAACAATTGCCATATATGCTGGGAGTGAGTGTAGAAGCGAAAGAGCCCATGGCACTAATTATGGCTTTGCCCACTATGATTGCTCACTTAAATCCGGCCATAGCGGCGATTGCCTTTGTTAGCCTGCTGCTGCTCATTGGCCATGGCCTCAGCGAACATAAATTAGTCAAGAAAATTCCTGCACCCGTAATTGTCATAGCTGTAGCAGTAGCACTCGGCTCTGGCTTTGGCCTAGACAAGCCACATCAATATCAATTGCTTGGCGTTCAACATCATATTGAGCCCCTAAAATGTCTCATTGCCTTACCGAAAAATGTTATGGATGGCATAGTTTTGCCTGACTTCAGTCACATCAATAGCTATGCTTTCTGGCTTTCAGTTCTATCAATCACACTAATACAGGGCCTGGAAAGCCTACTGAGTTGTACAGCCGTTGATCGCTTAGATGCCCACCGTAGACAAGCTAACTTAAGCCGTGACGTCGCTGCAGTTGGCTGTGGCACGATGGTGTCAGGCATGCTCGGCGGCCTGCCCATTATCGCTGAAATCGTACGCAGCTCCGCCAACATAAGCAACGGCGCCCAAACCAGGTGGTCTAACTTCTTTCATGGCCTCTTTGTTCTGTTAGCCTTATTGTTTGCCGCCAGCATAATCAACAAAATTCCCCTATCGGCACTGGCTGCAATTCTTATTGTCACTGGCTATAAGCTAGCCGCGCCCCATGTCTTTAAAGAAATCAATGCCATCGGCATCGAACAAACCATAGTTTTCCTCACGACAATTATTGCCACACTCTCCTCTGACCTGCTTATCGGGGTAGCAATCGGCATCTGCACCAAACTGGTTTTGCATCTAGTGCGGGGGACAGCAATCGCGAATCTATTCAAGGCCAATGTGAATTCTCAAATTCAGCCCGATGGCTCTGTGCGAATCGCTGTCAAAGGTGCACTGATCTTCTCCAACTATCTCTCGCTCAAAAGACAACTCGACAGAATTCCCCAAAGCAAGCGCGTGTTGGTTGATCTTAGTGCTGCTCGACTAATCGATCACAGCGTCATGGAACACCTGCACTTCTATGCTGAAGAATATAGCCGCAGCGGCGGCTCACTGTCTGTTGTCGGCCTAAACCGACACGAGAGTGCTTCTAAACATCCGCTCTCAGCAAGGAGACTAACAACCGGAACCTATCGCTTACTGCAAGCTGAAACGAGCAAATAGAGAGCTTAGAAAGATGTACTTGAGAAATATCACAGGTGTCAATGAGCTAATGCCTCAAAAGTTGTTACCTTAAGGTAGAAATTTTGATCTCTCAATTTTAGCCGTGAGCTGAATATCACCATCAGCTGCAGTCAGTAGTTGAATTAACAAACGAAGCTCCGAACAATCGGAGCCATCGAAGAGGACACTAGTTTCCTCGTCGATGGTTTCTACCAGAATTCGATAGGCCTCAATCGCATTTATCGACGCTAATGCTTTGAAGTTAGAACCTTTCACTCCGCGAACAATCGCCGCTGCAGGTTCGCCGATTGTAATTAGAGCTTCAAAGGACTGGGTAGAAAGCCAATCTCCAAGTTTGACATGAAAGCCTTCGCTTGCTTCTCCCAATTCTTCCATAGCTCCCAGTACGACAAACTTGCGAGGCTGAGGAAAAGCGCGGTTATCCAAAAAAGCAGTTACTGTAGCTCGCACTGAGTCAGGATTCGCGGAGTAAGACTCATCAATAATGAGCGCTCCGTTCAGTCCGATTGACTTGTTGCCGCGACCACGCGAAGGATCATAGCGCCTTAGACCCTCTGCAATTTTGTGATCTGCCATCCCAAATTCACGAGCACAGGCTATGGCGCACCAGGCGTCTCTCAAGTATGCTGTGCCGTGGGAATTGAGATCAAATAATGTATCTGAACCGGAGAGCACAAACAGCGTAGAAGCTGGCTTCACTCCAACTATTTCTATCTCCCCTTCAGTAAAAGTCAAAACTCGACCACCAGCAAAAACGAGAGCTAGCCTCTCTCTCAAAAGCTTGTTGTCATCTCCAAAGATTGCAAGGCCGGATTCAACGCTTAGACTCTCCAATACTTCGCATTTCGCTGCCGCAATGTTTTCAATCGACCCCAAAGTTTCTAAATGTGCCGGGCCGATATTGGTAATGACAGCAATATCAGGAGCAATGGAGGCTGCGAGCCAGGCTATCTGCCCTCTTCCTCGCTGTGCCAATTCAACTACCAGAACTTCAGTGGTCTCTGGCATTTCCAAAAGTGTCTTGGCTAAACCTCTGGAGTCAGTTCGATTGCTCTCTGAACTATGCACTCGATGAGCCAAAGAAATGATGCTGCAGAACATATCTCGAGTTGTACTTTTACCAGATGAGCCCGTTATAGCTATAACTTTTGGATCTACTCTTCGGCGAGCAAGCTTGGCCAGTTGATAGTATGCATGCACGGTGCTAGGCACTCCGATAAGCGGAATGCCTACTCGCAAGTCAGTGTCACTAGATTGTCCAGTTTTAGCCTGCGAACTATTTACAACAAAAGGATACCGACGATTATCAACCACGATGCAGCCAATCGCGCCAGCGTCGATAGCTTCTTGAAGCTGATCATGACCGTCTGCTCGGGCTTCAGGCAGAGCTATAAACCATTGACCTCTGCTTAGTTCATCTATTTTAGAACAGATTGAGCCGCTCTCCTCAGTGATCTCCCCAGACAGCAAGCGTCCTGCCGTGGCATCAATTATGGTTTGTGCATCAAATTTGACTAACACTTTTCACTACCTATTACCCTTTAAAATTTGACTGCTTGGTTTGCCGCCATAATTCGTCTCCTATTGTTTGGGTTGACTATTTGGGTGTATTGTTCAAAATCAAATTTTGAAAACCCAAGCATAGTTGCATCCTTGATGGAGTAACTGTAGTCATAGGTTCGGCACAGGGGTGCATAGCGCTCCAAAAGTGCTTTAAGGGTAAATGCATCAGACCATCGGTCCTCTAGTAAAGCTTGCTGATGAGCAATAAGCAGCTCATCAGCTGTCAGTCGTCCATCCCTCTTAGAGCTATTAGGGTCGACCAAGTCTAAAGTCTCCCAATTAGCACTCAGAAAAGGCATGAGTGTTTCGGAAACAAACTCGTATTCAGCGCGATAGAGGTCCACTAAACTCTTTGCCATAATGAATTCTCCCGCATCCATCTAACTAAACCAATCGAAGCCACGGAGTTTTAATAGTCATATGCTATCTATAGAGTTACACTCCATGCAGCCCTTGATCAGCTAAACAAGCTCTTTGCCAATCGACTCTGAAAGGTTCACGATTTTCAACCTAGCGGCTAATGCAGAAACGGCACAGAATAAGCTTGCGAAGATTAACCCAGACTGCTGCTTACGTAAATGCTTCAACGACACTCCAATCTTTCTTGCATCGCGACTATCGGCTCTGTTGAAATTCAAAAAGTAATTGATTCTTCGCGAGCCTTGAAGTAGGCCAAGTTTCTCGTGCCTTTGACCGGTAGAAGCACCTTCTTTATCCAGCAAACCCAGAAGGCCGGCCTTCACAAAAATGCCTGTTGGCGTCATTTGTACCGTCATTTTCATTCTCAGTCCTCCTCGATAATATATGCATCAATTTGAATATCTAAATATCTTGATACTTTGATGATATACATCTCACCTTTCTCGAACCTTTCCTAGTTACTAAGATCAGAGATGAACTTGCGGTTCCCTCGAGCGGAGCTTGATCGTTAGTTTCTTGCAGAGACTAAGCACAACACTATCGCTACTTAGACATTAGTTCATTCAGGAGATAGTC
>JAUPUU010000282.1 GCA_030917395.1 Cyanobacteriota bacterium erpe_2018_sw_21hr_WHONDRS-SW48-000092_B_bin.40
CGTTCGCTAGTTTGCGCAGCGTTTCTGGCGGTGTTTGCTGGTTGGCGGCTACGGAGGCGCGAACTTCAGGCGAGACCAGGGAGGACAACCAGGCTAGAGTTGAAGGTGAGGTTGAGACATTCTCGGCCGCTCGCTTGAACGATTCTTCAGTGGGAGAAGAATCGCTTCCTATAAGTGTATCGTCGGGGGTGCATTGCCATTGAGCCGCCAGAAGAGTTGGTTCTTCTTCAGAACAGCCGCTGTAAAGGCGGGTCTGCCCCTCTGATTTGCTGCCTTCAGTGAAGTCGAATTCTTTGCTGCGTTTGTTCTCGTTTTTTCTCAGCTTAGCTTTTGCTGCTTGATTTTTATCGACTTCAGCTTTAATGGCGTCGACATGGTGCCAAGATGAATCTAGCTGCGACCGGGCGAAGCTAGGGTCAACAAGACTGCTGGCATCACGAGTTAAGCTCGATGGAGGCAGCGCTACTACTTCTGGTTGGCCAGCCGATAAGAAGCGGGTTGAAAGAGTATCTTTGCCCTTATGAAGCAAATTGTGAATGCTCTCGGAGGGCTCTACTTTAGCTTCGGTGTTGGCTGTGTCTTGAGAGTCTGGCTGTGTTTCGCTTTTGGCCTCAACAGCGCTGCTAGCTGGGTTTGATGCCTGGCGAGCGAGGGCTTTCTGCGCCTCGATATTTTTCTCTCGTTCGGCTTCTTCGACTATATTTTTCAACAGTCGAATTATCCTATCTTTAAAGGATCCCATCCAACACTAACCCCACTTGCATCATCAATCTTCAGCTGTGACTACCGCCGACGCTACACCTATATAGATGCTATCCCAGCGGTGGAGGGGCTGGGTATAGGTTCTACCGTATTGTTATGGTGGCTAACCTATACGTTCACTTTCTCTATACGAATCCCGTACAAAGTTATAGGGTAAGGCTCTAGCCGCGCCCACTTCATCCGGGTAAGAATATAGACGAGAGCTAAAATTTTATAGCTTTCCGGGAAACCATTCTATTTAGTAATTTGAGCTATTTGGTTTCCCTGAGACATTGAACCGATTTGACTTCGAGGGGAGTTGAGCCGATATTCGTAGATTCTTTTGTCGAGGCAGTTATGAAGTGTGAAACGATCCCGGAGCTAGAGCGATTCCTTACTATTCAGGAGCAGGCCTTGGGGCAAGATAGCCCGGAGGTAGCTGCAACTGTATCTAAGTTGGCTGACCTTTATTTCAATAAAGGTATGCTGGAGAATGCAGAAGCTCTTTATAGAAGGGCTCTTGAAATTATGGAGAGAACTCTCGGACCGTACCGCGCTGAGGTAGCTGATACAAAAAAATGCCTTGAGAAAGTTCTGACTGTGCGTAAAAAGAGCGCTCCGAGTGCCGTCTACCCGCGGCCTTCCAGCGATTGGAAGCAGTCCATGACAGATTCTTCAACTTCACTTGATGCTATTCCCCAGTCAATGGCTTTAGGCCGGCCCACCGGTTTCCCTGATGATCATGAAAAAGAAGCTGAGTTAGAAGTGGCTTCAGTCAGGCAGATGATGGGGAAAGATCATCCGCATGTAGCTGATATGTTAACCAAGCTGGCTGATCACTATTGCCGTCGTCGCCTCTATCGCGAAATGGAGCCTATTTTGCTTGAGGCTTTGCAAATACGCGAAAAATCCCTCGGTGGGGAACATCCACTGGTTTCAACATCACTGAAAAATCTTGCCAGACTTTACTATTTTCAGACCAGATTCGAATTGTCCGAGCCACTCTTTAAGCGAGCTCTAGCAATCAGGCAGAAAGTTTATAGCAAAGATCATCCCCGCTTCGCTGACGTAGAGGAACAGTACGCCAAGCTTTTACGAAAGACTAATCGGGTTGCTCAGGCTCAAGAAATGGAGAATCATGTGCGGGCAGTGCGCGGCCAATTTGCTGTTGGCTAGACTGTTTTGCTTTTGAGTCTTTTTATCAATGCTGCCATGTCGTCATATCTACCGAAAGAAGGCACCAGGTAAGTGCCTTGGCAGATGCTACGTACTTCTCCGAGAAGTTCTTCGGCGAGCTCTAAACCTTTTTGCGAACCGGCATCTCCGGCATCTGCCATTTGCTTCCTTACTTTTTCCGGGATAGAAATTCCTGGTACTTCGTTGTGTAAGTACTCAGCGTGTTTGCTTGAATGAAGAGGCATAATGCCGACCAAAAGAGGCAATGGTTGATCGCCGAACTGGTCTAAGAAATCAGTAAGATCGCTAACTTGATAAATTGGTTGGGTCATAACAAAGTGAGCACCAGCCTCGATTTTTCGGCGGAAACGCTCGAGCTCCATGGCGCGGTTTTGCGCTGTAGGATTAAGAGCACAGCCAATCGAAAGATTGAGTGGCGTTCCTATGGTATTGCCGGCGATATCTTGACCGGCGTTCAGTTGCGAAATTATACGAATCAGACCAATTGAGTCAACATCATAAACTGCTGTGGCGTGGGCATAATTTCCCAGAGCCGGTGGGTCACCGGTGAGGGCGAGAATGTTTTGCAACCCTAGTGCCTGGCAGCCCAACAGGTCAGCCTGCATGCCCATTAAGTTGCGGTCGCGGGTGGTGAAGTGAATGATCGTATCGACCCCAACCTGTTGGCTGATCAATTGGCAGGTGGCTAAGGATGACATGCGCACTCTGGCCATAGGGCTGTCACCAACATTGATGGCATCAGCACCGGCTTTGTAGAGTAAGTCTGCAGCCGCCAATATTTTCTTTGTGCCTGCTCCCTTGGGGGGATCTAGTTCAACAGAGATATAGAAATCTTTGTTGTTCTTTCCTTCTTTCAGATTTTTTAGATGGGTTTTTAAGGATAGAGTTTCTTTCGGCTTATCGTCTGGCAAGTCGAGTGAGTCAGGGTGAAAAAGTACTGTCTCCTGGGGGCTTATTTCAATGATGGGCTGGGTCGCTTTGGCCAAATAGTTGTCGAGACTTTTCCTCATTTCTTTGATGTGTTCAGGAGTGGTACCGCAGCAACCGCCAACGATTCGTGCTCCGGCTCTGATGTAGGGCTCAATATATGAGGCGCAATAATGAGGTTTGCTCATAAACACGGGCCGACCGCCAATAAGACTGGGTTGACCAGCATTCGGTAAGCACGAAAAAGTAAGCTTATCGGCATCGATTTTGAGGGTGCGCACGGCTGCCGTAAGGCGGATGAGAGAATCAAAAACCGGTCCGGGGCCAGCACCACAGTTGATACCAATTACATCGGGGGCATCGTCACCTAAGTCACGAATTAGCCGAGCAACATCTTCTGGTGTTGCTCCGAGTAATGTGTGTCCTTCTACTGAGAAAGAGAGTTGTGCCACTACTGGTAGTTTGGAGAGGCTACGAGCAGCACGCACGGCAATAGCGGTTTCTTCTAAGCTCGACATTGTCTCGATCATGAAGAGATCAACACCGCCTGCTAACAGGGCTTCCATTTGCTCTTTGAAGGCATAGTCAAGTTCGTCAAGGGCCGTATCGCCCAGTGGGGGCAAGAGTTTACCGGTGGGTCCGACTGAGCCGGCTACAAAAGTTGGCTGACCAGTTATCTCGCGGGCGTTTCGAGCAATTTTGGCGGCCCAAACGTTGATTTTCCATACATCATTTTCTAGGCCGCTATTGGCAAGCTTAATTCTGTTACCAGAAAAAGAGTTAGTTTCAATAATTTCAGCTCCGGCGTTGATGTAGTCAACGTGAAGTTGTTGAATGGTTTCTTGCTTGGTCAAATTGAGGTGCTCGAAGCAGGCCTCGGTTGATGCTCCTCTTGAGTACAAGAGGGTGCCGGTGCCACCGTCTGCCAATAACGGTCTTTGTTTCAAGGTTTCTAAGAAAGAGTTAGATGGATTTGACATTTGCTAGTTTTGGGCGCCTGCGTGAAGAGTAGTTGTTATTATTAGCGGATCTGCCTTGGTCTTCCTGCTAATATACCGTGCATAAGTGCACTAATCAGCCTTCTGTACTTGTTCTCAATAATCCACGTCATTAAAGGGTTCTCAGTGACCGACCCCAAGTTAATCAGAAATTTCTCCATTATTGCCCACATTGACCACGGTAAATCTACTTTGGCCGACCGTTTGCTTGAGATGACTAATACCATCGCCAAGCGGCATATGCAGGCCCAAGTGCTTGATTCAATGGATATCGAACGTGAACGCGGTATCACAATTAAGGCTCAGGCCGCTCGCATGGACTATATAGCCGATGACGGTCAGACTTATGTTCTCAATTTAATCGACACACCCGGTCACGTAGACTTCGGCTATGAAGTTTCGCGCAGTTTGGCTGCCTGCGAAGGGGCATTACTTATTGTTGACGCCACCCAGGGTGTCGAAGCGCAAACTCTAGCCAATGTGCACCTGGCTTCTGAGAATAATCTCGAAATCGTGGTGGTCATAAACAAAATTGACTTGCCCAGCGCCGAGCCTGAGCGCATTCGGGCAGAAATTGAAGATGTAATTGGCATACCGGCTGATGAGGCTATTCTCGCCAGTGCCAAGAATAATATTGGTGTAAAAGACGTTCTTGAAGCTATCGTCAAATTTGTACCGGCGCCGAGAAACACCGTTAATGAGCCTTTGCGCGCTCTAATTTTTGACAGCTATTTCGATAGCTATCGTGGCATCATCGTTTACTTTAGGGTCAAAGACGGTGAAGTAAAGTTGGGCGATAAAATTCGCTTCATGGCCAATGACAAGACCTTTGATATTGCTGAGTTAGGAGTTTTGCGGCCGGCTCAAGTCAAGGTCGACCGCCTCGGCCCTGGTGAAGTGGGCTATTTGGCGGCCCAAATTAAAGATGTTGAGACTCTGGTGGGCGATACCATCACCCTGGTTTCTAATCCGGCTATTGAAGCTCTACCGGGTTATCGTCCGGCCAAGCCCATGGTTTATGCCGGTATTTATCCCGTCGACAATGATCAGTATCCCGATCTGCGAGAAGCTTTAGAGAAGCTCAAGCTCAATGATTCTTCGCTGTTCTTTGAGCCTGAAACTTCTGACGCCTTAGGTTTTGGCTTCCGTTGTGGATTTCTTGGATTGCTCCACATGGAGATTATTCAAGAGCGCTTAGAGCGTGAATATAATCTCAATTTGATCACCACCGCACCATCTGTAGTTTATCGCGTCACCAAAACCGATAACACTGTCGTCATGGTTGAGAACCCAGCCCTGCTGCCCGATCCGACTTATCGTCTCTTCATTGAAGAACCTTTCGTCACCGCTAATATCATTACCCCAACCGAATATGTTGGTACATTGATGGAGCTCTGCCAACAGCGTCGTGGTGTTTACGTTGACATGAAACACCTTGACCCTAGACGGGCCATGCTTGTCTATGAACTACCTCTGGCTGAAATCATCACTGACTTTTTTGATCAACTAAAGAGTCGCTCTAGGGGCTACGCTAGCCTTGACTATCTCTTTAAAGAATTCAGAGAAGAGCGCTTAGTTAAGATTGATATTTTGATTGGTGGTGATAAAGTCGACGCTCTTTCGGCCATTGTGCACTACGACCGTGCCCATTCTGCTGGCCGGGCAATTTCAGAAAAGTTGAAGAAGTTAATTCCCCGGCAAATGTTTGAAGTGCCTATTCAAGCGGCTATCGGTGGCAAAATTGTGGCCCGTGAAACAATTTCTGCCGTACGCAAGAACGTACTGGCAAAATGTTATGGCGGTGACATCAGTCGTAAGAGAAAACTTCTTGATAAACAAAAAGAAGGTAAAAAGCGCATGAAATCTGTGGGACGTGTAGACATTCCCCAGGAGGCTTTCATGGCCTTGCTCAAAATCGACGAATAGTAGTTTTATATGATCTCCCCTTTTGGTAAAGACCGTGGGCAAGAAAAAAGACGATCGCATAGGTAAAGAAGATCCAGAGTTTGAAAGAGAAAGCGAACTGGCTCGGCGTAAGCTTTTGCAAGATGCCTGGGTGGCACGAAATACCCTTTATTTAGAGCTCTTTGGTGAACCAAGTTCTGTATCACCTGCTAACTATGGCCCTCCGGTCTTCAAAGATGATGTGGGTAAAGCGAAGAGAAAAAATCGCCTAGATAGCAGTGACACTTCAAGGCCTTCAGATTTATCCATCGAAGGTGATCAACAGCTGGCTGTATTGGCCTATGGTCCTGATCCGTTTAAACCCTACTGGACTTACGTAACCGCTGGCATCTCTAGCCCCTGGGTGCAGAGCGAGGCCCAAGAGGTATCTGGTTTTGGCTGCGAGCTTATGATCAAGAGCCCCACCAATAGTGCCTGGGCTCCACAGCTTTTGCGCACAATGGCTTTTTATATTTTCAATCATGCCGGTACTTTGAGCCCTGGTAAACGCATCAACTTAGGTGCGCCCATTGCTCCCAACTCTGATTCGCAATTGCGCAGCGCCATTATCTGGTATGCCGATGAGGCACCCGATGCTTGGTACCAATTACCATCTGGTGGCTTCGGCTTGTTTCTGGCCGTTGGTGTCACAGAAGCAGAGTGTGCCTTTGCTGATTCAACTGAAAATTATGGTACCTGGTGCATTGAGCAATTGTTGCGGCGCAAAGGTCATGGTCAGGTGACTAACCCCGAGCGCAATGACATGATGAGCGAGTCTGATACTCCAGCTATGCTAGAGGCTATCAAGCAGTTTGCTGATACTTTCCGTCAGTTTGATGTCGAAGCTGATGTGATGGCCAGTCAAGACGAGCAATAGTTTTAAAGGTCAATAGCGGCGTTGCCACCAGCTACTGGAGTCAGTTGCTCCGCTTTTGTGGTCTTGGCGAAGTCTAGTTTCTTCATGTCGATTTTTCGCAGATTCAAATTGTCATAAGAGCGGAAGTAAAAAAGTGAGTTGGTCAGATCTTTGACTACGACCCATTGCGTGTAATCGCTGTGGTCAATTTGCTTGTCTGCTGGTCTGACATCACCAAGGGGAATATCCACGGCATTGAGAATATGCAGGGTGAGATTGACGCCAGCTTTGGCGTCAGCTACCGGTTTGGCAAAGCCGAGCATGGCGCAAGTGCGAACGAAACGTGATGGTGGTGTCCAGTCGCCTGGAATGCCGAGGAAGCCACCGCCTTGACCCGGTGGGGCCAAGACCGTATCTCTAACGCGAATCGGTTCAGCGTTTGAGGCTGAGATGTTGACATAGTTGCTTAAATTGATTTTGTGCCAGTCAAATGTTGGTGCATTAGTGAGCACTGTGGCGGTATTGTCGTATATTTTTAGCTGGCCATCGGTAAACTCAATCACGGCACTGGCACCAGAAGCATCATGGATTGCCAGGTGTGCTGTGGGGGTGCCACCCCATTCAGCCATCTGTGGTGCCCATACTTTCACTTTAGAAATGGCGTCTTTGACTTCGGCGACACTAGCGAAATTTCCTAAGAGCCAATGGTCTAGATCTAGCAGGTTGATCACGTTTGCTGCTGGAGTTGCTTTTACATCTTGGTAGATTGTGCCTGGCATCCAGAGCATTCCAACCGATAGGCCTTTTTCATTCATGCCGTCAATGGCAAGGGGCATGTTGTTGGCATCGAGGGCGAGATAGCCGTATTTGCTCTTCCAGCTCAGGGCTGGCTTGTTGTCTGGAGTTGTAGAAGTACGTTCTTGCTCTCTTGGATATTTGCGGATATTAGACTTGAGGTCAGCACCCCATTCCATAGAGCGGCCCACGATTTTTGTACCATCGCTTGTCTTCACCATAAAATCAGTGCAAGCAA
>JAUPUU010000283.1 GCA_030917395.1 Cyanobacteriota bacterium erpe_2018_sw_21hr_WHONDRS-SW48-000092_B_bin.40
CTTCAACTGAAGAGTTTATTGAGTTTCTCGGATTGCCTGCCATGTTGCGCTTCTTCAGCGAACAGAATCGGCGAGTAGAGGCTGAATCTCTCTACAAAAACTCTATGGAAGCTCTAGAAGCCACTCTTGGCCGCACGCATCGCGAGCTGGGCAACTTAACTCGTAGTTGGAGTTTCTACGCCAGCTCGCCAAAACTAGCCGCACCGACGCTTAATTCATGGCAGAAACGAGTAACCAGTAGCATTGCCGTTGATGAAAATTTGGAGAAGCGCGCCGAACAACATATCGCTAAGCTGGAATACGACAAGGCCGAGAATGTCTATGTCTTGCATTTGCGCCTTGCCCGCGAACGTTATGGCGACTATGCTCCAGAGGTGCGCCATATCTTGGCTAACTACGCCAAGCTTTTGCGCCGCTGGGATAGGGTCGCTGATGCAGTGAGAATCGAGAAAATGGTGCTACAGAATTTTTAGCCGCTCTAAGTAAACGCCGAATTCATTCGAGCGGCCAAGCGAAACCTGAAAAACAAAGTCTTGTTGCCAGATGTCTAGCGTTGGAAGCTCCTTGATCTGCGGCGGATGCGCGTAGTCCAGCGTGTGGCAGCGCGCTAGAGTCAGGTGCGGAAAGTATGATTGCGGTAGGGTTGGACTCTCAATATTCATTTTTTCGAGGAGGCTATGTAGCGCTTTTTGTAGCGCCATTAGCTCTGTTGTCGCTGACATAGCTAACCCAAGCCAGTACTTGTCTTTGTGAAAATGGAAACCTGGTTTTATATAGAAATGATGGAAGCGCAGTGCTAGCGATTCAGGCTCTAGACCTAGCTTCTCAACTTCCGACCAAATTGATTCCAGCTGCTCTCCATTGGCTTGAAATTGGCAGAGCGTTACGTGCGGGTGCGCGTTTTCACCAAGCAAGTATTCGCTTGCTTGATCTTTAAAATTGGCTTGGGCCAATGCCACGCAGGTGCTTGCTAGATGCGCATCTTGGGGATACAGGGCGAGGTTGAAGTGGCTGGTGATCGCTGAGCCCATTGGTGGGTCTCCTTCTAAATTAGGACGGAGCGCGAGAGTCTATCTCAAAGCTCACCACACGCCCATCCTTAAATTGGATCTTAATCAGTGTCAAGGTTTCACCAGCAGCCCGGCCGGAGATCGTGGACAGTGAGTACTTTAGAGTTCGATTAGTTGAATCGTAGAGTCCCTTACCCAAAGTTTTCTCTACATTGTTTTGCGTAGAGCCGATTAGTTTCGGACCGATTTTAGCTAAATTAGCCCATCTAGCTGCCTCTGTGTTGCCTGCGACTAAGCGGAGCTCATTGCGAGAGATACATGCTGAGCTTTTGTCGCCTTTTACTCCCTGCGAGTTGGCAGGACTTGCTGCTGCTGTTGCCGCAATCAAAGCAATTAAAGCTATAACCATTCTCTTCATTGCACCAGCCTACAACACAGACTCACTACTCGCAAGAATAGTGAGTTCTCGTTAGCTCTCGTTGGTTAGTCTCACAAATTTTCGCTTGCCGACTTGCAAAACTTTTGTTTCGCCCTTGTTCAGCTTAATCTGTTCGTTTGCATCGATTATTGGGTTTCCATCGAGCTTCACTCCACTTGCTTCTCCGAACAGAAGTTTGGCGGCGCTAGCGCTGGGCACAAGCGCACAATTGACAAGCAGTCTGAATGCGGCTTGTGGTTCTGGCACCGGATAGAGTGGCATGTCTTGCGGCACTTGGCCTTCGCTGTGAACATTGTTCCAATCAGCAAGGGTTTGGTTGCCTACTTCTACACCGTGATACTGCGTGACGATCTGGTGTGCCAATTTCAGCTTAGCGTCTTTGGGGTTGCCACCTTCTTTTAAGTGCGCTGCTTCAATGGCGTCAATTTCAGCGCCAGTTAGTGTGGTGGTTAGTTCAAAGTATTTGAGAATCTGGTCGTCGTTAATGCGCATGCACTTGCCGAACATGTCTTTGGCATTTTCTTTCAGGCCAATGTAATTGCCGTAAGACTTAGACATTTTTTGCACGCCATCGGTACCTTCCAATAGTGGAAGAAGCATGGCCATTTGCGGCTCGATACCGTAATGGGGTTGCAGTTCACGACCTTGCAGAATGTTGAAGCGCTGGTCTGTGCCGCCTAGCTCGATGTCGGCGCGGATTTCAACTGAGTCGTAGGCTTGTAGTAGCGGGTAGAAAAGCTCGTGTAGTGAGACAGGCTGTTGCTTTTCTAGACGATCGCCAAATGATTCTTTGGCAATGAGCTGGTTTACTGTCACCGTGCTGGCCAGTTTGATTGCTTCTTTCAGGGTAAGTGGAGCAAGCCAGTCTTGATTGCGAACCACTTCGGTCTTAGAAACGTCAAGAATCAAACCAATTTGGTCGATGTAGGTCTGGGCGTTAGCAGCTACTTCTTCTTCCGTGAGCTGCGGGCGAGTGGAGTTGCGGCCAGTGGGGTCGCCAATCATGGCGGTGAAGCCGCCAATGATGAGAACAATTTGGTGGCCAAATTCTTGGAATCTTCTTAGTTTTCTTACAACTACGGCGTGGCCCAGGTGCAAATCGGTAGAAGTTGGGTCTACGCCTAGTTTGACGCGTAGCTTGCGGCCAGCTTTATAGGCTTTATCTAGTTTGCGGGCTAGACCAAGAACGCCTTCAGGAAGTGCTTCAGCGCCTCGGCAAAGCTCAACGGCTTCGGCTATGACGGCCTCTGAGATGCCTTCTTTTTTTGCTGTTTCGGTCATGTTGGCAAGGCTATTAGCCGGTGTGCTGATTGTTTCCATTTTCGCCCTTCTTCTATAAATGCTAAAAATCTTAGCATGCGGCCATTTCTTCTTGAGGGATGAAAACAGAGGAAGTAAGATTCAAAGGCTTAAAGCTGTGAAGCTTGAGAGGGTGGTCGTAAATGACGTCATTTTGGCGTCTGAAGGGGATAGTTAGCGATGGTTAGCCAGTATTGTCCACAAGATATTGATGAAAAGTGGCAGCAACAGTGGGAAAAGCTCGGTATCTACAAGGCTATTGATAACGATTCTAAACCCAAATTTTATTCCCTAGTCATGTTTCCTTATCCTTCTGGCGACCTGCACATGGGCCACATGCGGGTTTACACTATTTCTGACGTAATTAGTCGTCAACGTCGTATGCAAGGCTTTAACGTCTTGAACCCCATGGGTTGGGATGCCTTTGGCCTTCCTGCTGAGAACGCTGCTATGAAGCGTAAGCTGCACCCTGAAAAGTGGACCAAAGAAAATATTCGCTTTATGCGCGATGAACAGTTGAAAAAGCTTGGCACAAGCTACGACTGGGATCGCGAAGTAACTACTTGCGACAGCAATTATTATCGTTGGACCCAGTGGATTTTCTTGAAGATGTACGAAGCTGGTTTGGCAGTGCGCAAGTCAGCACCGGTCAATTGGTGCCCTGAGTGTTGCACTGTATTAGCCAACGAGCAAGTCGAGAACGGCGCTTGCTGGCGCCACCCTGAGACACCTGTTGAACAAAAACAGATGCATCAGTGGTTCCTCAAAATTACAAATTATGCCGAAGAGCTGCTCGCTGACCTCGATACATTGAAGGGGTGGCCCGAGCGCGTGCGCGTCATGCAGCAAAACTGGATTGGCAAGTCGCAAGGGGCTGAGCTTTACTTCAAAGTAAAAGAGAAGCCAGAGCTGCAAGTGCAAGTATTCACTACTCGCCCTGATACTACTTTTGGTGTCAGCTATTTGGTTCTTGCTCCAGAAAATCCTTTGGTTGCCCAGCTCACTACGCCTGAGAATAAGGCCAAAGTAGAAGAGTATGTCGAGCTGTCGAAGAAGAAGACCGAACTCGATCGCATGACCACTGAGAAGACAAAGACCGGTGTGCCTACTGGTTCTCACGTAATTAATCCGTTTAACGGCGAAGCCGTGCCGGTTCTCGTCTCTGACTATGTTCTGATGAGCTACGGTACTGGTGCAGTTATGGGCGTGCCCGCCCACGATGAACGCGACTTTGCTTTTGCCAAAGTCTTCAATCTTCCTGTTACTGAGGTAATCTCAGTTGATGGAAAGGCCACCGAGGGCGGCATGAAGGCTGCTTATCTTGAGCATGGCATTATGCTTAACTCGGGTGAGTTCAACGGCCTTGGTAGTGCCGAAGCTAAGCTCAAAATGATTGCTTGGGCTGAGCAGAATCAAGCGGGTAAAGAACGCACGCAGTTCCGTTTGAGAGACTGGCTAATTAGCCGCCAGCGCTATTGGGGCTGCCCTATTCCCCTTGTACATTGCGAAAAATGCGGCATTAGCCCTGTGCCAGAAGCCTCGTTGCCTGTCATTCTTCCTGTTGAGGGAGTTGAGTTTACTGGTGAAGGCGGCTCGCCGCTTAAGAAAATGACCGATTGGTTGACCATTGATTGCCCCAAATGTGGTGGCAGTGCACAGCGCGAAACCGACACCATGGACACCTTCATTGACTCGTCCTGGTACTTCTTGCGCTATGTCGATGCGAAGAATCCAGAAGCTGCCTTCTCTCAAGAGAAAGTCAACTACTGGATGCCCGTTGACCAATATGTGGGCGGCGTTGAGCATGCCATTTTGCACCTGCTTTATTCCCGTTTCTTTACCCGTGCCCTGCGCGATATGGGTCTGGTGAAGTGCGCTGAGCCATTCACCAACTTGCTTTCGCAAGGTATGGTGACAATGCATTCACCGCTATCTGGCCGCATCGAGAAGATGTCTAAGTCACGCGGCAACGTGGTCGGCACTCTAGATTTCTTCAAGAAATATGGTGCTGATGCTGCTCGTCTCTTTACACTGTTTGCTTCACCACCTGAGCAAGAATTAGAGTGGAACGAAGACGGCGCCGTTGGACAGTATCGCTTCCTCGGTCGTATCTGGCGCTTGGTTGACGAGCTGCGTGAGAAAGGCTGTCTTGATGCTGCTAGTGTTGACGCCAGTGCTGGTCACAAGTTTGACGTTGCTTCGTTGAACACGGCCGACAAGGCCTTGCTTAAGCAAGTGCACAAGGCTGTTAAGGCTGTCACCGCCGATCTTGGTAAAGAAGATTATGGCTTCAACACAGCCATCGCTCGCTGTATGGAGCTAGTTAATGCTCTTTATAAGTATGTGCAAGAAGTTAACCCGCAGGGGCCTTCGGCGCTGCTTACTTTTGCCATTCGCAACTTGCTTTTGGTTATGGCTCCTATGGCACCGCACATCACCGAAGAGCTTTGGCATCAGTGTGGCTATGCCAACGGTGAAAGTGATTCGATTCACGTCACTAGCTGGCCTAGCTTCGAAGAAGCTCTTACCTACGACGACGATATTGAATTGGTCTTGCAGGTTAACGGCAAGATCGTCAGCAAAATCGGCGTCTCGCGCGGTATCGGAAAAGAGAAAGCAGAGGCCATTGCTTTTGCTGACGACAAGATGAAGGCTAAGCTCGGCGATTCGCCTGTGCGTAAAGTGATCGTTGTGCCAGACAAGCTGGTCAACATCGTCATTTAGTCTCACAAATTTGCACTGGCTGATAATTCGGTTTTGGCTGAAAATCATGCAAAGAGGGTAGATTAGATTTTGACTATGTATTCTCAGCTCTGTATATTTAGAGGCTGAGTTTATTTAGCAATATCGATTTATTTACCATTAAAAAAATCAGGAAGCACAGGCAATAGCACTCTTCAGAAAGTAAAGCGGGTTTATGTCTAATTCACCTACGATCACGCCAAAGATCAAGTTTGATGCCCAGAATGTCATACCTATTGCCAGTCTGATTCTGGTATTTATGTTCGGCGTCAACTACTTTATGGCCGCTTCTCCCGGCCCCCTAGAAAGATGGCTCACTAACAACTGTTTGATGGGGGTATCGGCGAGCAAAGCCGTTGAGACGGCTTTCTCTTATCTGAAGCTGGCCTTTAGTGGCAACGCCGCTGCCATTGTTCCCGTGCAGCAAGCCGTTATTGATTTTATTACTTTCTGCTTTAAGTCTAGTTTCGCCTCACTCGATGTGCAGCAAGTGGCTGTTAACTGCTTCTTTATGTGGGCTTTCGGTGCCAGTCTCGAACAGCGCATCGGTGCTGGGCGATTCTTCATGGTTTGCATGCTTGGCTCTAGTTTGCCCTGGGTGCTGGCCTACTATGAAGTAGTCAGCCGCGACCCAATTCACTGCTACTACGGACCTTTCTTCTTGTTCTGCGTGCTGGTAGGTGCGAGTTTTGTTTTCCCTCCAGAAAAGAAAATCAATACAGAATGGTTCAAAAGCTCTAGGGGTAATATTTTCGCCAAGCCACCTGAAGACGATTTCGCCAGTCGCTATCAATTTAAGCCAATGCTATTCCTAGTTCTCTTCATTGCTTATGAAGCTGGAATGTATTTCTGGGTGGGCAAAAGCTATCCAATTCTCAAAAATGCCTTGATTCTTTCCGGTATTGGCTCCATTTTTATTGGCTACCTGGCTGTTTCCGTGATTGTCTGGTCTGCTACCGGCAGTCTTAAGGATGGTCCTATGCGCTTAATGTGCGTGAAGATGTATAACGACATCCTCCGCCTTGACGTCGGCCACGAAACTGCAGTTAAGGGTACCGCCCATGCTCTAGGCCTGCCTCCTGAGCGGGTTAAAGAGTGGATAGCCAAGCAGAAGGGTAAGATGAGCGTTTCTTAGCGCTACCTAACCTGAACTGAGCGTAAGTTTTCTACCTCATGACTAGTGCTAATATCTCTACTTGAGAATTTGTGTTCAATTAAGCACGGGTTCAGTACGAGGGTAGTCATTGAGTTCTTCAGAGCCTAAAATCACCAATATCCCTAATCCCGACGGTCCTTCGCCTGTCGAAGCCGTTAGTTATGGTCCGCGTTTTCCTTGGATGCGAGTCACCCAGGTTGTTCTCGATTCTCTTCTTGTTGCACTGTCTTTGGCTGGCGCCTATTTAATTCGCTTTGATGGTCGCATAGACCCTGTTTATGCTTCTCAGTTAATCAAAGTCATTCCTGTTTTCGTCGCAATGAGAATCTTGGCCAACTGGTCTTACGGTGTGTATGGCCGCCTCTGGCGCTACACCGGCCTGACTGAGGTAATGGAGTTAGCGGTTTCGGTGCTCACTGTCAGTGCCGTAGTCTTAGCACTGCGGGCTATTGGCGTTGACTTGCTGCGTGTGGAAGGCCACTTACTCTCTTATGGCATCCTCGTTATTGATAGCGGACTCTGTTTCTTCCTTATGACCACTTCTCGGGTTGTGCGCCGTTTGCAGACCGAGCACTGGCAGCGCAAGCACTGGCGTCAGCCTGTGCGCCGGCGTGCCCTTGTGGTTGGCGCCGGTGATGCCGGTATGATGGTTTTGAAAGAGCTTAACCAGCGCTCAGATTTGGGTGTTGATGTAATTGGCTTGATTGATGATGATCCATCTAAATTGCGTAAGCGCATCGGCAATATCACCGTATTCGGTACCACTTCTGAATTGCCGCGCTTGATCGAAAATCTCTTTATTGATCAAGTAATCATTGCCATGCCTTCGGCTCCGGCTTCTGAAATTCGCAAAATTGTAGAGGTTTGTCGCAGCGCCGAAGTTGAAACTCGCATTTTGCCAGGCTTGTTTGAGCTCATTAACGGCCACGTCAGCATCAATCAGTTGCGCGAAGTTTCTCTCGAAGACTTGCTTGGTCGAGATCCCGTTAAGCTCGATAGTGCTTCTATTGCTAGCTATATTGAAGGCAGAACCGTTCTTGTTACCGGTGCTGGCGGTTCAATTGGCAGTGAACTTTGCCGTCAGATTTTGCGCTTCCAGCCTCGTCGTCTTGTCATTTTAGGCAAGGGTGAGAATTCGATTTTCTATATTCAGCAAGAGCTTTCGCGTTTGCCTGAGCCAGTAGAAATCGTGCCAATTATTGCCGATGTGCGCGACCGTAAGCGCTTAGAGCAAGTCTTCCTCAATCACAAGCCTAATGTGGTCTTCCATGCCGCAGCTCACAAGCATGTTCCTTTAATGGAACTGAATGTCTTTGAGGCGATTGCTAACAACATTTTTGGTACCAAAGTAGTAGCCGAGCTTTCGGATGCTCACAAGGTTGATAAGTTCGTCTTAGTTTCCAGTGACAAGGCCGTTAATCCTACTTCTGTTATGGGCGCTACAAAGCGCTTAGCCGAATTGATTATTCAAGATTTGGCTCAACGTTCTGCTACTAAGTATGTGGCTGTTCGCTTTGGTAATGTTCTGGCCAGTCGTGGTTCGGTAATTCCGCTCTGGAGAGACCAAATTGCCGCTGGTGGCCCAGTGACGGTGACCCATCCTGAAGCGACGCGCTATTTTATGCTCATTCCAGAGGCTGTGCAGTTAATTTTGCAGGCCGGTGCCTATGGCTCTGGTGGTGAGATCTTCGTTCTTGATATGGGCAAGCCAGTTAAGATTCTTGATTTGGCCAATGACCTGATTCGTTTTTCTGGACTTCGCCCGGGTCACGATATCAAAATCGAGTTTGTTGGTTTGCGCCCTGGTGAGAAGCTCTATGAAGAGTTGCTCTCTGCTGCAGAAGGTCTGGCTAAGACAGTGAACGAGAAGATTTTTGTTGGTCGTCCTCAGCCTTTACCCTATGAGCAGTTGCAGGCCACATTGCTGCGCTTGAGCGATTCAGTTGATAATATAGATGAGACTGCAATTCGCAACGAGTTAGATCGCATCGCCAGCGGCACGACGAGTTCAGTTAACTTGCCTGCTATAACTGCAAAAAAGTAGACTGCTAGATAGATGGACCATAAAGAATCGCTAGCTTCTCCGCAAGAACTAGCCGAAAAAGAACAGCTGTTAATAGGAAAACTGCGCCGGCTTGAAAGCGTTATCGTCGCTTATTCTGGAGGTGTGGACAGCTCTGTGCTCGCTCACTATGCCAAGTTAGCCTTGGGTAGTCGGGCTCACATTGTAATTGCTCTTTCGCCCAGTTTGGCTCAAGCTGAGTTAGAGGCGGCTCGACAGCAGGCCAAGCAGGCTAATTTTGATTTGATTGAGATCAATACAGACGAAGTTGATTCAGAAGATTATCGCGCTAATGATAGTATGCGTTGCTTCTTTTGCAAGAGTACACTCTTTGAATATTTAGCCGCAATGCAAAAACAGCTTTCTGTCTGTGCCATTACCTATGGTGCTAATGTTGATGACCTTAGTGACTATCGCCCGGGCCATCAAGCGGCCAAGCAGTTTGGTGTTTTGGCTCCATTGATGGATGCTGGTTTGAGCAAGAATGAAATTAGAGCACTGGCTCGCCAGCAGGGCCTGCCTTCATGGGATAGACCACAGGCAGCTTGTCTTTCTTCTCGTTTTGTCGAGAATACTTATATAACTCCGTCCCGCCTCAGTCTGATCGACAAACTAGAGCAAGTGGTGCGCGATTTCGCTTTTCGCCAAGTGCGCGTGCGCTATCTTACTGATGCCGACAGTGCTAGAGCTTCTGTCGAAGTTGGCTCTGATGAATTATCGCGCTTTGCCGCTGAGCCTGAATTGGCGGGAAAACTAATAGCAGCATTGAACGCTGCCAATGAACGTGCTGGCGCCGGTATCAGGCAGTTTGAGATTGATCCGGAAGGCTACAGTCAAGGAAAAGCCGCGGCACTGGTTTCTAGTAAGAACCTAAGCAGAAGCTAGCAAGCGACTAGATAGAACTTAGCCAGAGACTAGCATTAGACTAGATAGATTTCAGACTGATATTGTCAAGGCTGCTTTCCGTGCTAAATTCAACACTGAATTCAGCATGAAATAGGTAGTTTAATGGACCGCAAATCAGTCGAAGACCTACTTCGTTCGGTATCGCAAGGCGGTATTTCGGTCAGCGATGCCTGTGAAAGGCTAGCAATTCTGCCCTATCAAGACCTTGGCTTCGCTAAGCCAGACCTGCATCGAGGCCTCAGGCAAGGTTTTCCTGAAGTAATTTTTTGCCCGGGTAAAGCGCCCCAGCAGATTGTTGACATTGCCATTAAGTTGCGCGCCAGCAATTCCATAGTAGTTGCTACAAGGGTTGAAGAGGCACAAGCAAAAGAAGTTGTGCGCCTTTACAACAGGGCTGCGGCAGCTAGCCAGAACTCTGGGGCGGCGATTCACAGCTTTTCAGCCGCTACCAATCAGAGCCCGTCTAATGGCTCTGGTCAAAGCTCATCGAGTGCGGCCACTGAAGGCTCGAGCACTGGCTCTGAGACAAGCTCTACTACAAGTGATGCCGCGATGGCGAACGCCACTACATCAAACGCTATTGCGTCAAGTGTCGCTTCCAGCCATGTTCTTGAGAAATCTGGTGTTGAGATTCCCTTAAACGACTGCGAATATTTGCCCCAGCCAAAAGCCCTTGTTTTTGGCCAATTGCCTATGCCGAAGAAAGATGCACCATCGGTTTCGATTGTTACCGCGGGAACCGCTGATATTGCTGTCGCTGAAGAAGTGGCACTATTTATAGTGGCAGCTGGTTATCCAGTTAGCTGCGTTTACGACGTTGGCGTGGCTGGTGTTCATCGACTATTTGACAGTCTTGCCTTGTTGCGCAAGGCACACGTTACAGTGGTTGTTGCCGGAATGGACGGTGCTCTCGCCAGCTTTGTTGGTGGCCTTTTAGACAAGCCAGTTATTGCTGTGCCGACCTCAATTGGCTATGGCGCCAGCTTTGAAGGCGTGGCCGCCTTACTGAGTATGCTCAATAGTTGTGCTGCTGGTCTTACTGTGGTCAATATAGATAACGGCTTTGGAGCTGCCATGGCCGCTTTGCGCATTTTGGCTACGGCTAAAGGTTAGACTAATCAAGTTTTAGAGCGGGTCTAAAATTTCTCGCCAGGCTTTGGCTGCGGCGGTACTGTTTTTGTAGTGCCGCGAATAATAGCTGAGCTACTAGAGCTTCCCGGCTCGCCGCTATTGCCGCTATTGCTATTGGGAGCTGTTCCAGGCAATGTTGTTTTACTTTCGCTTTGAGTCGTGTTCAAGTCAGGGTAGTGACCAATCTTGACTGACAATTCTTTTGTGCTGTTGCCGCGCAGAATTGTGAAAGCGACTGTCTCGTTAACTTTGCGGGCGCGTACAGTTTCTTGCACATCTTTCGGTGTGAGAATAATCTTTTTGCCTTCGAGTTTTTGAATGATGTCTCCAGGTTCGATACCGGCTTGCTGAGCTGGAGAACCTTCGTAGACCTTACTAATGAAGACGCCTTTAGTTGTAAGCGGCAGACCTAAGCTCTTGGCGTGGGTTTCATTCAGCTCGCTCATGCCAATGCCCAGCCATGGTCTGCTAATGGAGCGGTGATTAATAAGGTCGTCAGCAACGCTCTTAGCTAAGTCTATGGGGGTAGAAAAGCCGATGTTCTGAGCATCGGCCTGCATGGCTGTGTTTACTCCAATAACTTCACCGCGTAAGTTGAGCAATGGCCCGCCAGAGTTGCCGGGGTTAATAGCCGCATCGGTCTGAATGAAGTTGGCATTGCCGGTATTGGGGTTTGCAATGGTACGGCCCACGGCCGAAATAATGCCTAGGGTGACTGTGTGGTCAAAGCCTAGGGGTGAGCCAATGGCAATAGAAAACTCACCTGGGCGAAGCTTTTCCGAGCTACCAAATTTTAGGGCTGGTAGTTCTGAGGCATTGATTTTTAGTACCGCCAGGTCAGAGAAGCTGTCCACACCTACCACTTCGGCTTCAAATGAACGCTTGTCTGTGAGGCTGACGCGAATATCGGCCGCCCCTTTGACCAGGTGGGCATTGGTCAAAATATAGCCATCTGGGCGAATGACAAAGCCTGAACCGGTGGCACTGGCTCGTTTTGCTTTGGGCGCATATTTTGGTACGGGATTGTTAGGTGAGACTTCGTGGCCGTTATAAAAGAAGCGAAAATTGCCATTGCCGAAATTTGGTAAGTCGAACAAATCAAGGTTGGGCATGCCGTTAGCGCTAGCTTCGTCTTTGCGGTGAATTTCAATATTCACCACAGACGGTGCTGCTTCTTCGGCGATGTCGGCAATTGTGTCTGCTGTAAATATGCCGCTGCGTGCTACGGCCTGGGCTCCACTTGCGGCTAATAGTTTGTGATCGCGCTCAACGTCTGCCGAAGCAATCAGTCGAGTGGCGCTGCTTTCTTTCTCGGGGTATTGCACTAGCTTAAAGTTAGGCCCTAGCTTAAAGTCAGCAGAGCTGGCGCGGCCACTAGCGCTAATCTCGCTCATGGCCAAGCAGAAGCTAGATGCGGTAACAAGGGTGCCCGACAGGGCAATGAGCCAATTCTTGTTAGCGCTCAGCTTCTCTGTCATTATTTGCGGCCCATGCCCAGTTGTTGTGCGGTTTGGTAGACCTTGCCTTCGGTCAAAATCGAAGGAGCAATAATTACTTCTACTTCTTTCATTTCGCTCAAATTAGAGGCACCGAGAGTGGCCATACTAGTTTTGATGGCACCGGTAAGGTTTTGCGTACCATCATCAGTTAGAGCTGGGCCGTTAAGAATGCGCTCGAGCGAAACGGTGGTGCCAACTTTGATGCGTGTGCCCCGCGGCAGCACTGGGCTTGGTGTAGCCATACCCCAGTGGAAGCCATGACCAGGTGATTCTGTGGCACGGGCGAATGGTGAGCCAATCATGACGGCGTCGGCTCCGCAAGCCAGGGCCTTGCAGATATCGCCACCAGTGACCATGCCGCCATCGGCGATCATTGTAGGAGCTTGATCCGGAGCTAGTCCTTTCTCGTGCATGTATGTGGCACGAGCGGCCGCACAATCAGCGATTGCTGTGGCCATCGGTACACCAATGCCCAAGACTGAGCGGGATGTGCAAGCGGCACCTGGTCCAATGCCAACCAGTATGCCAGCTACTCCTGTTTCTAAAAGTTCTAGAGCAGTTTTGTAAGTGACGCAATTGCCAACTACGACTGGAGCCCCAAGCTTGCTGACAAACTTAGCCAGGTTCAAGCTGGGTGTACCAAGGGCTGACCTGTGCTCAATTCCCGTTACAGTAGATTGTACAAAGATGATGTCGCAACCTGCTGCTACGGCTACTGGGCCGTATTTCTCAGCGAAGTTTGGTGTAATCGAAACGGCAGTGATGGCACCGCTCTTTTTGATGTCCTCAATGCGCTTTTGAATTAGGGCATCTTGGATTGGTGCCTTGTATAGCTCTTGCATAACTTCGACAAAGCTATCTTTGTCGCACTTGGCAATTTTTTCGTAAATTTCTTCAAGGTTTTCGTAGCGGGTTTGAATGCCCTGCAAATTGAGGACCCCAAGGGAACCGAGTTTGCCCAGTGTCGCTGCTACTTTGACGTCGACCACTGAATCCATGCCTGAGGCAATGATTGGAGTTTCAAATTTGTGTGGGCCCAGTTGATAGGAAATGTCGCAAAGTTCAGGGTCTAGGGTGTAATCGCCTGGTACCAGAGCAATTTCATCAAATCCGTAGGCACGCCGACTGGCTTTGCCGAGACCGATCATCATAGATGAATCTTGCTGAACCTTGGGTTTGGAAGAATTTCCAGAAATCATGACTCCACCTTTGTTTCAAGTATGTATATGAAAGGCTTATATAGACTGGCTTATATAGACTGCTAATTCTAGCATTGCTATAACACTTGGCTTGAGCCGAGCTTGCTAGTTAGACAGTTTGTTGCGAGGCGGTTAAACCATTACAATATTGGCGCACCGTTGTGCCTTGTCATTTTTTGGGTCACGTAAGGGTTTTCCGGTTTCCTCTGGTTCTTTAGGTTGTAATTGATGTCTCAGATTTTGAAGTCTATGAATGTACTAGGTTTGAATAGTGGCACTTCTATGGATGGTATTGACGCCGCTGTTTTTGCTATCGGACCAGACAGGGCAGCATCCTCAGAGGGCGGAGGCTCTGCTTCGGGAGACTCATATTTACCACCCTTGAAAATGGAGTTTTTACATAGCGAGTCGGTGGAATTTGCCCCTACTTTTAAGCATCAAATGGCTCGTTTGGTAGCGGAAGGGCAGACCGACCTGAGGCAGATTTGTCTGCTTAATGCCAGTCTCGGTGAAATTTTTGCCCAGGCAAGTTTGCAGGTGATTCGCTCGGCTCGGCGTAAGGGCATCGAAATTGATTTGATTGGCTCCCATGGTCAGACGATTTGGCATGCGCCAGATCTTAGTCAGTTTTGGGGCATGAGCACGGCTGGAACTTTGCAATTGGGTGATCCTTCGGTGATTGCTGCTCGTACTGGAGTCACCACAATTGGTGACTTCCGCACTGCTGATGTGGCTTTAGGCGGTCAAGGTGCGCCGCTTACCTCATTTGCCGATCAAGTGATTTTCGGCAAGAGCCGCACGGCTCTTGGAGTACTTAATCTTGGCGGTATCGCCAATGTTACAGTGATCGATAGTCACGGGCAGGCTGTCATGGCTTTTGATACAGGGCCAGCCAATGTGCTGATTGACGAAGCTATGCGCCTTCTTTATCGCCGTGAGTTTGATGAAGACGGAGCCGTGGCTGCTTCTGGTACCCCTAACTTGCGCATATTGAAAGAGCTTTTGGCGCTTCCTTACTTGCATTTGGCGCCGCCCAAGACCACCGGTCGCGAATTATTTGGCCGTTCGATGGCGACTGACCTGGTTGAACAGTGGCAAGCGGCAGATCTTAGTTCGGCTGATATTGTTGCCACTCTCACTGCCTTTACGGCGGCATCAATAGTTGAGGCTTATGAGCGCTTTATAGCGCCACAAGTGCCATTCAGCGAATTGGTTTTGGCTGGTGGTGGGGCTGCCAATCCGACATTGATAGGCATGCTTACCTCGCGCTGGCCCACACCGCTAACAATTCGCCAGCACGAAGATTTTGGCGTTTCACCCAAGTTCAAAGAGGCTTTGTTGTTTGCTCTGTTGGCATACACGACTAATTTCGGAATTCCTAATAATGTACCGGCCTGTACCGGGGCATCAAAAAGAATTTGTTTGGGAAAGTTGGCACGGGCTTAGGGTTTTCGCTGGAGACTGCCCAGATATTGGTAGATGCCAAGAATTTGCCAATTAAATGCCGGCGAATTGTTGTCTAGCTAACAAAATTGCCGTTGACTCTCGCCCTGTTTTTGATTACATTGGGCTCACGTTTCCAAGAGGCGCTGGCGCCGGTGAAACAGAAGTAGTTGGCTTACTAAACCTTTGTGTGCCCCAGGAGGTACCTCAACCATGCGCATTTTGTCAAAATTTACTATGGCTTTCGCTTCACTAGCTGTTGTCGGTACTCTCTCAATCGCAGCTCCTGCACTAGCCCAAGATGCATTTGGTTCTGGTAATCAAACCGAGCAAAACTCGATGGGTGCTACTGGTGAACAAGCTCGTCAGAACTACACTACAGGCTCACAAACACAGCATCTAAATGATGGTACATCACCTACATTGCAAGGTGCCACCAACGGTACAATTTCTCCCCAAGGCTCAGAAGCTTCTGTTGTACATGGTGTGAACACCGCAGGTTCAGTTCGTGTTAACAACTTGGCCAACTTAGAAGCATTACTGTACATCATCGCTAACGGTATGGTATTCTTAGGTATTGCCTTGGGCGGTCCTACC
>JAUPUU010000284.1 GCA_030917395.1 Cyanobacteriota bacterium erpe_2018_sw_21hr_WHONDRS-SW48-000092_B_bin.40
ATAGGACTTGGCCGGTAGACCTTGAGTAAACTTGATTTCAAAACTTTGTGGCGGACCCGGCCTATATTCAAGTGGTTGTTGGCCATAGAGTTAATTCTCTTGATTGCCATAGCAGTACTGGCTATTTCGTTTGTGCAAGATCCCACACCTTTGCCGTTTAATAGTGAGATTTGGGATTTTGGCGTTGGTCCGACCCGCTATTCAATGGTTCACGACTTGATTGGCTCGGGAAGATTGATAGGCAAAGATGTTCAACAGCTTGAAAAGCTTCTCGGCAGTCGTCTGTGTGAGAAGAAAGTGATTGACAACAAAGTTGTGCAGTTGAGCTATGTCATGAGCCGGGGGCTGAAAGAGGCATATCTCGACCTCGATTTTAATGACGGCCTTTGCGTTGGCGCTCAAATTAGGCGACCGGTGGAAGCTATCGAGCATTAGCTGTCTATTTCTTGGGCGGATTTCTTTCTTTCGCGCCCAACTTTTTTGTGCTTACCGGATTTTTACAGTTGCTGAAGGCTTTCAGGTGATACATGACTTATTCGCCCTCGTGTAGAATGGGTCTATCTTATTCGAGGTCTTACCATGCGCCTGTCGGTTCTCTTGTGTTCATTGCTTATCCCTGCGGCTGTCATAGTGACTGGATGCAGTAAGACCGATAAAGTTGGAGACAAGACCACCACTACGTCAACAACTACCACTACAACTAGTGCCGAGCCGGCCAAGCCAGTTGGTCCTCACAAAGTAATGGTTTCACCGGTGAGCGAACATAGCTACACTCCTGAGCAACAGCGCTACTGCATAGATCTGCAGAATCGCCTGGCAGAAGGTTGGCGGCCACTTAAGTCTGACCATCGCTACAGCGTAGCCGTTGAATTTCTAATTACTCGACCAGGTCTGTGCACCGATGTTCATACGGTCAGCGCCACCGGTGGTCAACGGGCTATTGAGAGAACTGTTGACTCGGTGAGAACTCAGTCACCCTTTGCTCCCTTGCCTGCTGATTTCAAAGACGCTCCGGCACCATTCCGCTGCGATTTCATTTACTACCCAGAAGGCACTGCTTCTAAGTAGTAACGATAAAATTGACTCTGTTTGCATTGTAGCCACTTGATACAGTTATTTGGCCGCAGTCGATTGTTTTGATGTGGTTGTAAGTAGTGGTCCGCCTCCAAAGAGCGGGCATATCAAAATAGAAAGTGATCAAGCAGGGTTGATGGAAGCAAAAGCAAAACCGATTTTGAATCCAGCAGATAAGCTCGACGGTGGCACAGCGGGTGCTGCTCTCAAGTCTGTGGCCCCAATTGGCCTCAGCGCTTTTGCTCTGGTGGTTTTTGCCAAGGTTTTGCTGATGGTGCTTTTTTCGTCTGGTTATATGAACCAGCTATTTGTGCCGTTTGTTCAGCACTTTATCGGTCACTTTGACAACCCTTGGGATTTCTATTTTCAAACCACCACACAGCGGGATCAATTTCCTTATCAGCCGCTGATGCTTTATATCGTCGCTTTCTTTTGTCTGCCTCTGAAGCTTGTTGGTTTCGAAAATACCTATTTCGTCAATTTCTTTATGAAATTGCCCACTCTTCTTAGCGATATTTTGATTGCGTTCCTATTGGTCAAAATGTTTCCGGCAAGGGTCAACAAAGTTTTCTGGTATTACTTTCTTTCGCCAATCATATTTTATGCTTGCTACATTCACTCACAGCTCGACTTGATACCAACAGCGATACTGTTTTCTGCTGTTTATTTCTTGCGCAAACACGATACGCTTAAATCGGCGCTGCTCTTTGGTTTAGCTCTGGCGACTAAGTCTCACGTGGCGGCGGCCCTGCCCCTCTGTCTCACTTATATTTATCGCAATCAGAAGCCCAAGATGGCCGGGCTTTATCTCGTCTGTTCGCTTCTCATGCTTATCTTCTGGGTCTATCCCTTCTTGTCGTCGCCTGGTTTTCAGGCAATTGTTTTGCATAATCCCAAGCAGAGCCAGATCTTTGAGTCTTACATCAGCATTGGTTCAATGCACATTTTCTTGCCAGTTCTGGCTGTGTGCAGCACCTATGTGCGTTTTGCCCTCTATCCCAAAATCAATCTTGACTTATTAGATGCCTTTCTCAATATTGTCTTTGCTTTATTTGTCGCTCTCATTGTGCCTGCGCCCGGCTGGTACGTTTGGATTGTGCCTTTTCTCAGCATTTTCATGATCAAATATAGCCGACGTGATAGCCGCATTGTGCCAGCTGGTATGGCCCTTTCTTGCTTCTATCTTTTCTATTTTCTCTTTTTCCATCACTTCGATTATCCGGCCATTGTCTTTTGCGGTAATGCTTTGAATTTAGGCATTCCTGGTGAGCACCTTTCTTCTCTGGCCTTTACTTTGCTAGAGGCAACTTTGCTTGCCAATATCGTGCTTTGCTATCGCACTGGTGTGCGCAGTAATTCAATTTATAAGCGCGAGAGAGCTATTGTCATTGGTATTGGTGGCGATAGTGGTGCTGGTAAATCAACACTGCTCAAAGACATAAAGGCCTTACTGCAAAATCGCGTGGTTGAGCTTGAAGGTGACGCTGATCACAAATGGGCTCGTCACGACGAAAATTGGAAAAAAGATATTACCCATCTTGATCCAAAAGCCAATTTCCTCCACAGGCAGGCCGATACACTCTTCAATTTGAAACGCGGACGGAGTGTTGAGCGTGTCGACTATGATCACTCAACTGGTGCCTTTACTAGCGCTCGGGTGATTGAGCCCAACGATTTTATTGTTCTTTCTGGTTTACACACTTTCTATTTGCCTAAGTCAAGAAAAGTAATTGATCTGAAAATTTTCATGGATCCAGAAGCGGAGCTTAAGACTTTTTGGAAAGTCAGTCGCGATCACCGCGAACGAGGATATACCGAGAAGCAAGCTAATGCTCAGATCAATCGCCGAAAGAATGACGCAGACAAATTTATTTCTCCCCAGAGAGAGTTTGCTGATCTCTGTATTCGCTATTATCCCCAGGCTTTGCTTGATGAGGGCTCTCTAACAGCTCAGGCTAAACTTTCGCTCAAGTTGTCACTAAGTTCAAGTATTCATCTAGAAGATTTAGTGCAAGAGCTTATGGCTAATGGTCTGCTCTTACATTGGGACTACAGCGAAAATCTATCAAAGCAAGATTTGACTCTCTCAGAGCCAGTGCCACCAGCGTTATTGCAAAAATTAGCTAGTGAAATGATTCCTAATTTAGAAGAGTTAGTCGAGAGTAAAATTGAGTGGGCAGAAGATTTGCGTGGCTTTGTGCAGTTGATTATTCTGCTTATCATCAATGACTTGATGAAAGACAAGGAAGAAATGCATGAAGTTTGAAGGCATTCTCCTTGATCTCGATAATACAGTCTATGACTATAAACAGGCTCACGAACCGGCTATTGCTGCTGCTTTGCAGTGGCTGGCTGCAGAGCTTGAGCAGGGGCTTGAGGCGATCGAGGCTCAGTATGTTGCTTGCCGCAGTAGAGTCAATAAGAGCTTGCACGGATTGGCTTCATCCCACAGTAGATTGCTATATTTTCAAGGTATTGTTGAGGCCTTTGGCCGTTTCCCTCATTTATTAGCTGGAGCTGCTGAAGATCTCTATTGGCAGACATTTTTTGACAATATGCAGCTGCGCCCAGGCTGTCTCCCTTTTCTTCAGTCAGTAGGTTTGCCAATCGCTATAGTCACTGATTTAACGGCGCGGGTTCAGTTTGACAAAATTGCTCACTTGAAAATTGCCACCTATTTACAGGCTATTGTTACCAGCGAAGAGAGCGGCCACGAAAAACCGCACCCGCGCATATTTGAATTGGCTGCGCAGAAGCTCGACTTGCCCTTGACTGCTCTTTGTATGATTGGTGATAGCTTTGAGCGTGATATCGAAGGTGCCCGCAAACTTGGTCTTGATTGCTATTGGCTCAATACTGAAGCTGCAAATATTCAGCCCATTGTCGACATGAGCAGTGTTACTATTTTCGATGACTTTCTTCAGTTGCTTGATTTGGTGAAAAAATGAACGCCATAGAAACTGAAATAGCAGATCTTATAGAAATATCGCGTTTTGCTGGAGAGCGTTTCGATCTGGTGCAGGCCGGTGGTGGTAACACATCAGTCAAGCTCGACGATGGCCGCATTTTTGTTAAAGCTTCTGGTATGGCACTAAGTGAAGTCGGCTCTGAGGCTGATTTTTGCTTGTTGCAATGGCCTGCTTTGCTGCAGTTCTTGTCTGCTTGTGATGCTAATCTTTCTGTTGAAGCGCTTGAGGCCCAGGCCAAAGTCGCGGTGGCTGCTGCTCTTACGCCGGTTGCTTCTAGTAATAGACGGCCATCGATTGAAGCACTGCTGCATTGCTTACTAGGAAAATATACTCTTCACACCCATCCAATAGCTGTGGCAGCCCTGGTTTGTCGCAAGAATTGGCAGAAGAGAGTGAGAGATATTTTTGCTAGCGAGTTTCCGCAGTATCAAGATTCACTTTTTCTTGTTTCTTATAGAACGCCAGGGCCAGCCTTAGCTGTAGCTCTTCAGCAGCAGCTCAGGGAAAAGAATTGGCAGCCGGCTGCTGCTGACAAGGCCAGTCTAGCCATCGTATTTTTGGAAAACCATGGCCTGATTGTGGCTGGTGCCAATAAGCAAGTGGTGATGCAGATTACCAATGAAGTGGTAGACAAATTGGCCAGCGAGCTTGCTTTCAACCTCTATCGCTATAAACTAGTTAATTTTGCCTCTGCTCTCGTTAATCAAGTTTGTGGCACCAAGTGGTTAGCCTATTTAAGTGATGACCATATTCTCCAAGATGCCCTGAAGCGCAATTCCGCCTATTTGCTTGCCCCGTGTGCCACGCCTGATCAATTGGTTTACTGTGGTGCTAGTGGATTGGCTCTAGCCGACTTTGATAGTGCCTCAGCGGTGCAATCTGTGGCTGATTATTTGCAGAAGTTTGGCCACCCGCCAAAGGTGATAATTTCGGGCGAGCATATTTTGCTTCTCGGGCAGAGTTTGCGCAAGTGTCGAGAAAGTGAAGAAGTCTTGCGTTCCCACGTCATGCTACAACTGGGTGGGGAGCTTGATGACATGACCTATTTGGCCCAGGACGAAGTCGATTATTTGAGCAATTGGGAAGCTGAGAAATACAGGCAGAGCCTATGACCCATGTTGTAATTCCTATGTCTGGCCTTGGTGAGCGCTTTATAAAAGCTGGCTACAAGCTGCCGAAACCATTAATCGAAGTAGACGGCAAGCCGATGATTGAGCATGTGGTCTCAATGTTTTCTCCTGCCGATAAGTTTACTTTTGTCTGCAACCTTGAGCATATGACTCAGACAAAGTTAGCTGAAGTACTCAATCGTATTGCTCCGCAGGCTGAAATAATTACCATTGATACCCATCGCAAAGGTCCTGTTTATGCCGTTGGGCAGTGTTTAGATCGAATAGATTCTGGCGAAGAGACAATCGTCAACTATTGTGATTTCTATTCATATTGGCACTACTCTGACTTCTTAGCAAAAACCCGCAGTCGAAAAGCTGCCGGCTCGGTTCCAGCTTACCGCAACTTTCATCCGCACATGCTTGGCACTGATAACTATGCCTTTATCAAAGAGAAGAACCTCTGGTTGGAAGCGATTCAAGAGAAGAAGCCATTTACAGATAATCGCATGGCTGAGTTTGCTTCTAACGGCACATACTATTTTTCCCGTGGAGAGTACGTCAAGCACTACTTCCAAGAGTTGATGAAGCAAGATATTCAAGTCAACGGCGAATACTATGTCAGTATGATTTACAACCTCATGGTGGCCGATGGTCTTCGTGTCTCAGTTTACGAAGTTGACTACATGCTGCAATGGGGTACTCCTCGTGATCTGGAGGAGTATCAACACTGGTCTGACTATTTCACAAGATTGGCCCATGAAGGTTCAGAAGACGAGCCACGCACAGGGCGAAAGAATCGCCCGGTTACAGCCAAAGATGCTCTTCTGGTTAACACCTGTCTTATTCCAATGGCGGGCAAAGGCTCTCGCTTTGCCGATGTGGGCTATTTGACGCCCAAGCCGCTTATTCCAGTTTCGAACAAGCCCATGGTGGTGCTTGCCTGCGATAATTTGCCGCCAGCCTCGCGTTATGTCTTCGTCGCACAGAAAGAGCACCTTGATAATTCGCAATTGAAAGGGATACTGACTGAGCAGTTTCCTAATGTTAGTGTGGTAGCTATCGATGGTATCACTGCCGGTCAGGCTTCTTCTTGCCAGCTCGGTATTGACGGGGCTGAGCCAGCTATTGACCCCGAGGCCAGTTTGTTGATTGGTGCCTGCGATAACGGTATTGTTTACGACCACAGTAAGTGGCAAGCCTTGATGGCAGATCAATCTATCGATATGGCTGCTTTTAGTTTCCGTAATCATCCATCTAGTGAACGAAACCCTCAAATGTTTGGTTGGCTTAAAGTTGCGCCTACAGAAGAGAGTGCCGCAGCTGAATTTCCAGTTATTTCTGGTGTTTCTGTGAAGAAGGCAATATCAGATAATCCGCGCGCTGATCATGCCATAGTTGGTGCCTTTTTCTTTCGCAAAGCAAAGTATTTTGATCAAGCAATGAAGGTGATGCTTGAGCAAGATATTCGTGTCAACGGCGAGTTTTATGTCGATAGTATGGTTGGTGTCTTAGCCGATTCTGGCCTCAAATGTGTGGTCTTTGAAGTTATCGACTATATCTCTTTTGGCATACCCAATGATCTTAAGACCTTTGCTTACTGGCAGTCGTTTTTCCGTAAGTGCTCATGGCATGACTATAAGAAAGAGGTCAGCAAGATTCAGGCATGACAAATCCAAAGAATCAGACATTTACTGTGGTAATGCCATGTTATAACGAGTCGAAAAATATTCCGCTGATTCTCAGTCGTTTTGGGAAAATCACTGCCAATGATAATTCGCAAGTTGAGCTGCTGTTAGTTGATAACGGCTCTACTGACGATAGCCCAGCTACTTTAGCCAGTCAGCTGCCACAGTTTTCTTTTGCCCGGTCACTAAGAGTGCCTGTTAATCAAGGTTATGGCTTTGGCATACTGGAGGGTTTGCGTGCTTGCCAAAGTGATTATATCGGTTGGACTCACGCCGATATGCAGACCGATCCCAGCGATATTGTTAAAGCCATTGATCTAATTAAGCAAGCAAACTACCCAGAAGATATTTACGTTAAGGGTTTGCGTCGTGGCCGGCCGCTATCTGACTCGTTTTTTACCGGCGGCATGAGTCTATTTGAGACTTGTTTCATGGGTACCAACCTCTGGGATATCAATGCTCAACCTAATATTTTTCATCGTTCTTTCTTTCAGTCGTGGACTCAGCCACCCAATGACTTTGCTTTAGATTTGTATGCCTATTACATGGCTAGGCAAAAGAATCTCAACATCGTCCGCTTTGACGTGGTCTTTCCTCCTCGCATTCACGGCGAGTCTAAGTGGAACACAGGCTTTAAGTCGAAAGTAAAGTTCATCAAGCGCACCGTCGATTTTAGTATCAAACTGAAGCACTCGCTTAGTCACTCAGCAAAGGAAATTTAAATGCATTTTATTGCCCATCGCATTAATCAACTAGAAGCATTGCGTCAGGTTCCAGCTCAGTTTGGTTGCGAGATCGATTTGCGTGACCGTGGTGAACGTTTGATTTTGCAGCATGACCCCTTTAAGGATGGTGAGGATGCTGAGCCTTTCTTCGCTGAGTACAATAATCATGGCACTCTGATTTTGAATGTTAAGAGTGAGCGAATTGAAGATACGATTTTGCCTTTGATGCAGAAGTATAAGATCGAGAATTATTTCTTTCTTGATTCATCCCTGCCGATGATTGTTAATCTGACTAAGCGCGGCGAGAAACGCATTGCCTTGCGTTATTCTGAGTTTGAGACCATAGAAACTGTGCTCAATTTCTCGGGCCTGGTTGAATGGGTTTGGATTGATTGCTTCACTCGTTTGTCGCTTGACAAAAAAGACTATAAACGCCTGAAGGAAGCTAACTTCAAGCTCTGCCTGGTTTCGCCCGAACTCCAAGGTCGTCCGGAGGATATTGCGCCATACAAAAAACAGATGGCTGATGATGACATTGTTATGGATGCCATCTGTACCAAGCAATACAATATAGACCTTTGGAGTGCTTAGCATGGCTTTGCTAGGCGAAGAAGTAAATGAGCTTGAACAGCAAGAGCTGCAGGATTACAAAAATGTAGACGATCAGCCCATGCCTAATGATTTGTCGATTGTGGTCTTGTTGGCAGCTGGGTCTCTCTCTCTTGTGCTTCTTGTTGTGGCTTTGCGCTGGTGGTTTTCTCATCCGATGTTGATCTTCTGTGATCAAGGTCTGTTTGTTCATATGGCGCAGCTTCTCCTTGAAGGAAAAGTGCCTTATGTAGACATGTTCGATGTCAATCCGCCTTTGGCTATCTATATTCAGGTTTTACCGGTGCTGCTTTCTCGCCTGTGCCATATGCCGATACCACTGAGTTTTTCCATCTATGTTTCGCTGCTTGAATTTCTCAGTTGTTTTATTGTGCTTTGGGTTCTGGTGGCAGCCAGGCGCACTGGTGCCGTTGTGCTTGGGGCCAGCGCCTTGATCGGATTTGCTTATTTCAATCAGGTTCAGCGCATGGATTTTGGCCAGAGAGAGCATATCTTTTGCATTGTTTATGCGCCATTTCTTTTGCTTCGTTATTTGCGTTGGCAAGGCGTTAAGCTTGGCCGTTGGCCTTGCATCGCGGCTGGAGTTTTGGCCGGTATTGGCCTGGCGCTTAAGCCGCATTTTATGCTGATGGCTACTGCACCTGAAATTGTTTGGTGGCTGCGCACACGTCAGTTCAAACCGTTCATTAGTCCGGAGGTGTTAGCTGCAGTAGCAGTGATTGTCGTATATCTTGTGCATTTTATTTTTTTGCCAGCGCAAGAACTACGAGCGTTTTTCAATTTTGTCGTGCCAATCTATAAAGAAGGCTATGAGTACTACGTTACTTCGCCCATTTTCAATATGGCTAGTTATTGGCGCAGTGATTTTCTTCTTTTGGCCCTGGCCTCTTTGTTAGCTATAGTCTTGGCTCAGTCGTCGAGCTTGCCCCTGGCAATTTGTGCTTTTTCGTTTATGTCGGCTGTGGTTTTTGTTCTTGCCGGTCAGGCCTGGTCGTGCCACATGATTGCTGTGCGCATGGGAAATACAATGGCACTTGCTGTTGAAGCTGCTTTGCTCTATCAGCTATTGCCTCTTAAGGCAATTGGTTTGGGCCGACCTAAATTGACAGGCATGGCGGTCTTTGTGGCGGCTGCTTCTGTTGTTGGTGGTGGCATTTATTTAAATTCGGTACAAGTAGTTGAAGACGAAGAGCTGCGCAACCGACAACCATACCCTCTGGTACAGGTCGGCTACCCTGAGTGGGGTATGGGTTTTGTGGATGACATGGACGGCTTTGTTGGCTCTTGCTTAGAACATAGTAGTAAGGGTGATTCTATTCTGTTTATTTGTGCCTCAATGGCTCCTGGCTATCCAGTGCTTTTGCAGACCGAAAGAAAGCCAGCTTCACGATTTTTGCACGGTATGATGCTGCCGATATTGTCGTTCATTGTTGATAAGCCGGAGCTTGATGCTAAGGCGAAAGAGCGCTTTAAAGGATACAAAAAACAAGTTATTGACTGGTATACAGAGGATATTCAGAAAAATAGACCGAAGCTAATTTACATTCAAGACAATCCTATGAGTTGGGTTTTTGGCGATGTTGACTTTATCAACACCCGCATGGCTAACTATAAAAAAATAGAAGATAGAGACGGTATAAGTATTTATAAACGCAATGACTAGTAAGCAAAGAATATTTGTAGCTTGCTCTGCTCTGGCTGTTTTTGCCCTGAGCATAGTTGTTCGTGCCTTTTTCTTCAGCGACTTGGCTGGTTCAATTTGTTATGAAATGGAAGCAGCCAATCGCATGCTTCATGGTCAAGTTCCCTTTCGCGATTTCTATTTTGACGCACCACTGACTCTGGTTTTCTTGCGCATGCCGGCTGTTTTATTGGCTCAGCTGCTTTCCGGCCATAGCAGCGCTGCTGTGCTGCCGTTCAATGCTATCGCTATAGCTTCATTTGTTGAAGTCTCACTATTGGCGACGCTTTCGTTTGCCCTTTGTATCTATACTGTTGTCACCGCTAGGTTAGATCAGCGCAGGCAGATGCAATTGTGGTTTGCCTTAGTTGGTTTTGCTATCGCCAATTTTGCTATGGGTTACTCTTATGGTTGCGCTCAGCATATTTTTTGCTTGCTACTCAGCCCCTACTTCTTTTTGCGTCTCACTGCCTGGTTTTCGTCTACCGATAATTTAGGCAAAGCTGGCAGTCACTGGCTTCGCTTTTTTGCTGGAATTCTTGCTGGTTTTTCTGCTTCTCTCGACCCGCTGTTTATAATCGTGCCTATAACAGTTGAGGTGGCAGAATTTATTAGCCGCCGTTTGCTTGGTAAAGCAAACTCATTTGCCGATGAGTTCTTTTGGCTTTTAATATCATTTCTCGTTTCTTGGTCTTACTTGCTGCAGCTCGATCAAGCTGCTCTCAAAGAGCTGATCGATTGGATCATTCCTCTTAAAATTACCAGCTACTACTTAGATCAAATTGCTTATTTCGGCCTTGGTGCCACCCCAGACCGTCGCGATGTGATTTATGTTTGTACGGCAGCAGCCATTGTCAGTTTTGGTATCGTCAATCGACTGCCTTTATTGCGACCAATTATGGCTTTGATGATGGCTGGCTTCGTTCTCTATCAAATGGGCATGAGCGGCTTGAGTAGCGACATCTTGCTGTTGATTTGGGCTACTTGCATGTGCTTCTCTGTGCAGTTTTTGTATTTGCTTGAGAGTAGTTTCTTCTCTAGCATCGCTCGGCGTTATCCTAAGCTTTCCTATAGTCGCCTGCCTAAGGTGCAGTCAGTCTCTCTTGCTGTGGTTTGTTCGCTCACCGTTTTGACCCTAATCTCCCTTGAGATAATTCAGCGTCGTGAGAACGTTACCGCATTGACCGGACCCATGGCCATTGACCCAACATATCTTGCACTGGCTGATGCATTCCCTAAATATTGTCAGTCGGGTGATTCAATTATGATTCTCAATGGCCGACTGCTGCCTGGTTTCCCGCTCTATACTCTGGCGGAAAAACCGATTGCTACCTATTTCATTAGTACTGAAGCCTTTAGTTCATTAGCTAATATCGAGGGTCATGGTTTAGCGGATCACATGGTCGGTAAGCCCTTTGGCTGGATTGTAGCTACTAAGAAAAAGATGTTCGATCGATTGCGCAGCGATATCGATAAAAATAAGCCAGGCGTAATTGTGGTTGAAGGTGGTCAGACCTTTGATGGCTTAGAAAAGGCTGACATGATTTCTCGAATTTTATCTCAGTATAAGTGCCAGGGCGAAGCCCGCTATCACTCTCGCTGCGTCGGTGCTAAAGAATTTGCCGATTGGAATTATCGCTATAACGTTTATGACCGTCACAGCAAAGACCAGAAGTGAATCTCGGTGCTAGCCAAACTTCAGCTGTGCCAATACAATTTAGGTTTAGCGCACTCAGGAAAGCTCTTTGGACGATTTCGACTTAAAATTATGCGGTAGCAAGCATTACGGGCCTGTGCTCGGTGTCGAGGGCAATTATCAGGTAATGAGATGTTCTTTCTGCGAACAAATTTTTAGAACCTTAATCGAAGGTCCGTTTGAAGTGGAAGTGAAGCTCAAGTCGTCGAAAACTTGTATTTCGGCCTGCGACTGGACAGTCACCGATAACATGGTGAAATGCAACGCTTGCAGCTACTGGGGCCCGCGTCCAAATTTGCCATAAGTTTAGCCAAGGGCTTGCTGTAAAGCTATGTCTTTTCCCAAGTAGCTCCGTCGGCGCTGTCCATGACATTCACGCCAATTTCAGTCAGGCTCTTGCGAATCAGATCTGACGAGGCATAGTCTTTTCTTTCTCGTGCTTCTTTGCGCAAGGTAAGAATCAACTCTATTAGCTTGGCACCGGTGGCGGTGTCTAGCTCTTGTCTTGTATCAGTCATGGTCAAGCCCAATACTTTGGCATAGTGAACCAGAGTGCTGGCTAGATAATGCTTGTCGGCCGCTGATTTAGTCTGAGTGATACCGTCGGCCAATTGATAGAGATGCGAAATGGCAATAGCTGTATTAAAGTCATTGTTCATCGCTGCGGCAAATTCATCTTTGAATGTGTCAGCCGTTTTTTGTGCCACCTCGCTCGGGGCAATAGCTTCATTCTCATTTAATCCGTGTTCGAAACTGGCGGCTCGCAGAAGACGTTGAATTCCGGTGCTGGTGGCCTGCAAACTTTCAATGGTGAAGTCAATCGGATTTCTATAGTGCGATTGCAGAATAAAGAGGCGAATGGTATCTGCCGAAAACGTTGCCAGCAAGTCTCTAATAGTTTTGAAATTGCCCAGTGACTTGGCCATTTTCTCTGAATTGGTTTGCACAAAGCTATTGTGCAGCCAATACCTTGCCATGGGTTGGCCATGTAGAGCTTCTGACTGAGCGATTTCGTTTTCATGGTGAGGGAAAACAAGGTCTTCTCCACCGCAGTGGATGTCGATGGTCTCGCCTAGTATGCGCTTGACCATGGCTGAGCATTCCAGGTGCCAGCCCGGACGGCCTCTGCCCCAGGGGCTAGGCCAACCCAGTTCACTAGCATCGGCAGATTTCCACAAGGCAAAATCAACCGGGCTCTTTTTCAAGTGGGCCAGGGTTTCTTGGGCCACAGCTTGTTCGCGCGAGCCGACTAGCAGTTGCTCTAAGTTTTGCTTGCCTAATTTGCCGTAGTCTTTGAAGGAAGCTACGTCAAAATAGACATCGCCACTAGCTTCATAGGCATGGCCACCATCAATCAGACCCTGGGTGAAGGCAATCATCTGTGTGATGTACTCGGTCGCTCTTGGCTCGAAATCTGGTGATTCGACATTGAGTGAGTGCATGTCGTGCCAGAAGGCATAGGTGTACTGGCGTGAGAGCTTCTCTGGTGTAATGCCTAACTCTTTGGCGCGCTTGATGATTTTGTCATCGACATCGGTGATATTGCGCACATAGATAACGTCGTAGCCGACAAAGCGCAGATAGCGTTGTACCACGTCCCAGACTATGGCCATGCGGGCATGACCGAGGTGGCTCAAATCATAGACGGTAGGGCCGCAGGCGTACATTCTGACGACGTTGTCCTGCAGTGGAACAAATTCTTCTTTCGTGCCGGAAAGAGTATTGAAGACTTGAATCTTATTCATAGATTTAGCTGCTTACTTGTGAGTCAGGGCCGCTTCCAGACGGGATTTTACTCGCTCGGCGCCTAGTATTGAAATAATTGAACCAAGGTCTGGACCTTGAGTTTTTCCTGATAAGGCGGCTCGAACGGGCCAGTAGAGTTCTTTTCCTTTGAGGGAGATTTCTTTACCGAAGGCGTCTACCGCCTTTTTACACCCTTGATGGTCGTCCCATGGCATGGTGCCAAGGGCATTTAACATGGTGTTGAGAACTTTCTTGGCGTTATCAGAGCTCAGAACGTCTTGAGCGACTTCAGCGGGGATAGTTAGTGGGTCAAAATAGAATTTGACTGCTGCTGTTAGTTCAGAAAGCGTGGTTAGACCATCTCGCACTGAGGCTACTATGGCAGCAAGCTGTGCTGCGGTGTAAGTGCTGGTATCGTAGGCGGTGAGAAATGGCGTTGCTCGGCTGACAATCAAGTCTAGAGGCAGGCTGCGAATGTAGTGACTGTTGAACCAGTTTAGGCGTGCAACATCGAATACAGCTGGGCTTTTCGATACTTTGTCTAAGTCGAAGACTGCGGCAGCCTCTTCGAGGTCGTAGATTTCTTTGCCTTCTGGGTGGGTAAAGCTCATTTGCGCTAGATAGTTGACGATAGCCTCAGGCATGTAGCCCTGAGCGCGATAATAATCAATATGAACTGTCTCGCCGTGTTTGCGCTTGGAGAGCTTTTGATGTTCGATATCAAATATCAAAGGCGCATGGGCAAATTCTGGGGCCTTTTGATTCATGGCCTCATAGATCAGCAGTTGCTTGGCGGTGTTGTGAATGTGGTCTTCTCCACGAATGACATGGGTCATTTTCATGTCGATATCGTCGATGACAACGGCGAAGTTGTAGATGGCGACGCCGTTAGATTTTACTATCACCATGTCGCCGCCCAGGTCTGACGTGTCAATGGCAATTTCACCCTTGATGTGATCGTGCCACGACACCACCTGTGGTTCTTCTACGATGAAGCGAACCGAGGGGATGCGTCCTTCGTCTTCAAATTGCTTAGCCTGTTCAGCGCTAGTTTCTCTGCCGCGATTGTCATAGCGAGGGGCAGCATTGGTTGCTTTTTGCTCTTCTTTGAGAGCGGCTAATTCTTCCTGGGTGGCATAGCACAAATAGGCTTTGCCACTGCTGATCAAGTGATTAGCCATGGTGCTGTAGTGGTCAATCTTTTCAGTCTGGCGGTATGGTGCATAAGGGCCACCAATATCGAGACCTTCATCCCAGTTCAAACCTAACCATTTCAGACCATCGATGATGTCTTTGGTGTAAGTCTCTTTTGAGCGTTCTTCGTCTGTGTCTTCAAGGCGAAGAATAAAGGTGCCGTTATGTCTCTTGGCGTACAGGTAATTGTAAAGAGCTGTGCGAGCGGTACCAACATGCAAATTGCCTGTTGGGCTTGGCGCTATTCGAACTCGGACATCCGTTTTCATAACCAGAGGCATTTTAGCACTAAGGTTCCGCTGAACAAGCTTTAGCTCTTGACGTGCTTTACACTTCTAGCGCTAAGTTAGCGCAAATCTAGCGCATTACTTAGCGATCAGCTGGGTTAATAACCATGCAGTCAACCATGGCCACGCCTGATGAGAGCATGTTCAGCTTCTCAGCAGCGCCACGTGAAAGGTCTATTACTCGGTCGTCCACAAAAGGTCCGCGGTCATTTACTTGCACTACGCATGAAGCACCGGTACGACGGTTCATCACCAAAAGCTTGGTGCCGAAGGGTAAAGTGCGGTGAGCAGCTGTCAGGCCGTGCATGTCAAATCGATCGCCATTGGAGGTGCGGCGGCCATGGAACTTGCCGCCATACCATGAGGCATGACCACTGAAGTTCGGAGAAAAATTGTCTGGAGCCATGTTGAGGCTCGGTAGAGCTGTGTGGTTAAGGCAAGCTGTCAGTGCTTGTTCTGGTGATTGGCTTTCAGCTAATTTGAGGAAGTTCGACGGAATTTGTTGTGCGCCCAGAATGGTGCGGATGCTGTTGACCAGCTTAAGGCTATATTCGAGGGCTGAACACTTATTGCTCTCAGGTACTTCGAGCTTCACTACAGTGCTGCCGTCTACTCTAATTGCTGCTAGCTGTCCTTCGCATGCGGGAACTAGCTTAGAGGGGTCGAGCTTTTCGCCTTTGAGTAGGTCTTGTAGTCTATCTGCTAGATCTTCGGCGCGGTCCTCTGCTGAGCCAGCAGGGGTCTCTCCTCGATAGGTGATGAGTTCTTTTCCGTTTAGAGTAACGGAAGCGCATTCTTGATCGTTCTCTTCCCAAACATTTGATTCGACTTCTGGGTCTAGGTCTACGTTGTCTGCGGCCATTGCTTGTGTGTTAGCACTACCGAACATCGCTGCCACAAGGCTGAGAGCCAGGGCGACCTTTTTGTGTTTAGGTTGAAGGGTCATCGAGATCATTTGAATTGATCACTCTCTCTAGTGCCTGTCAGGCGATTTGCTGATGCGTTCTCTCTATTGGGAGAACCGTTTTTCCATGCATCACAGCTAGCTGTGTATATGCGATAGATAACTTCCGGCCAGGTCTTTCGAAGCAGGCGAAAAGGTAACAGAAGACTTGGTGGCACGTCAAAGATCCGCTGACAAGTTCGATTTTTCTGCGCGGGTTTAAGATTCGGAGTTTATTGGAGAAAACTAAGAAAGGTTCTGTTGACAAAAATCCACAAGGCTGCTGCCCCCTTGCCGGGTGGTGGGATTTCCTCACTGGCTTTGAGGCGGCTAAGATTAGCGCGAGCTAACCTTGCTTCTTGAAAGCTGTTGTCAGTAGCGCTGCGTAACACTCTGTAAAACCTTTGTTAAACGCTGCCTATTTATTTCATCTGCTAAGTTATTAGCATTTCACAAAGGGGCGATCGCAGGCGCCAGTTTGCTTTTAGCTGCTTTTGCTTCAGTCTCGATATATCGATCGAGATCTTAAACTTTCTTCGTCAAATATTGTGTTGTAGAGAGACATTTGCTCGACCTCGAGCTGTCATCCTTGCTGTCATTAATCAAGATTATCAGGCACTGCCAGTAGTATCGGCCGCTGAAATGGCTCTCTAGGCTCTAGTTCAAGAACTCTTGCATCCAGTCTTGATTCATTTCGAAGTTGGCAAAAACCGATTGCACGTCGTCGTGATTCTCTAGGCTATCTATCAGTCGTAGCAACAGTCTTGCGGTTTCAGGGCTGTCTATTTCGACAGTGGTGCTCGGAATCATGGCATTCTCTGCTGAAGAAACCTTATAGCCAGCTTTAGAAAGTCCGTCGCGCACTTTTTCTAATTGCTCAGGGCTGCAAATCACTAACGCTTCTGCTTCCATCGAGGTGTCCAAATCTTCTGCACCGGCATCTAGAGCGGCTGTTAGTAGTGCGTCTTCGTCAAACTGAGCCCCTTTTTCTAGAAGTACTTCGCCGCGCTCGTTAAACATCCAGCCAACACAGCCGCTATCGCCCATGTTGCCGCCAAATTTCGAAAAGTACATGCGCACATCGCCGGCTGTTCTGTTGCGGTTGTCGGTTGTGCATTTGACCAGTAGAGCAACTCCTCCTGGGCCATATCCTTCGTAGACGAGCTCTTCAAAATTATCTTGAGCGCCAGTTCCAGAGCCCTTTTCGATCGCTCTCTGAATATTATCGTTAGGTACGCCTTCGGCTTTGGCTCTGTCTATTGCCTGGCGTAAGCGGAAATTGGCGTTGGGATCGCTGCCGCCAAGTTTGGTGGCGATGATGATTTCGCGCGACATTTTGGCGTACATCACCCCGCGCTTTTGATCAACGACAGCTTTGTGTCTTTTGATGGTGGCCCATTTTGAATGACCTGACACTTTAAAATCCTCACTTTTGAGATAGCAATAAAGGAAAAATACTTCCTTATATATAGAACGCAATTTGGCAGTTTTGTCGCCTCAGTGGTTGACAACTGACAACTGCTTATTTTCACTTCAATAACTTAAATTGTCCCACGTGCGCAGTCTAGGTACAAAAGACAGCTACTTAACCTTTATTGCTTGTGGCTAGGTTGCTACAATTTGCGACTAATTTGAGATAAAGCAGGGCAGTCGGCTTTTCAAGCGCATAACGTCTTGTATACACACGTGGCATAGCCCCATTGACGGAGAACCCTATGACTATTAGAAACTCGTTCAGAATTTTCACTTTTGCCTTAGCTACATCTATTTCGGTCGGCTCCAATTTTGCCTGGAATGTTGAGGCTTCAGCTCGTGGTAGTTCCGATTCGATTTCGGGTCTCCAGATTGCCGCTAATAAGACCTATCAAATTCGCATCACGCGCGAGACCGTCAGAGCTGATCAGCTCATGATGCAAGGAAAATTCACTGAGGCTGCCGATCTTTATAAAGGTGAGATGACCAGAAGTCCGAAGAGCACAGCTGCTGCTGTTGGCTATGGAATGGCTCTGGCTAAGCAATTCAAGTTAGATGCTGCCGAAGAGAATTTTGCCAAAGTTTTGGCCAATGACCCAATGAATGCCATGGCTCACGCTGGTAAGGCAATGGTGATGTTGAATCGCCTTACTTCTTCGTCGGGCACCGTAATCAAAAACAAAGACGCTACCTTGCGCAACGCTGAAGCTGAAGCCAAGCAAGCAATCAGTATCGATCCTGGTATGCCCGAAGCTCATATAACTTTGGGAAACATATATAAGGAACAGGGTCGCCTGGACGAGGCGATCAATGAGTACAAAGAAGCGACACGTCTCGATCCTAAAAACTCTGAAGCTTACGGTCAGCTCGGCATCGCCAAGCTCAACAAAGAGCAATACGCTGATGCTGTTGCTTCGTTCAAACAGGCTGTATCGCTTAATTCTGGCAATTCAACTGCTCACTATGGATTAGGTCGGGCCTACTATAAGCAAGGCCTATACGATGAAGCGTTGAAAGAGCTGAATACTTCCTTATACCAAAACCGCAACAGTGCTCCTGTGCACCAGACCATGGGCGACGTTTACGCTGCTCAGGGTAATACAGTAGCGGCCATTCAACAATTGCAGAAGTCAATCAGCATTAAGCCAGAGAACCCTGATGCTTACTTGCACATTGCCGATATCAGGCAAGGTCGTGGTGACCTAGAAATGTCGATTGCTGAGCTTCGTTCTGGTTTAGAAATGATGCCTAACAATCCCGATTTGCATTTGCGTGTTGCCGATCAAAGTTTGCAACTGGAAAAACTTGATGATGCCGTCAAGGAATACCGCACAGTGCTTGACGCTAATCCACAAAACTCGGCTGCAGCAAAAGGCTTAACCAGAGCTTATTATCTAAAAGCTAACAAAGAAGCAACTGGTGCTTTCTTTGTCTCAAACGAGTACGAATCAGCTCAACGCATGATCGATCAAGCTGTGAAAATGAATCCTAATGATATGGAATTGAGACTGGCACAAGCTAAGTTGCGTTCTATGGCTGGCGTCCCAGTTGATCTTGCCAGCATTGGCACCCCAACCAATGATGGAGAAAGAGTGGCTTACGCTGAGGCTCTTCTTGCTCAGAACAAATTTAGTGAATCAGATCAACAGATGAACACCGTCATTGCTAATGCTTCTGATGCCAAGCAAACCTTTGCTGTTGGCGATTTGGCATTGATGATCAAAGACCTTCCTAGTGCTGAAGCCGCCTACAAGAAAGCTTCCAGTTTCCCTGGTGGTGAAGAGCGGGCTAAGCGTGGTCTTAATTTGGTCGCTAAGCAAAAAGATGTTGCTCGGCAAGAGCTGACTCTGGGTGACGATCTCGCTCGTCGTAGTCAGTTGGCCAGTGCTATCGACAAATATCATGCCTCTATATACGACAATCCGAAGATTGCTGATGCTCGTATGGGCATTGGTAAAACTCTAGAGCGATTGAAGCCAGAAGCCTCAAAAGATCTTAAAGAAGCAGTTGTTCAGTACAAGGCCTACATGGCTCTAACTCCCAATATGCCTCCTAAAGAAGTAGAGAAGATGAACAAGAAGATTGCTAATCTCTCAGAGAAGGCTTACAAGCTTGAACAAAAAGAGAAAGAGCGCCAAAGAGGTTAGACCTTTCTTTCTGTTACAATTGTCGAGTGGCAGACTGGAATAATAAGAAAGTCAGTATTTTAGGATTAGGTAGAAGCGGCATCGCCGCCGCTTCCTACCTGGTTAAACGCGGGGCTAAAGTTCTAGTCTCCGAGTCTCAGCCTAAAGACAAGATCAATCCCAAGTTACTTGCTGAGCTGAACGCTCTGCCAGTAGAAAGCGAATTTGGGGCTCATAGTGAGCGCTGTTTAAGCTGGTCTGAACTAGTTATTACTAGCCCAGGCATTCCGCCCCATGCTGACGTAATGCTCAGGGCTAAAGCCCATCGGCGCGAAGTCATTTCTGACGTTGAGCTGGCTTACCGTGAGTGTAAAGATACTGTTCCATTCATTGCTGTGACTGGTACTAATGGTAAGTCTACGACCACAGCACTGATTAGCTACATACTAGAAAAGGCCGGCCGTCTGGCTCCAGCCTGCGGCAATATCGGAGTGCCAATTTTGAGTCGCCTCGATAGCGGCCCCTTGGACTTTTTAGTGGTAGAGGTCAGTTCCTATCAGCTGCAGTACTCGCCTACATTTGCGCCTTACATAGGCATTTGGCTTAACCTAACTCCAGACCATCTTGATTGGCATGGTGGCCTTGACCCTTACATAGAAGCAAAACGCTCTATGTTTGCCCATCAAGAGATGGAATCTTATGCCATTCTCAATCAAGATGATTCGATGGTGGCAACTACGAGGACAAAAGCCGAGCTATTTCCTTTTACATTATTGCCTGCTGCTAATCGCGGTATACAGGGTGCATATCTGGAGGATGGCTTCCTTTGCTATTCGCATAATGCTCGCACTCGAGTCGTCTGTAATCAAAATGATCTGCGAATAATTGGTAAGCACAACATCGAGAATGCACTGGCGGCTATATCGGCTTGTTGTTTAGCTGGCTTGACTGAAAAAGAAATTGAACAGCATCTATGTACATTTAAAGCCCTTGAGCATCGCCTTGAGTTTGTTGAAACTGTTGATGGCGTTGACTTCTACAACGACTCTAAGGCCACTAATACTGACTCAGCCATTAAAGCTCTTGAGTCTTTCCCTGAGAAAAGTGTCGTTCTCATTGCTGGTGGCAAAGACAAAGGAACTCCGCTCTCTGATTTAATTCAATCGATAAAAAAATACGCTTTGGGCGTTATCCTTATTGGTGAAGCAAAAGAGCGGTTTGAGAGAGCGTTGCGTGAAGCCGGATTTAACGATATATACGTTGCCGCTACTATGGAGGAAGCTGTTCAAATCGGCGGTAAATTGAAAAAAGGACCAGTATTACTTTCCCCTGCCTGTGCCAGTTTCGATATGTTCAGGGATTTCGAGGATAGAGGCCGTGTCTTCAAGGATCTTGTCCGCGCAAGGGCGCGAGAGATGGCGTCGCCGCGACAATAGCGGGGACTCAAGCGATAAAACTCCAGCCGCTCCTGAATACAGAGGCGGCATTGATCGTACCTTGGTAGGAATTACTCTTAGTCTTTGTGGATTTGGATTGATGGCTGTCTATTCAGCCTCGGCACCGGAAGCACAACAAAGTTTTCACGACTCCACAACCCTTTTGCGCAAACAAACCATGGCCTTTGTCATTGGCTTGTTTGTCATGTTTACGGTTAGTCGCTACGATTATCGGCGCTTAAAAAAATTCGCCTGGCCTCTGGCGCTCTTTGCCCTGGTGTCGCTAGGAATTACTCTTGTTAATATCCCGGGTTTGACAGTACAAACCATGGGTTCTAGCCGCTGGCTCACCCTTGGCCCCTTGCAATTCCAGCCTTCGGAAGTAGCTAAAGTAGCTACTATTCTGCTTCTCGCCTCAGGGTTATCGAGATATTTCTGGAGAGATCCGCAAATTGTCTTGCGTATTGTCGTGGTGCTTGCCATGGCTGGTATCGTCATCAAACAGCCTGACTTAGGCAGTGCCAGCATGATTCTTGCGAGCTTGCTCACTCTTCTATTTGCCAGTGGTACTAACTTCTTGCTTCTTCTTGGGGCCCTGGGTGGCACTGCAGTTCTGGCCTGGCAGCATGTGCAGAAGCATCCTTATCAAATGGCCCGCATCGAAACCTGGCTGAACCCTTATCTTCATCCGCAGAAAGAAGGCTGGAACATCATTCAAGCTCAGTACGCTATTGGCTCGGGTGGCCTCTGGGGGCAAGGTTTTGGTCGCTCGCTGCAGAAGCTTTATTATCTCCCTGTGCAGTTTGCCGACTTTATTTTTGCTGTTATAGCTGAAGAGTTTGGTTTGATTGGCTGCTGTTTGTTGATTGGTCTGTTTGCTTTGTTTGGAGTGTATGGCTACAAGGCTGCGCTTTCTGCTAAGACCTTGTTTGGTCGTATCTTGGCCATCGGTATCACTAGCGAAATTTGCACCCAGGCCGTCATTAACATGATGGTAACCACTGGTCTTCTGCCTGTTACCGGTATCACTCTGCCCTTCATCAGTTATGGTGGCACATCGCTAGTTGTTACTTTATCTATGGTTGGAATTTTGCTTTCGATCTCGCGGGATCGTGCCGCAGTAGCGGAAGACGATGAAGAGTCAGAAGAAGTTGAGCCTTCTCCTCCAGCTCCTCCCACAAAACCCTCGCTTTCTCCCAATGCCCTGAGCACATTGTAAGGACTGTTCAAAGAGATGGTTGGTCATCGCATAGTACTAACAGGTGGTGGCACTGGTGGTCACATTTACCCAGCCCTCTCGGTGGCTGAGCAGCTTAAGGACGACCCATCGGTTGAAGCCATCTTATATATAGGGGCCAATGGTCATCCGGAAGAAAAACTGGCGCGTGATAATGGCCTTGATTTTATCGGCCTGAATGTCTCTGGCATGCCGCGTAGTTTGTCTCCCCGCCTCATTACTTGGCCCCTGCAAATGTGGTCTGCTATTGAGCGCGCTAAGGACGTTTTACGTCAGTTTAGGCCTACGGTAGTTCTGGGAACTGGTGGATATGCATCGGCCCCTCCTCTGGCTGCGGCTAACGCGCTTGGTGTGCCAACTGCAGTGCACGAACCGGATGCCCATCCAGGGCTGGTAAACCGCTTATTGTCTCGCCGTGCGCAGTTGGTTTCGCTTGGTATGCAAGGAGCGGCTGCGCGAATCAATGCTCCACGCGGTCGTATTGTCTTTAACGGTAATCCGGTGCGTAAGAGTTTTCTGGCTGAACGCCATAGAGACTCAGGTTGTGCCATTCTTGGTCTGCGCTCAGATCTCAAAACTGTCTTGGTTACGGGTGGCTCTCAGGGGGCCAAGGCCCTTAATGAGGCTGTGGCAGCAGCTTTACCGCGACTGCTTGAAATTGAGCCCCACATTCAAATTGTGCATCAATGTGGTGACAAAAATCTCAATGATGTTAAAGAGCGACTCAACCCGAGCTTGGCCCCTAGTCCGCGTTATCACTTGCGGGCCTATTTTGACGACCTTTCTATTGCTTATGCTGTGTCTGATTTAGCTATTACTAGAGCCGGTGCCATGACAGTGGCTGAGTTGGCTGTGACTGGAACTCCAGCTATCTTCGTGCCATATCCTTATGCTGCCCAAGATCACCAGACTCACAACGCCCGCTATATGGAGTCGCAGAAGGCGGCGATTGTGATACCGCAAGAAGATCTCACAGGGGAGACAATCTACAACCATATTGCCGGTTTAATTGGCGACGACAGTAGATTGCAGGAAATGCGCAAACGCATGACCGAAATCGGAAAACCTGATGCCGCCAAGATTTTGGCGCAACAGTTGAAAGAAATTAGCGCCGCCTATCAAGGCGTAGTGCCTCAGCCAACTCTTTAAGAGTGGTTTAGGAAACTACCGGCTGGGTCATACCAGTAATGATTGGCACGCCCATATCAGCCGTGAAGTCTTCGCGAGCAAAAGACTTCTCCTCAATAGAACTGATCGTTGCCTCTAGGCCGGCTATGGCGGCAAAGACGTTGGCAGTTTCTAATGGGCTTTGATTGGCGTTATTGCCATGCTGGCAGCGGCTAAGAATTTCTTTGAGTTCGGTCAGGGCCGATTTCACAGTAGAGCAGTTTGGCGCGGGCATCAGTGGTTCTCTTCTAGAAGGGTGATTCCCTTGGGTTGCCATTATCTCGAACGAGTGTAGCATAGGCTTGAAAAGAAGCAGATAGACCAAATAGGCAAAAGAAGTTAAATTTGTAGTCAAGTAGTTGCCTTCTTAACCGTTAATCTGAGCCGAACCTTTGGCAGGGCCTTTGCTGGCCGGTGCAGTCGATTTTTCTTGTGGTGAACCGGTTATGATCTATTTAAGCGTTTGTTACTCTTCGAGCAGAGTTCTACTGAGACTTCCATGCCTTTCCTTTTCCTCTTAACTGCTCTTCTGCTTTTCTTTGGTTTCTTTGTCGCGTTTATTTTTTTCTGTTTACTGGCATGGTTCATCTATAAATATTTTCGTGATCGAAAACGAGCGCGAATTAATCGATTGCTTGTCTTTCAAAAGCGACTAAGAGTAGTAGTAGCTGAGCTGTTGAAGCAGATCAATGAGCTTGATCAAATCAGTAAGTATTCAGGCTTAGATCGAGACGCTACCTGGTCTAAAAAGTACGACGATACTTTGAAAAAATTGCTATCTGCTAGTGACAAATTGGCAGATGCTCAAGCATTCATTGATATGAAAGAGCTTAATGCTAGCCAGGAGACTCAGCTTTATGTTGTGCGAACAATACATGTGGTCAACTATAGGATGCGGGAGATGACTCCAGCTGAGAACTTTGATCACCTTCAGCAAAATGTTGATTTTAGTCAGTTTGAAGCAGCGACAAATGACTCGGAAGTTCGCGCGAGTGCCGCTAAGTCCGAGTCAATTCGGGGCGGCGAAAAGGACCAGGAGAATCGGTCTCTGGGTGCTAGCGGAGAAGTTGAAGTAGAGAACAGGAAAACCCTCGATGAAAACACTTCAAATGCGCTTACAGAGCCAGGTTCAATAATTTATCTGAAAAAGCGGGAACAAAAAGGACAGTAGTTTCTTGCTTTTTCCTTGCGTTTTGCTCAGGGTTTTCTTGCCCCCTCCACGCCACCAATTCTGGTGCGAAAATTCGGGGCAAAAGTTTTAACAAAAATTCTTCCTGACAACCCTGCGAAATGCCGTGAGATCTGTAAGAATAGAAGAGTAAGGTTCAACTCTCTCGTAATTCGTTTGCCGGGGCTGTGATTTAACGCCAATCTGGGCGAATGCTTTGCTTTAGGAAAGAACGACTACTTAGTGTGATCAATGGCTCTCGGCACCGTGCTTTGAGCCAGATTAGCTACCTGCTTAGAACGCTGGTTTCTAGGCGCGCCTCCGCACGCGAAATTTCACTTTGGTTGAATCTGACAATGGCCCGCAAGGCGCCTGATTGAGGGAAATGTACATTGATAGTTGAAGGGGAGAGAGACCATGAGTAAGAAAAAGCACGGCGCAAGCAAAGCAGCTGAACCAGTAGTATCACCAGTCGTTGAACCAGTAGTTGAAACCGAAGTTGAAGTTTCTAGTGTAACCATTGTGCCAGAGGAAGCTGTTGAAGCTGCAGCCGAAGAGTGTTCAGCCGCCACCGAAGAGTGCGAAGCGAAGGCGGAAGTGGAAACTACAGAGTGTGCAGCTGCCACTGAAGAATGCGAAGCAAAAGCTGAAGAAGCATTAGCTGCGCCAGAAGAAGCTAAAACATGCGAAGAAGCTAAAGAAGAAGAAGCAGCAGCCGAAGAAGTTGCTGAAGCCGAAGAAGCGAAAGAAGAAGAAGCAGCAGCCGAAGAAGAAGTTGCTGAAGCTGAGGAAGCGAAAGAAGAAGAAGCAGCAGCTGAAGAAGAAGTTGCTGAAGCTGAGGAAGCAAAAGAAGAAGAAGCAGCAGCCGAAGAAGAAGTTGCTGAAGCTGAGGAAGCAAAAGAAGAAGAAGCGGCAGCCGAAGAAGTTGCTGAAGCAGAGGAAGCAAAAGAAGAAGAAGCGGCAGCCGAAGAAGTTGCTGAAGCTGAAGAAACACCAGAAGAAGCTAAAGAAGAAGA
>JAUPUU010000285.1 GCA_030917395.1 Cyanobacteriota bacterium erpe_2018_sw_21hr_WHONDRS-SW48-000092_B_bin.40
ATTGCCTTAGGCAATTGCTTAAACGGTCTAGCGAAATATCCTCAGGCCGAAAAAGCGCTGAGCAAAGCCATCGTTGTGGTGCGAGCCCAAAGCACCGACCCGGCCCTGACAGCCGCTTGCCATTACGAGCTGACCACAAGCTATCAAAAGCTCAACGAAAAAGCGAAAATGAAAAAGATGCTAGAAGAACTAGCTGAGCTTTATTCACAACCCCACGCCAAGCTGCCAAAACACACACTGTACGCCGATGCCCAACTAAAACTAGGGGCTATATACGAAGAAGCTTGCTTGTTCAAGAAGGCACGAGTTTGCTATCAAGGCGCTCTCACCGCCCGCGAATCGGTCTTTGGCCAAGAGCACAAACTGGTAGCAGAGTGCTTAATGCGCCTGGGTGGCTGCCTCACTAAAATGTCGCAGCATGGTGAAGCGCAAGAGCATTATCGCAAGGCTGAGACAATGCTGGCAGATTTGAAGAAGAGAGCTTAGCAACGACAAAGAGAGCCTTTCTAGCCTACATAATTATTGCTTACGCCGCTCAGGGAATTGCCCAGCATTTTTGCCTGGTAGCGCAGCCCCTTGAGTTTTTTATGCTCAAAACCCTGGCAATGAATGCCGCGCAAGTCGCGGCTCTTCTGTCAATTTTGATGATTCCTTGGATGATCAAACCAATCTTTGGCATCTTGAGTGATTCACTGCCCCTAGCAGGATATAAACGCAAATCATATCTCACTCTTTTCTACAGCCTGAGCGCAGTCTGCTACCTTGCCTCAGCCGCTATGCAACTAACCTCCCAGCCAATGTCGCTGACCTTGCTCATAGTTGCCCTGTTTCTCACCGCTATTGGAATGGCAGCCGGAACAGCCATACTGTGTGGACTCACACTTGAATTTGGCCGGCCCCAAGCCGAAACACGCAAATTTCAAGCAATGCAGGCTGTGAGCTATTACAGCGCCAATATTGGCTCATTTCTGTTAGGGGGCTATCTCTGCGGCCACCTGCTACCAAGCCAGGCCTTAGCGGTCGCCTCAGCCATAGCAGCCATTCCCTGTGCTTTAACAGCAGCCTCGTCTTGGCTATTGCTGAAAGAAGAGAAAACGAACACCAAACCATCGCTAAAGGCTCTGCGAGCGAAGCTGGCTCCAAATCAATTTAGAAGGCTACTCTATGTCGCACTATTTATGTGCTGCTGGAGCTTCAGCCCTGGCTTTGGCACACCTTTATACTTTCACCAAACTAAAGACCTGGCCTTCAGTCAAGTCTTCATCGGCCAGCTTGGCGCCCTGCTTTCGTTAGGTATGATCGCTGGTGCATTTTTCTACAACAAGATTTTAGACAAGAAAACCACACCGCAAAAGCAAGCGCAAATCACAGTAATCATTGGCGCCACCAGCACCATAGCCTACTTGCTACTGGGTTCGCCCACTTCGGCAGTGTGTTTAGAATTGCTGAGGGGATTTGCTGAGATGCTCGCCATCCTTCTTGTTTACGGACTAGCAGCTGATGTCAGCCCAAGAGATTTCGAGAGCACAACAATTGCATTGCTAGTAGCAGCCTACAACATTGCAGAGCAAATCTCGATTAACATCGGTGCCCGCCTCTACACCTATGTTTTCAAAGAAAGCTTTGCTCCGCTCATTGTCGTCAGTGCCCTGGCAACTCTGGCCTGCTGGCTGCTCATTCCGCTGCTGCCTGAAGGAGACCAGCACAAAGAAGAGGCAGACCTCAAGAGCGGCAATACAGACAAGGCCTTGATCTAGAAACAGCTTTGATGCAAGCAAAAATATCGCTGCCGCGAATATCAAGCTACTCCCGCACGGCGTCAATGGTATCGTGTGCGTTAGAAGCACCAATATAGCGAATCTTGATTAATGGGCGGCCGACATGATCGGCGCCCACATAGCTAACACTCTTCAGGGTGAAGCCATCAGGCATGCCGGCCAATCCGTGACTCAGACTCATGTTTCCAGCGCCATCTACGCTAAACGGATGAGAGGCAGCGCCCTGATTCAAGCCTTTATAAGTACCGCCGCGAATTTCCAGAGTGCCAATGTGAATATACATTCCACCTGAAATCATATTGCACTGATACAAACCATCCGGTGGGGCTCCTTTGCCCTTAGACGGATCCACAGGAGCCTTGTTCTGAGCGGTATCTGGCTTATCTACATTCTGATTGCCATTATTTTGATTGCCCTGACCTGGCACCACTGTTGGTGCGCCGGCACCAGCTTTAATCCACTCCTGCTTGACCACAAGAGTTAGACCATTATGATCGAAATGTACGGCATAAAGACCAGGAGAAATCATGCGCGCAATCGTACCGTTGTGCCAGTGAGCTTCACCAGGCGTGTGAATATTGTTAGCACGCACTCTTGTGCCCACAGCAAAATCGGCATTTTTTTGCCCGGCATTGCCAGCCATGGCAGCAGCAGTGTTAAAGTTTCCGCCAGCCGTCGCACCATTATTCGTTGGATTATTTGTAGCAGCGGCTTCTTCGACTTTAGCGGGAGCGGCAGCAGCTGCGCGCACCCATTTTTTGGGCACAAAATACTCTTCATTTGGAGCATATCCTTCCCGCTGATCAAGCCTGACTGTGCAGTTACCAGCAGCATCGACCTTAATCACGGTTCCAGGCCACCAGCTTGTCGGCATCGAAGTAGGAGAGCACTCAACATGGCTACCAACAGCTTGGGCCATTGCCACAGCGCAAGAACTGGCAATGATCGCTCCAGATAGTAAAGCGCTATGGGCGAACAGCCGAGTAGCTACAAACATCAATTGCTTCTCCAAAAGGGTGCGCAATTGTAGCAAAGGCAACTTGCTTCCGTTGAAAGGTTCAAAGATTAGGCTGCCTTAGCAGGACCAAGCTAGTTAATCACGACTAAGCGCAATTAGCTCTTGCCAGCACCATGCAGCTTGGCTTTGAGAATATTCACCACTTCTCCTTCCTCGGGAAAGCGGCCTAGTAAAATCTTTGAGAAAATTCGCTGTTCGCCCAAGTCAACTTCAAATACACCACCTGTGGTGCGATACAGCTCTGTTCTAATACCAATAGCGCTGCCAATCTCGGCCGCTAGAGCCGCAGCTCGCTCTTCATAGCCGCAGCCACCGCAATAGGTAATAATAGTATGCTTGCTCTCACGCTCAGTCAGAGCCTTGATTTCGCTATTGATCTGCTCTTTCAACTCATGCCAAGATTTAGTGGAAGAATCTTCGCTCATACTCGCTAACCAGCATTGTTACTAACCAGCACTGTCACTAACCAATCGATTTTCCAGCGATATTGAAATTCCACATAAAGGGCTGTCTGCTAGTGCCATCTTTGCGATGATAGCCTTCATATTTTAAGTGCTTATCTTCAAAACTACCAATAACAGACGAAGCTGCAGCAACACCAAAGGCAGCCATGCCAACGTACTTAGCTTGCGGCACCTTGCTCAAAATGCCAATACTAAGCGCCAGACCACCGGCGCCAAAACCAATGTCTTCAGCGGCCAGGCGACCGTGTTGCGATTTAAAATCACCAGCGCTGGCAGAGCTGTAACTACTCAAATCAGAGGGCAAATCAGTCAAACGCTTCAAGCCATAAAGTGCCGGAGCGACGCGATTGACATAAGGCAGCATACTGCCGCCAATCATGGCATCAACACCAAGGGTCTTAACCGGATTAATATCAAAATCGCTTTTTTTGGAATAGTTAAAAGCAAACTTGCCATTGTTGCTGAGCAACTCCGCAACTTTGTCGACTGGAGTAGCCAAAGAATGAGAGTCGCCGGCAGTATCAGTTACTACGCCAACTAAGCGACCGTTTCTATCAACCTGCATACTGCCTGACTGGCCGGGCAAAATGCCCTGGGTGCTGGCTAAACGCTGGCCCAAAACATAACTGGTGGCGTCTTGCTGCAGCTCTTTAATGCCTGTATCAAAAGCTCCCTGCAAGCCAGCAAAAGAACTAGCACTTCCCATTTTGAGAATATTTTCGAACTTAGTTTGGCCCAGCACGGTTCCTGCCGACATCACTTTCTCTTCGTTCTTCAGCCCTGGCGTACCCAAGGTGAAAATCGTTTCGCCGGTCAAATCTCTGTTGGAGCGATCTAACTCAATAGCCCGACTAGGGTCTGGTGCCAACCCTTCAACTTTTAGTAAAGCTAAGTCATTAATATCATCGTAGTTAGTAATTCGAGCATCAAGCAGCTCACCGGTAGGCATTTCAACTTTTACTGAGGTTGAATTCTTGACCACATGGCCCGCTGTAACAATCTCATCGCCGTTGCGCACAAAAAAGCCACTGCCGGCATCGGGGCCCGTGCCTCTTTCAGTCTTAATTTTGACCGATTTGCCTAGTAGATCTTTGTAGGCATCAAGAACCAGCCCTCGGCCACAATATTCATTGTGCTCAACGCCGCCACCAGGCTTAATCTCGGGCACAACTTTACAAGAATCACTATCACCGACCATGACGCACC
>JAUPUU010000286.1 GCA_030917395.1 Cyanobacteriota bacterium erpe_2018_sw_21hr_WHONDRS-SW48-000092_B_bin.40
GAGGATCAGATTATCTGGCCCTTTGATATAGGTTTTGAGGAACTCTTTATCAAGCACTTCTGCCTTTTTCACAAGCTCATCAAAAGCGCCTTTAATGTCATGCTTACCATCAAGAATCTTGGTGATATCAGTCTGTGCTTCTGCCGAATACTTTCTTAGATCATCGGCTTCGCTTTGCTTGGGCAGCTCACCTTTGATTGTCACTTGTTTGCTTGGATCGGCATTGTCCCGAATAATTTGCTCAGTCAGAGTAGCTGCCTTGTCAGCACTATTTCTGGTGCGCAACATATAATGCAAAGCCCGGCCGCCCACATCGAGTTGATAGCCATCGAGCATGTATTGGGGCTCAGTACCCTTGTCTGAAATGCGCGTACCCTTATCGAGGATGTTGCGAGAGAGAGCACCGGTAGCACTAGCGTCATCACGCAAGCCTAGAAGCTTCTGCTCAGTGGTTAAACCACCAGATGCAGCAGGCTTATTCCAGCGATCATTCATGGCAGCAAAACTGGCGTCAACGTTAGCGACAATCCAGTCTTCTTTCTTGTTGAGAACTCTCTGCATGGAGCTATCAACTTCTCTCAACGAGCCATATGAACGCTTGGTGTGATCGTAGTTGAAACTCTCTCTAACATTATCGACGCCACCTTTAAGATTGCCGCCAATATTGTCTTGATAGGCATGCACGGCCATCGGTGCCAATGTGCCGATACCGGCGATGGTGGCCTTAGCCCATGGATTTTTAGCATAGGTTGCAAGAGTCAAACTGCCAGCCACAAAGGCACCATTCCAGCCATCATAAACACCGGTGGCAGCATTAATGCGGTCAGGAGCGGTCAAACCAGTCATACGAGCTAAGCCGTCGATGGCCTGAGAGCCGCCAATTGCAACAATCGGTGCAGCTAATTTCAACTTACCGGGCAAAGCCGCCAGCGCCATAGGACCAATGACCTGACTGGCATTCCATGATTCATGCAAACCGTTTACGCCAGCGACTTTCTGGGTCATGCTGCGGTCTGCAGAAACAATACCGTATTGAGCGGCAGAAGAAAGCATGCCATTGCCAACTCGCGACATCCAACCAGGCATATTCTCAAGAGTTTGAGCAATGCGACCACTTTGCTTAGCAGCAGCTGCATCAATCATCTTGCCAGCGTTAGCTCTCTGCTCAAGCACGGCCAGCTCTTCTGGTGTGAAGAACTTACCGCCCTCTTTGGCAGAAGCTTCCATCCAGTTCTGAGCCGTAAACTTGCCTTCAGCAGCACGCGCTTTTAAGAAGTCTAATTTCTCAGCAGCCTTAGCAGCGTCATCACCGCCAGCTTTAACAGTTTCAGCTAACTTGGTCTGCAATCCCTCAAAGTTCTGGAAAGCCGTGGCATGCTTAGGATCAACATTGATCAAATCACCGCCAGCAACTTTTGTCGGGTCGACATTAGACTGCCACCACTTACCCATCTTACTGAGATTAGTCTCGGCGCCAGTTTCAGCAGCCTTGGCCACGGCCTGATCGGCACGCTTTGAAATGGCGTCGTGAAGAAGTGGGATCGGCACGCTAGCAGCACCAGCGAATATAGTCGAATTCAATAAGTCGCGGTGCTGACCACGCAACATAATAGTTTGCTGCACTCTTGGGTCAAAGAAATCGGCACCTTGCCATGAGAACTGACGGCCTTGCGCCGGACTCTGGTTACCGGTTCGCACTTGCTCACCAATGTCGCTACGCTGATATGGCTTGTTTGGATCTACCTCTTTGTCTTTATGAGCGTCCCTGAAATTAGGCACCTGCTCGCCACCCTGATTGCCATTATTTGGATTACCACCAGGTACAAGGGTGCCATCGGGACCATACGGCGCCTTCTGCGGCTTGCCGTCAGCTGGGCCAGTATAATAAGGGTCGCGTCCTTTACCGGGTTCAGCGCCAGGATTGAAAGCAGGGGCTACCTGGCCGTATCTTGCCTGAGCAACCTGGCTACCAAGACCTTCCAGCAACTTTTGTGTTGCCGCGTCTTGAACTTCGTCTTTTTGTGTACGTCCTTTGTCAGGTGCGTCAGTCATTTGGACTCTCCCCGGTAGAAAAATGCGCGAAGTCGATACTTCTTTATGCCACACATCTATCCATATTAAATAAGACTTAGACAACAGTAAATTCGTAGAATTCCCACTGCCAACGGCAATCTTGGCCTTTTTAATTATAATGTTTGTGCGCCACGGCCCTTTAGCAAGGAAACCGTGGGGATTAGCAGTAGGCGAATCGGTTGCCAAGCGGTATCCTTAAAATACATTCTCTCAAACCATTCTCTTTGTATTGGGAAAGAACGGCCAGTATGAATCAAGACGAAAAATGGAGCAGTTACTGGGAATCGGCTGGCAAAGCAGTGCAGCTTGGCAAGCTTGAACACGCAGAACCCCTGCTCTCTGCCGCGGTCGACATTGCCGAGGGCTTCCCCCCAGGCGATAGGCGCTTGGCCATGACCCTGGAATGCTTGGCAGAGATACTCTTCAAACTAAGACAACTAGCCCAAGCTGAAGTCGTAGTTAAGCGAGTGATTGCCATTTACCAAGAGAGATATGGGCCAGAACATCACGATGTCGGTGTCTTTACCAACAACCTCGGCCTGCTTTACCACAGTCAAAAGAAACATTTTCTAGCCGAAGGAGAATACCAAAAGGCTCTCCGTATTCAGACAAAAGTGCTGGGCAATTCGCACCCGCAGACCATAAACGTCATGGCCAACTATGCCAGGCTGCTCAATGAAACTCACCGAGAGCGTGAAGCAAAGCACCTTGAATCTTGTATTGAAGGCGCCAAGACAGGCAATTGGAAACGCTCAGGAGTATACAAAGCGTACGTAGCAGAGACACCAGCCAACCAGGCAGTGCGGGCAGTGCCGCCTATCGCTGACCCGGCAGCAACAACCGATATCAGCCCGGTGGAGATAACTCAGAGAATTACAGATCCGGCTGCAACCAGCGACATCAGTCCAGTTGATATTGCCTTCAAAATTGCGGATCCGGCTGCAACTACCGACATTAGCCCTATTGAAATGAGTGAAAGAGTAGGGCCAAGTATGCCTTTGAACTCGGGCTTAATCGACTCATCAGCCAGAGCTCAAGGGCCAGGCCCGCTTCGCTCGACTAGAAAGAACTATCGCAATGCCCGAGAAGAAGACATAACACTGCAAGATGCTCTGTCAGTTTCGCCACTATCAGGTAGTATCACTAGCGCTGAAAACCCAGCTGTTTCAGTCGACAAAAAGGCCGAAAGCAAAGCTTCCCCAATGCAGCGCTTGTTGCAACAAAGGCGCAGCCAAGAATAGCAATCTGAGGGCTTAGACCTCGGAGCTAAACTCGAGAACTAAACTGAAGCTTCTTGGGGATTGAGGTAATACTTGCTGTGGGCCGCTGCCGCTTGGCCATTGTATTTAGCCCCTGGTTTGCGGTGATAAGGCAAATCACAGAAGGCTGTGCGGGTGAAGACCATCTGTCCGATGCTCATACCAGCGTGGAGCCGAACGGGGCGATTGCCGACATTAAGAATCTCAAGAGTAATCTGGGCAGGTGGATGGCTGAAACCAGCATCAATAAAGCCAGCAGTAACGTGAACCATTACACCTAAGCGGGCAAGGCTCGATTTACCGGTTAACTGACCGACAATATCATCAGGTAAGCAAACAGCCTCAAGAGTGGCTCCTAGAATGAATTCATAGGGCTTGATAACAATGCTTTCAGCAGTAACTTGTTTGACACCCTCAAGGATTGATTGAGACTCGTATGGGTCTATTACCTCTTCGCCAGCGACGTGCCAGGAGAAACGATCAGACAAACGAACATCATACGAATTCGGCTGAATCAGGCGGTCTTCAAAAGGTTCGATTATTAGCTTACCGCTAGCAATCTCTTCTCGGATTTCCCGATCGACCATAATCGACATAGCTGTTGTCCTCTGATAAGGCGTAGGTCATATATAACGCTGACTTAAGGGTCAACATTTAGTATAACCGCAGGCAACGCAAAGTCGGCAGGCTTCGTACTTGAGGAAACTTTTAGCGACAGCCCCACAATCAGGGCACTTCTCGATCAGTATATCTTGCGAGATCACAGCGATATCACTACTTGCAATACCAGCGATTGCAATACCACCCTTCTTTAGCCGACGACGAGCAACAACAGACAGCGCCAAGTTGCCTTTAACCAGAGGACTAATCACAGTCCCCGCGCGGCCAGCAGAA
>JAUPUU010000287.1 GCA_030917395.1 Cyanobacteriota bacterium erpe_2018_sw_21hr_WHONDRS-SW48-000092_B_bin.40
AGGCAACACCTTCCTGCCCACCGGACGCACCTATAACATTGAAGCAAACTGGGTTGAACCAAGCTTACGTGGCTCCAATGTGTCTATGGCCGTTTCTGGCTTCGGCCGGAATATGGGTAGTATGTTTATCGACCAAGCCATGCAGCGCACTGTTGGAGTGAGCACGACTTTTTCTAAGCCTTTAGCTCGTGGGTGGAATGCCAATCTAGGCCTCACAGGTGAGAATACTTTTCTCAAGAATGTCGCCGGTGTGGCCGCTAATCAAGATATTTTGACTTCTATGGCCAGTCGCGCTTTGGTTACGGGCATGGCTAGCACTGACGCTCAAGCGGCAGCTATGGCTGGGCAATCACGAGATCAGCAGTTGCGTGGTGGCACCTTTTTTACTGTCAATCCATCTCTTACTCGTGACACCAGAGATAGTGCAATGGACGCTACCACTGGATCATTTCTCAAGGCTTCAATTAGTCCTTCCGCCGGTATCGGCGGTGGCTTTATGAAGGCAGGCTTGAGTGCCAGTAAGTTTAAATCTTTTGGCAAAAATAAGAACTTTACTTTGGCCCTTAATGCTCAAGCTGGCACTTCGGTGGGAGGCTTGCCACAGTTCGCTCAGTATCGCTTGGGTGGCTGGAACGGTGTGCGTGGCTATCGTTCCTTTTCTGACCTAGGGACTGGGGCCGGTATGCTGATGGGGACAGCTGAGCTGAGAGCTAAATTAGCCTTCTTGCCAGATGACAACAAGATCACAAGTGCTATTAAAAAGAACGTTAAAATTGCTGGTTTCTTCGACTATGGCCAGGTTGTGGGTAATTCCACTACTAATAGTCTGCTTTCTCGTTCTAACTTTGGAGCCTCTGTAGGCTTAGGTCTGCGAATTAATATGCCTATGGTTGGATTGGTGCGCATTGATTACGGTCTACCCATCGTTAGTTCGATCCTGGGCAACCGCACCCCGCGGATGACCGTTGGATTTGGAGAGAAGTTTTAATTACAGCAGTTTAGTCTTGCTGGTTTGACTTGCCCGAATGTTGTAAACTGTGCGCTCGGGCCTTCTAACATGATTAATTGATGCCTGACAAGTGATACTTGAATAGCTTTTTTTGGAGAGATGAATGCTGAACGTTCAAAAGTCTTTCGCCATGGTTAGCGCCATTGTGGCCGTATCAATCGGCTCCGGTGCTCTTGCCCAGACTGCACCAACTGTCAAATCTGCAACTCTTGGCGTTGTTGATCGCGACAAAGTGATTACAAGCTTCAACAAGGCTCAATCAGCTGCTGAAGAACTCAAGAAAACTGAAGAGTCAGTGCGCAAGCTTCTTGAAGATTCAAACAAGCAATATGAAGAAGCCAAGAACGCTAAGAAGCCTCCAGCTGAGTTGGAAGGACTGCAAAAGCGTCTACAGACAAAAATAGATGATGAGTATAAGAAAGCCCAAGCCAAGGCACAAAACCTTGAAACACAGCTTGAAACCGATATCGATAGCGCTATTAAGGCTGAGGCTGCTAGCCGTAAGCTTGATACTGTCTTGATGAAGGGAGCCGTTCTCTTGGGCGGTACTGATATCACCGATGGTGTTGTAAAGCGTCTTGGCGCTTCAGCCAGTGCTACTTCCAAATCCGTCACTAAGTAGATGATATCTACTGAGATAACTAATGTTGCCTCAGCTATTTGACAGTAATAAAAACAGCCAGCAAGATGGCTCTTATATTGTTTATCAACTCTGCCCGCGCTCTGCGCGGGTATAGTTGTTTTTTAGCTTCTAAGCCCTATTCTCTGATTTTGCTTCAACTATAGTCCCAGATTTCGTCTCAACTATAGTCCCAAATTTCGTGCCAGTCAGGCTTCCCCCAACAAAAGGACAGCAATTTATGCGGCTCCCTCAAGCGATGAATTTAGGCCAAATAGCAGGACTGATTGGAGGCCGTGTCCACGGCGATTCTTCCATCACGGTGGAAAGCGTCTCTCCCTCTCCTTTGAATGCAAAGGCAGAAGATCTGGCCTTTGTCTTTGAGCAAAAGCTAGTGCGAAAGTTGGCTCAGTGCAAAGCCATTGCCGTTGTGGCACCGTTTGGTACAGAAGTTGATTTTCCTGATCGCAACATGATCTTGGTTGAAAGACCGAATCTCGCTATCCAGAGAGTTTTGACGGCACTGGCTCCCAAGCGCTTTTATCCAGAAAAAGGCATTCACCCTACTGCTATTGTCGATAGCTCGGCTGAACTGGCTGCTGATGTGGCCATTGGGCCCTATGTCGTGATTGGACCTAAAACCAAGATTGGCGCAAGAAGCATAATTATGGCCCATTGCGTTATTGGTGGTGCTGTCGAAATCGGCGAGGATGCGATTTTCTATCCAAGTTGTTTGGTGGCAGACTATTGCAAGGTGGGAAATCGAGTTATCTTGCAACAGGGCGCCAGTATGGGTGCTGATGGTTTCGCCTATGTAACCGAGAAGCCTAGTAATTTTGAGAAGAATATGGCAGGCAGTCGTGACTTCTCTGATGCGCCAAATCCGTTGCTAAAGATTCCCCAGATTGGCAATGTGGTTATTGAAGATGATGTTGAGATCGGTTCTTATGCCACCATCGACCGTGCCACCATGGGTGCTACTGTTGTTGGACAAGGCACTAAAATAGACAATTTGGTCATGGTTGCTCATAACAATCGCATTGGCCGTGAGTGTTTGATAGTTGCTAACGCTTCTATCGGTGGTTCGTGTTCTATTGGCGATCGAGCGGTTCTCGGTGGTAGTGCCAATTTGAGTGATCACTTGAAGTTGGCTAACGATGCTGTTCTATCAGGTGCAGCTGGAGCTATGAAGAATATTGATCCTGGTGAAATTCACGCAGGCACTCCTGCCATGCCCGCCCGCGAGTTCTTTGTCATGTATGCAAATTTGCGTCGCTTGCCCAGAGTTACAGATGATGTCAAAGATTTGAAACGTCGTATCGCTCTGTTGGAGGAGCGAATTTTGGGAGGCAAATAATGTCTAACGTCACTTTGTCTGACTGCGGTCCACTCAGTGGTGATCTGAAGCAGATCCTTAACTCTGCGCCGAAGCTGGTTTCATACCGCGGTAAAGGTATGACTTCTAAGCAAGAGGTTTTGGTAGAGGTGTACCAGGCTCCTCCCGGCAGTGGTATTACTTTCTTTTGTGTTAGCGGTGACAACAAAGAGTTAGTGGCTATTCCTGCTAAGGCTAACTTCGTTGTAAACACCTTGCGAAACGTAGTGCTCGGCGTTGGCAAGACAAGACTTTGTATCGTTGAGCACTTTATGTGCGCAGTAACCCTTTGGGGTCTCGACGATCTTTATGTCATGGTTGATGGTCCGGAGATGCCTCTGGCTGACGGAAGTGCGCAATTCTGGATCGAGCTATTTCAAAGTGCTGGTCTTGAACAGAAGAAGGTCGTTGCTGATATTGAGCTACCTGAGGTCGTCAGCGTCGGCAAAGGTGACCGGTCGATATTGGCTGTTCCGGCAGAGCACTTTTCAGTGACATATCTGATGGACTGGAAGCATCCCAAGATTGGACAAGTATGGAAGAGCTGGGAGCCAAGCCAGGATGCCAAAATCGTTTATGAAGCACGAACATTTGGCATGCTGAAAGAACACGAAATGCTGGGCTTGGTTGATGATGTGGTCAGTATTACTGATGATGATTTCACTATGCCTTTGCGCTCACCCGATGAACCCGTACGTCATAAACTCTTAGATTTAATTGGTGATTTGGCTTTGGTTGGGATTAATCCCCTGCGCATTAAAGCGCGCTTTATCAGTACCAAAGGTGGACATGAATTGGATGTGGATATTGCTAAGAAATTACTCCCAGTCTTGAATCTAGTAAAGTAAATAGATTCTACACAGTCAAGTTGAGGTGATAAATTGAATAAGCGGACAGCGGCTGCCACACCTAGTTTTCTTGCAGCTAGTCGTTTTCTTGCAGCCAGTATTTTCCTCAGCTCTTTTGTCAACTCATTGCCAGCATTCGCCGCAGATACAGTCCCGGCCGGTGGCTCACAGGGAGTGGCAATCACGGTCTACAATCAGAATTTTGGTTTAGTCAAAGATACGCGTAATATCGATTTAACTGCTGGTATTAACTATCTGCGCTTTGAAGACGTAGCCGCTGCCATCGATCCAACTTCTGTAAGCTTTAGCTCTATATCTGCACCGAACAGTGTGGTTGTGCGCGAACAGAATTATCAATACGACATTATGGATGTCGGCACCATTCTCTCCAAGTCTGTGGGCAAAGAAATAAAGGTGCGGCAATATACTTCTGGTGGCGTTCATGAAACTACGGGAACTCTTCTAAATCAGCCCGTGGTAACCATTGCCGATAGCAATGGTAATCTCTCCACGCGCAACCAGAGTATCGTTCTCAAAACTGCTTCTGGTGTAGTTGTTGGCCCGTCTGGCGAAGTGGAGTTAGCAGCGCTGCCACCAGGTTTGGTCTCAAAGCCATCGCTCCTATGGAAGCTTGAGTCTGATAAAGCTGGCCCCCAGAAAGCTGAAATTAGCTATCAAACCCAAGGCTTGAACTGGAAGTGCGACTATGTCGCAGTGGTAAATGCTGATGACACACTTTCCGACTTGACCAGTTGGGTTACTCTCGATAATAAGTCTGGCGCCACTTACAAAAATGCTGCGCTTAAGCTCATGGCTGGCGATGTGCATAAGGTTCAAAATATCGCACCGCAGCCTTCTGGCATACGAATGTATAAGTCGGCAATGGCTGCAGCCGCTCCTCAATTTACGGAACAGTCTTTTGCTGAGTACCATCTCTACGCCTTGGCCGGAAAAACAGACGTTAACAATAATGAGACCAAACAACTGACTCTCTTTAATGCTA
>JAUPUU010000288.1 GCA_030917395.1 Cyanobacteriota bacterium erpe_2018_sw_21hr_WHONDRS-SW48-000092_B_bin.40
AATTACACCTGCAGATTCGTGTCTTTACCCAAGGCCTTTTTGTAAAAGTGCTATTGCTCTTATTTGCGTTTTAGTATCTTTTCCCCAGCTTCATCGTAAATATAGGGGCCGCCATCGTCGTTGACGACTAGTCTTTCGTCTAGAGCTTGCAAGTCTACCGCTAGTTGGCGCAGTACTGGAGAGAGGCCGTCCTGGGCCTGATAGCGCAAGAGTTGAGCAGCAATGATCGAGAGGCGCTGTTTCAGGGTTGGCAGTCTATTAGGGGCCAGCAGGGGAGTCTCAAGTGGGCCACTATCGCCTCTTTGAAAACTGGCAGCAATGCTAATTCTTGAGTAAGTGCCGTGTTTGCTGCTGCGGCCACCCCAGTGGTAAACCCCTTCGTTCCAGCCGAGAATGTCGCCGGCTTTGGTTGGCAGGGCGCGGATATCTTGGTAATTGGTAACGCCGTAGGTGGTGAGGTTGTTAGGGAAGTTGGGGTCATATTGCACTGGCAAAATATAAATGCAACCAGTGTCTGGTGTGGCATCGGTCAGAGATATCCAGATATTCATGGCCACGCTTTGGCCATCTGGCCGCAAAAGTTTGCGCCTAGAGCGGTCGCGATGGGGGAGGAAGCCAGCGCCAGCGCCCCCTGGTGCGACACAAAAGGTGTAAAGGGTGGGCATCATTTTGTAGTCGGGGCCGAGGATGACGCTCAGCAGCGAAGATAACTCTTGAAACTTTAACCAAAATTCGTCGTAGACAAACGAAAATGTCACTGGCCAATGGTCGTCGCGAATGTTTTCTACCGCTTTTACCAAGGCCGCGAGATCTGCCTTGTCAACTGCATTTTCGATTTTGAAATAGCCTTCGTGTTGCATATTTTCTTTGCTCACATGCCCCAGGTCGGAGCTGAACTTCGGGCGCGAAGCTGTAGCTTGTGAGCCTTTTTCAGTAATATGCAGTTGAGGGTTTAGATGTAACCAGAATTGCCGGTCAGTGGCTAGTTCAAAGAAAGTCTTTCCCTGTGTGTTGTACATGGTTTGCTTTATCGACCGTCTCTTATTGCCAGTTCTTCTTGCTAAATTCAGACCATATTTTACCCATATTTCGAGGCTATCTACATTTCTCAAAGACCATGCCAAGGTCTTCAGTTCAGAAAATTAGCTTCGCTATTTGTTTTAGTTATTTACCAGCTGATTACCTTGCCTTCTTGCTTGGTATATAGAGCCCATGTTGGACAGCTTTTTGAGCCCTTGGCTTTAACAATCGCTACTTGAATTGCCAGAGATAGTGAACGAACAATTACCAGACGATCTAGTTCTACAGCCGCCAGCGCAGCCTCGACCGCTGCCGCCCGGTGCTGAGTTTAATATCGGTGACATTGTTGGTAATAGTTATCAGATTGTCGACTATATCGGTCGGGGAGCGATGGGTTACGTTTACCACGCTCATCACGTGCGCTTGCCCAAAGAATATGCCTTAAAGACTTTAAGTACTGAGCAAATCACCGAGGTTGCCTGGGTGCGCTTTCAGATTGAAGCTCAGGCGATTGCCAAATTGTTTCACCCTAACATAGTCGGTTTGCACAATTTTGGCTTGCATAAGACCCCTGATGGCCTGGAGCGGCCGTTCTACGTGATGGATTTTCTGCGCGGTTGCAACTTGATGGAGCGCTTGCGCGATTATGATCCACCGCCGGTAAACACAGTGTTGTACATATTTCTTCAGGCTGCCAGCGGCTTTGGCTATGCCCATAGCAAAGGCATTATTCACCGCGATGTGAAGCCCGCCAATATTGTTTTGCTCGACCAGCCCGATGCGACTGGCTCAACTATCAAAATAGTTGATTTTGGCATCGTTAAGCTTACCTTCGATGCTGAAATTGACGGCGACCATCTGGGCAACGATGAAGAGAATTTGGGTAGTCCCTATTACATGAGCCCTGAACAGTGTCTCGGCCGCACAGTAGATGCTCGCAGCGATATCTATTCACTGGGTGTGACCTTTTTCGAGACCCTTACCGGCGAGCCACCTTTCGTCGCAAGGAGTGCCGTTGAAATTAAGCATATGCACCAGTCTGAGCCAACGCCAATCCTGAACGAAGTGGTAGAGGGAGGCAATTTCCCACCGGCGGTGCAGGCGGTATTAGAGCGGATGATGGCTAAAGATCCTGACGTGCATTATCAGACCATGGAGAACGTCTGCAGCGATTTAATTGCTATTTTGCAAGGCGATGAACCGTTCTATTGCTACAGTGCGCCAGTGGTGGAAGGCAGCGGCAATATTTATCTTCAACATACTCGCAGTACAGTAGTGGCACCGGCTCTCAATCCGATGCCAATTCCACCTAGTCGCACTGTTAGCACTGCCGCTCAGGCCCCTGATTTCCAGCCTTTTAAGATAGCTCCTGTTGCCAAGGAAAGCGCTATTACTCCATCCCGGGCTGAGGAGGGCAAGGCATTGGTGCGCGAGGCGCTTGTGCGCAATGGTATCTCGCTTAGTGAAGAGGCAGCCACTATCCAAGCCCAGGAGCGGGAACGGCATAATAGCAATGCCAAGTCTTCAAAAGATCAAGTACTGAAAGTTAAGAAGGTTTTGCTCGCCGTTGGAGCGGGCGGTATTGTTCTCGGGGCCGTCGGCTTGGGTCTTGTTGTCTGGCAGAACATTCAGGCCGCAAATGCCAAGCCAAAGTCGCCACCAAGACAAGTTCTGCTTCTGACAAAGCCAAAAGTAGAAAAGCTCAAAATCGCCCCAGATGAAGAGATCGAGCCCACTGAGTCATTGGTTGATACTAGCCCGTACCTTGATGCTAAAGCTGGTGCTGGCAAAGGGCGAGTTTTCAATTTCCCCACTGATTGCTCAATAGGCAATATTTATTCTTACGATTGGAAAACAAAGAAAGAGCAGATTGTTAAAGCTCGGGGCAAAGTAGAGTTTGGCGAGAGCGAATGGCTGATGTATTTACCCTCGCGTCTTGTGGGGCAGCATCCAAGCTATGTCTTGCGCTTTGGCAAAGGCGATGTGGCTGCCGTGCGTCTTGTCGATGGTTCTGATAGTGACGCTGTTCTTGAGGCTTGTACGGCCATTCCTGGCATTGATGAATTGCAGATCTATGACACTCATCATCTCACGGCTAAGTGCATTCCATCGCTCAATAAGTTTACTCAAATCAGCAAGTTTGATGGCAATAACTGCACCTTAGATGGTGCCATGCTGGCCAAAGCAAATTGTTGGAATAACATAAGAGATTTCCAGCTTGGGCGCGGTGATAACTGCACTGCCATTCTCACTAAACTTAAGTCTGCCAAAAAACTAGAATTTATCAATTTGCATCATAATTGCTTGTCAGCGCAAGATTTTAAAGCTCTTTCAGAGCTATCTACACTGCAATATTTGAACTTGAGTTATAGCAGAGTTTCTCTTGCTCAGCTTAAGACCTTAAGCAAGCTCAATCGCCTTCATACCCTGAGCGTTGTTGAGTGCGGCTTAGATAGAAAGGCTATTGCTGTTCTTAAGCAATTTAAGAGCTTAAAGGTGTTGCAAGTGATGCCCAACAATAAAGCTACTGCTGTGCGCGATATGTTTGCTGCCGGTTTGCCTAAGGTGACTGTGAAATAGCTCTAGCGGCCCATGCCGCCGAAGAACTTGATCAAGTCACGTCGGGAAATACCGTGGATGATATCGTTGCGCGAAATGCCAGCATCAGGTGGGGCCTCATGGTCATCGAATGCCGCGCTAATTTTACTGATATTGGTGCAGAGAAAGCGCACGTAGCTAAGCTCACGTCCTGATAGCTTGTATTTTGTTTTGGCTTCTTCTAGTTCTTCTTTTGATATGAAGCCATTGCCGTCGCTGTCTAGACGGTCAAAAGTGGCAAGGGCAAACTCTCGTACTTCCACCAGTAGACGGGCGACGTCTATGCCGCCGCTCAGTGACAGAACGGGCCAGAATGAGCGGGCATCTTCAAGCTTGGGGGCTAACTGACTCATAGTATTGATTCTACCCCAAATCGCTAGATTCAAATTGTCAGAGGCCGAGTTTTTGCTTGATGTATTTCATCGTGTTAGGAAAATAGGTAGTCAGCTCGGCTGCCTGTTCTCGGTCATTGCCCAGTAGTATAGAAGTCAGTTCGGCGCAGCTCTCAATTTGACCGGTGTCAGATTTTTGCAGGTAATAACTAATTCTAGGAGCAACACTATCTGGGACGTGGGCGATATCTAAGTAGTAGTTGTGGCGATACTCTTTGGTACAAGAATATGAGTTTAGGCAGGCGTCTAGTGCGTGGCCAGTTTCGTGGAGAAAAGTGCCTACTAGTTCGTCTGCGCTGGCTGGCTTTTCTACGACGTTTGTATCTTCGTTTACCGTGCTTTGAGCCAATACAATGGTATCGCCGTGAAAGAGACCAGGACAGCTCTTGCTTGTTCCGCCGTCATAACCGCGCACTTGCTGATAAGCGCCCTCGGGATATTTATCTATCATGGTGGGAGTGATGACAAATTTTATGTTGTTCTTAAATAGGATTTCCTGAACTTTGGCTGGTATTTTGTCGAAACAGGCATTGACAGCCGTTATGGTGCGGTTGCTGACTGGATCGTGCCCAATCACCGGTTTGACTAGGGTTATGCGGGCGCGCAATTCTTTGAGAATCTTTGCTGGAGGAATAGCCTGCTCAAAATTGGCTTTAGTCTCGGAGGCGCTGCTGTCGCTACCCTCTTTTTTTCCCTCACTTGAAGGGCTGAATTTCTGCAGATATTGTGCTGCCGCTTGGCCCTGGGCGGTTCCAGGGAAGCCGTCTTTGATGCGTTGATAGGTGCTCAGCGCCAGTTGCTTGTTGCCTGAAGCGAATTGGGCGTGGGCCATGTAGAGCCAGGCATTGGCTCCAGCCTTCTCTTTGACTATGGCATCGTACATAAAGCCAGTAGCTTCTTTGAAGCGGCCTTGCTGATAGGCTTGCACACCCAGGTTATAGCTCGAGGTTGTGCTTTGTTTGCCTAGAGCTTGTTTGGCTAGAGCTTGTTTGGGCAGAGCTTGGCTTGGCTGCGCTAGTGCGAGAAGAACTAGTCCGAGAAGAACTTGACCCAGAAGAAAAGTACGCCCTGCAATAGTGGCCGTTAAATGTGGTTTGAGGATTTGGTTGTGATGGCGAAGCTTCAAAAATATGTCCTCCCTGACTGCTTTATTCTAAGGCTCAGCGAGCTTCTCACTTTGATCAGGCAGGTCTAACTGTATACGCTGGCGGCCGTCTTCGGTAATGAATCCTTCTTTGGTTAGCTCTTTTAGACAGTCGTTTTCGAGCTCGGCCAGGCGGTGTCTTACTTCTTCTATTTCGAGTTCTTTAACTGAGGCGTCTTCGATGTGCAGGTTTTCTATTTGTTTCTTTAGTGAGTCTTTTTGTTCTTGCAAATCAGCGTTTAGTAGCTCGAAGCAGGCCGATGATACCGCACCGCTCTTAAACTGAGCAGCAAGAAAGTTGGCGGCTCTTTTTTTTGTAATTAAGCGCGCTTTCAATTCTTTGTATTGTTCTTTTACTGGGTCTACCAGATTCATGCCCAGTAGTTTGACTAAAGGTTCAATAGTTAAACCCGGCACGAGTAAGGTAAATAGAACCACACCAAAGGTCGTGATTGTAATCATTTCTTTGGCCGCCAGGCTATCGGGCAGGCTCAGAGCTAATGCCATGCAGATAGAGCCGCGCAGTGCCCCCCAGAAGAGAAGATGGCGCCATTTCCATGGAATCTTTTCATTGTGTTGCCGCAGAAACGGCGTCATGCCGTAAACCACGATGATACGAGCAACGACAACTACTGCTATGCCGACTGCTATTTGCAGTGAATATTTGCAAAGCAGATCGTATTTTACTTGCAAACCAATTAGCAGAAAAATCAGTGAATTGACAAGAAATGCTGTGTATTCCCAGAAGGAGTTAACAGCCATACGCGTGCCGACTGACATTGAATTGCGGCTGCCGTAGTTGCCAATTACCACCCCTGCTGCCACCACACTTAGTACTGCCGAAAGGTGCAATTGCTCGGCTAAAATATATGAGCCATAGGCCACTATGGTAGTCAGTGTAATTTCTAACAGGTGGTCGTCAAAGAGACTGGTGATGCGCGAAGCGGCATAGCCAATGATAGCGCCTATGGCCGCACCGCCCACTACAACTAAGACGAAGTTTCCGAGAGTTGAGGCGGCCGAGAAAGAGGCACCACTTAGCACTATAGCTAGTACCAGTTTGAAAAGTACAACGGCCGTGCCGTCATTGGCTAGACTCTCGCCCTCCAGGAGCATGGTCAAGCTGCTATTAATGCCGAGTTTGCGAAATAGTGCTAACACTGAAATCGGGTCGGTAGCTGCAATCATAGCGCCGAAGAGAAAAGCGGGTCCGAGAGCCACTCCGGCAAAATAATTCATGCCATAGGCGACCACCACTGTATTAACTACCACTCCCAGGGTGGCAAGTACCGTAATTGGTAGCCAGCCTTCTTTTAACTCGCGCAGCGGTATATTCCAGGAGGCTTCAAAGAGTACGGCTGGTAGAAAAATCAGCAAGATTAGATCTGGTGTGAGCTCTACTGGCGGCAATAAATGGCAGATGCCAATCAGTAAGCCAACAATAACAAGGGCAATTGAATAGGGCAGTTTTATCCACTTCACGGACATGGCAACCGTAGCGGTGACCATGAGTAAGACCACAAAAAGGTCTACGTGTAGGGCGTCGTGATTCAATTCTGGTCTTCCAGTGAAAATAGTTCGATGGTGCAGTGGTCAGACAGTATATGCCACGGGAAGTCATTCTTTCTTTCGGCGATCTTGACCGTCACCACATCATTGCTCTGGTGAAGGCTGTCAGTGCCTGAATAGAGGGCTTTTATCTCTTCTGGCGTGGCGACAAACGGCGAGAGTATGAAACCGGCCCTGAGGTTGTCTGAAGGGGCTACATAACTTTCTTGCTTGCCGTTTTTCAATTGTACTGAGATGTCAGCTGGGTAAATGCGAAAGAAGAGCTTTTGCAAAGAGCCAAGGGCTGTCACTTTCAGGTTTATTTTGGCAAAGATAATTTTGTCTTTGCCGGCCCTAGAAGAGCCAATATCGATAGGTTGTCCTAGTATTGCTTCAATGGTCTCTAAGGGTTCTAGCTTTAGTTGGCGCGGTTCAGTGCGCTTTTTCACAACTAAGCCGCTGCTCTGGCAATTGTCGGGTTGATAGCGACTGAGCAACTCTGGCCAAGAGGGCCCATCGTGAAGGGTGGGATAGTAGCCATAGCAATCTTTCATTTCTTGCAAGACAACGTAGTCTGCGGCTTTTTCTCGTGCCCAGTAATTTTTGTTAGTTTCAAGGAGAGATTCTTTGTAGGCCAGGTAGCTTTGAATTACTGGCCGCGGCTGATAATTGTAGTTATTAGCAATCACTACATTGAGATCGGCAGGTAAGAGATCGACGCTGCCATTAAGGGCAGGCAGGTGATTTTCGTTTTTGATTTTTTCCATGCGCTTCTGGTAGGCCTCTGGGCCACTTGATTTACCTTGCAGCACCAAGAGGCATTGAGGCAGCCTTATGGCGCTATCGTAGGCGTTGCCGAAGAGCATGGTGGGGTAGATTAGCAGTGGCGGAATGCCTGGCATGGGCATGTTGGCTGGTATGGCAATAAACAGCATACTGGCCACTGAGACCAGGGCCATGGCCTTAAGCGATTTGCTTTTTGTCTCGATGAAAAATGGCGCCAGGGCTAGGGCGGCAAAGCCAAAGACTGAGGGGGCAATCACTTGATGATCCAGGGTCTGGCGCACGTAGGCAGCCTTAAAGGTCAAAAAAAAAGCCCGCTTTCAGCTAATAGAGCTATGGGGAAGGCCTTGGCCATTCGCTTTTGAGCCAGGTAGGTGAAGCCCAAAAGTAGCAGGCCTGTGGACACCATGGTGGCTATTATGGGCCATTGCCAATTAGCTTCAGACCACGACATGGCCTCGCTGTGACCTGATGCCACCGCTAGAGAGGTGCTGATATAGGTGGGCAGATTGGTCAGAGGTTGGCCGCTGAGCATCCATCCAGCAAGAAACACCGCCGCAAAAAGAAATAGTCTAGTGGGCAGTTTCTTCTTCAGCACTTCGTCTAATGCAATGAAAGCAATCACCCAAACTGCAGCGACGAAAAAGGTAAATTTAACTAAGGCAGTCAGGGCTAAAAGGGAAAGCAGAATAATAGTTTCTATTGAAAGTTTGTATTGGATTTCCCTGTCGTCAAGCAGGAAATATTGGTTGACGAGCAGCACAGGTATGGCTAAAAAGAAAACATCGCCAAAGAAGCCGTAGAGCGATACCAGGCAAAAGATCCACGCCATTGATAGGGGCCAATTGGGCAGCAGGCGTCTACTTTGCAGCACCATAACGGCCGTGGTCAGGGCGCAAAACAAGCCCTGCAGTAAAAGTTTGAGGCTGTAAGTATCAGGAAAGTAAGTCTTGTTGTAGATAAAGCCCAGGGGGCCAAAGGTGAAGATATAGTCAATACCGCTCAGGGCCCCACGTTTGGCAAAGAGATTGAGTGCCAGGTCCCAAGAATCATCTTCTGAAACCGGGATGACGCGAGGAATCCACGGTAGGGTGCGAACCACGGTGAGGGCTATCACGGCGCCAAGAATCAGCCAGAAGAGCCAGCCATTTCGCTTGGAAGCCGCTTGCTTAAGTGAATCTGCGCTGTCTGCGGCCTGTATCAATCGCTACTTATCTCTGCAATGTTTGTTCTTCAATTTTTATACCATGGTTTAACATGGGTATAGATCATGATGAGGTTTAAGGTCTCATTTTAGGAGTTTATGACCGCGTCTTCCCAAGCAGTTAAGAGTAGTAAGTTCTGCTTTCCCTGGATGGCCAGTCGAGAGTTTGACTTGCTCTGGTTCTTTGCACCGCTTTTACTTGCCTTTGCTGCCAGTATCTTGCTGCAATTGCCAGCGGCCGCTTCTCCTAGTCTGCTTTTCTTGTTTATCGTCAATGCTTTTGGTATCGGGCCCATGCATCAAGGCCCGACCTGGTTTTTCTATTTCGATAAGAAAAACAGTCAGTATTGGGCTCAAGACCCTAAGCGGTTGGCGCTCTATTATGTAGCACCAGTGTTAGTTGGTATTGTCACAGTGTTCTTGGCTGTGACCACGCCCTGGCTCGGTGTGACCATAACTACATTGTGGGGAGTGCAGCACTTTGTGCAGCAGAACCTTGGCATTGTTCTTCTCTATCACAACAAAAACGCTAATGAGGCTCTGCCCAATCGCGATTTGCTATCACGCAGTCTGTGGACACCGTCTATATTCTTCGTCTCAGTGTTCTTCTATCGGCAGCTTTTCCCCGGTGGCGAGAATTTTTGGGCCCTAGCAGCTTTTGTTGCTTTAGCGCTTTTGGCTGTATATGATATTGGCCGCTATTTGAACAATATTTTCAAACAAGTCAGTGCTGGAGCCAGTATTAATGTACCAGCCTTTGTCTTCTGGGTCACTTCGGTGCTCTATTTCGTTCCTTTTATCTGGCCTGGTCAGCGGGTTGAGACCGCTTTTCTCATTCCTGGAACAATGCACTGGTGTCAGTATATTGGCCTCAATTTAATTCTCATTCGCCACAAGTATCAAGACGAAAATAGAAAGTTTGATCTGCCACTCAATGCTCAGTTGCTCATGACAGTGCTATGTCTTGGCTCTCTGGCAATTTATTTGACCACCCATGCAATTCGTCTTGATCTTACTCCCGGAACCGTTGGCTTTAAGTGTTTGCTTGGTTTTAGTGTGGCCATGTCGAACATTCATTATTTCCAGGATGCCTTCTTCTGGCGCTTCCGCGAGCAGTTCCAGCGTGACAGCATCATGCCTTACTTGTTACAGGGCCGCCATGTCCAAACTGTTACTGCTAAGAGCTAGTGTTAAGACCTAGTCTTTAGCGGTGCTTCCACAGCGACAATTCGCTAATGCCTGCTTTTACCGGGTAGGCATATTCGTAGTTTTGGCTCAGGCTCTGCCAGAATGATGTTTTCTCTAAATACTTTCGCACTGAGATGTTTGCCGTAGGAATAGTGTTCTCTTGAATCAAAACAATTCGAGGATTGTTGTTATGCAGATCAGCTTCTAAGTCGGCGATGAATTTTTGCGATTGCTCTTGCCATTTGCCTTCAAGGGCGGTGCCTGCATGTTTTTTTGCCAGGTAGTCGCTCATGAGCATGGGAAAGACAAAGAAATAGCGATTGCCGCTGGCTCGATGAGCATCTGCTAGGGCTGGATAAGAGTCGGGCAGCGACAAAGAGATTATGCTGACGCGGTCGTTGGGGCTGCTTTCTTTGTCTATCACTGCAGCTATTTTTGCCGTCATGTTTTGCCAGAGAGCATTTTGTGAAATCACACCCGGCAGTGCGTATACAGGCAGCAGAAAGACCAAGAGGGTGACTAGTGAGGCTAAGACTGTTCGCTTAAAACTGCTGGCCTCTAATTTACTGCTTAATTTCACTGAGCAGGCCAGCATGAGGCTGCCGTACATAAGCGGAATGGTTTGGTTGAGAATGCATTTGCCCTGCAAAAGTAAGGCCACGAGGCTACCCAGGCAAAATACGCCTGTAGTGACGAGCAAGTCTTTCTGCTCTTGTTGAATTGCCTTTGTTTTGAGCAATAGCAATAGTGCAATGGCTATAACCGGCAAGATGCCGCTGACGATCAGTTGGGTAATTTGCATGGGCCAGGGCCAGTTGTAGAGAGCATAGCCTTCGCTCACCATGGGCATCCAGCGGCCGAGAAATTCTAGACGAATTGATTCTTGCCCTAAGACAAAGAGACCGTAAGCTAAAACGCTGATGATAAAGCTCAGGGTTTCTGGCGCCATTAGCGGCCGCAGCTGGCGTTGGCGCCAAACATAGAACAACTCTAGGCTAACGACGATGGCGGCGTACTGGGGCAAAAGGCCAGTCATGGCGCCGCAGAGAAGGCCGCTTAGCGAAGCTATTGCCGTGTTGACTTTGCGGTCGTGCCACCGCAGGTAGCGGCATATAAAAAATGGCAACAGAGCGTTGGCGAGAAGTTGTTGTCTCTGGCCGAACTGCACCCATTCATAGCAAATCAGGTTGCCCAGGCAAAAAGCGATGATGATCGGTCCAAAGTAGATAGCACTTGAATCGTTGCAATCTTTCAGTAACTTCCAAGAGAGTAATAGTGAAACGCTAAAAAGCAGCAAGGTAAAGAGGTAGAGGCTGGTTTCAGGCGAGAGTCCAGATAGCTTGGCAAAAAGAGAAGGAATGACATTGATGTAGAAGATCAGGGGTGGATTGAGTTCAACAAAGTCTATGTAGGGGCGGGCGCCAGCTAAGACTAGTTGGCCAGCTCTAAGAAACATAGAACAGTCAGGATTGATGATATTGGTGGGCAACAACAAGACGCGTACTACTAATAACCCAAGAATACTAATTGCTGTTAGCCAATAGGGTTTTAGTGAGTGCATAGTTTATGGCTTGCAAGAACGGCGAATGCAGAGGAAGGAGAGCAAGCAGATTACATAGCAGGCAATTCCTGCTACGAATGTCGCTTGCACGCCCATGGCCACACAAATGAGCGTGGCTATCACTGAACCTAGTACTGATGTGGCGCCATTCATTCCCCAGAGCCATGGTGCTAATTGAGGGGCTTTGTTGTTGGCCGCCAGCATTCCCAAAGGCAGAGCCATGCCCATAAAGAAGCCGGGAATAGATAGGACTACCGCTGACAATAGAATTCGCACTAAGAGAGGTGAGCCTGCTGTGCTAGCTGTTATAAATGGCGTAGCTACGGCGACAATGGCCAGAGCTACTACCGCTAACACGAGGCGTAGCCAGTCGCGCTCTTTCAGTTCACCGGCCATGGTAAGGCTGCCTAGACCAGAAGATACTAAAAGGGTGAAAAGCACTACAGTGAGGCCGAAAACCGGATGGCCGAGGAAGATAGAGAGGCGAGTTAATTGCGAGATTTCAATTAGCATAAAGCCAAAGCCAATACTAGAGAAGAAAATCAGCAGGGGTAGCGATTTGGTTAGCTCGCTCACTTTTGTGCGCACAGTGAGGGGCAGTAATATGCCTAATACTGTCAGGAGGGCCACCATCTTTAGGAGCTCGAACAAAAGTGGTAGTGGGTTTAAAAGTTCTGGCACGGTTTGAGCGCCAGCGCTATTGGTAGCTTTTAAGCCTTGTTTGGGGCCAAAATAATCAGAAACTTTGGCCATACAGAGAAAGAATGGGCGATCGTCAGTGGGTGCTGAGATATCAGCCCAATAGTTTTCAACAAAGCTCGCTCTCTGCTGCTTGTCTATGATTTTGAGAAAACCATCATCGATACATACGTGTGGATTGAGAATAACTTTGTGATGGGTTCTCTGAGCCGATTGCTCTAAGGTAGCTAGTTCTTCTTCTGTGAATGGAGTCTTGCTTACTAGCAGAGTTGCTTCACTGTGGGGCCATGATTGATTGACAAACATTTTGGTGCTGCCAATCACGGCCATGCGTGGTCGCAGATCAGTAATGCCGTTAGCCTCTAGGGCTTGGCAGGCCATGCCGCATAACCTGTAGGCCATAGAAGGGTCTTCCGTTGAGTAAGGATAGGTGAAGCTGAGTACTCCAGTATCAGTCAGGTGCGAAATGAAGAGTTTCCAGCCATCGGCGGTGTACAACGAATTTTCGGTCAAGGCGAGGCCACCGCCAGCAGTGGCGGCAAAGGTATCGATAAGTGAGGCTTGTACCACGTCAAACTTTCTGCCCGAGCTAGTAAGAAAACAACGGGCTTCGTCATTGACCATCTCTACGCCAGGAAATTTATCTATGTGGCCAGTGTAGTCAGCAAACTGGTGCTTGACCACATTGATGATGGCATTGTTGAATTCAGCTCCGACAATTGAGTTGTACTTGTATAAGAGTGAGGCAATAATGTCCCGGCCTCCGCCGATACCGATAATGAATATCGAGCCACTGGGCCTTATGGAATGCACGACATTGGAGATGTCGAGTTTAAGAAATTCCATCTTGCTCAAATCGCCGTCAAATTCATAGAGCGGTGTTCCGGCCCAACGGTCCATCAAAAGCGATTTATGAGGAGCCTTTACGTCTTTTACTAGTTCGGGGTCGATGCTCCAGCCCCAGGCGGTATCATCCCCTGGCTGCACTGTTACAAACGACATTGGGGTCCATTTTTGATAGAGCAGGGCTGGGGTTAGACCTTCGAGGCCAAGGATAGGCTTGCTTTGACCAAAGGTGAATAAGTTGACGGCGGCAACAACGGCAAAGATCGCAGCCGCGCCAATTGAGATTGTTTTTAAGCGCTTGAGTTTGCCCGCCATAGCAAAGCCGAGAGCAGCAGTGGCGCTTACTGCTGAATTGATTAGTATTGCTGATGGTGCGTCAATGGTAAAGAGCATGGCGATGACAAATAAGCATGCCAGTGCTGCGCCTAGTAAATCAGCGGCGTAGAGTTTGCCTGTTTGAGCTTTGAAGCGAGTGAGGGCAACGCAGGTGCAGATACCCGAACAGATAAAGGGAATGGTATAGGTCAGGTAGGAAACAACCAGCATCACTGTGAACAAGGCCACTGAACCGCTTTTTATCACTCCAGGCAGGACAAACAAATAGAAGAGCATGCAGGCGGTAGTGGATAGGCCAAAAATCAAAGAAAATAGACTGAGATTTGCTGTTGCGTTTTTTTCAGTAAAGTAGCGTGGGGCCAGGTATACCAGGGTAGCTCCCACTGCTAGGCCGAACATGGCTAGTGACAGCACCATGAAGGTGAAGTGATAGAACATGGTGGCGCTAAATAGTCTGGTCAGTAAAATCTCGAAGGCCAGTGTGGCCAGAGAGATTAGCAGCAGTCCTGTATAGGTTCCTGGCGTGGCCTTGAGGGTCTCGCTGACATTCGACTCGTTCATTTGTGCACCTTCAGAAACTACATTCGGTCACCTGGTCGTTTTCTTGATTTAGCGTTTGATTAAATAGCCCCCAGGGCTTGAGGTCCATTCGAATCTTTTGATGGTGTAACCGCGCTCCCCGAGATACTCTTCGACGGCCTGACTCTCGCCGCCCCAGTCGAGCAGTGCATATTCATCAAAGATTACAACGCCGCCTGAAACCACCCGGGGAAAGAAATGTTCGAGTGCTACCATGGTTGGTTTGTATAAATCTACATCGAGATTGAGTAGTGATATGCGCAGTCCGGGCTGCTTTTCTATGAAGGCCGGTATGGTTTGGTCAACGTCGCCAATTACCAATTCTACCCGTGGCTTGAAAGGCACGAAGCGATCTTTGTCGAAGATTTTGATAGCCTCTTGCAGCTCAACCAAGTGCTTGCTTGGGTTGTAGCCGCCTTTGACCTTATCTACTCCTGGTGTTGCAGGGCCATCTTCGGCGCTAAGCTCGGTAAACCCGGCGAAATTATCGAAGCCCCAAACTGTTTTAGCGCGATCGCCCATGTTGCGAATTTCAAGAAAATTAGCAAAGCTCATCAAGCTGTGCCCACGAAAGACGCCCACTTCAACTATGTCGCCAGGCAGTTCAGTAGTGAGGCGAAAAAGCTCATAGTGAGCCAGAAAACGTCTTAACGATGTGCGGCGCGCCAGGAGCGGAAAACTATGAATCAGATCTGATGCTGATGGTTCGTGTTTGCTAGCAAAATCTTGTAGTTGCTTCTCCATCTCTTTGTCGTGGGGAAAGCGCTGACCCTGAATCCGCTCTTGTTCTGCTGACTTGTCGGCAGTGTCACTCATTTTCCTATCTCCTTGACCTGAGGTTGTGTTCGTGCCGGAGCACAGGCTGTTTGACGAATTAGTGCAGTAAGAGGCTTATCGGCTCTCACCGTGGCGTCTAATATTGGGGTGATTTTATTGTCTTTGTCTTGGGCCCAGATTGCAGCAATGAGAAAGTCAGGCAAGCCTAAGGCAAAGCGCTGTGTTTGCAAGACTTCGCGCCAGATTACGGCCAGTAAAAAACTCAAAAAGGAAGTGAAGCAAATAGTAATTGGTGCAGAAATAGATTTTGCTACGCCTAAGCCTAGGAGGCAGAGCACATACATAGATGCACCGATGAAGATGCCGAGAAAACCCAGTGATAGTAAGACTTGAATTGCTTTTTTTGAGTGGAGAAAGAAGTCGAGATTGAAGAGTATGAACTGGTTGAAGGTCCACTTACTGGAGCCGTGTTCGCGGCGTGATTGCACAATGGGAATTTCGACAATGGCGCGAGCATAGAGGTAGAGAGCTGGCGTGTTGTAGTGTACGTAACCTCTAGCATCAGTAATCATGTCTAAGATACGGGCGCTAAATAAACGATAGCCCGAGCCAAAGTCTTTGACTTTTACACCCGTGGCGAAACGATTAACCCGATTGGCAACAAATGTGATCAGCAAGCGCAGGGCTGTTTCTTCTCTCTTGCTGCGATAGGTGGCCACCATGTCGAAGCCATTAGAAATTTCGGCAACGAGACGGGCGATGTCACTGGGATCATGCTGCAGATCACCGTCCAGCATGATGATCCAGTCGCCTTTGGCAATGCTCATGCCGGCGCTGGCGGCTGCTACCTGTCCGTAATTGCGATAGAGCTGCACGATTTTTAAATCAGGGATTATGCCGAGACGGGCTTTGAGAAGTTCAAGGGTGCCGTCTTGGGAGCCGTCGTCCACCATGATCAGTTCGTAGCTGCGGTCAAGAGTCGACAAAACTTGCTGAAAGAGATCGAGTAGTTTCGGCACTATCTCTTTTTCGTTAAAAACCGGACAGACAATGCTGACCTCTGGTCTTTCAGGCCCTACTCTAATTGATTCTTTCTCTGCATCGGGCGACAGCATTAGAGAACCTTGCCGTTTAGACTCAGCTCTTTTATTCGTGCTTCCCAGTCGAGCAGCGAGCGATACCATTGCAGGGTGTACTGTGTTGGTGAATCGCTTTCTATGGTGCCTCGCTCTAAGGCTTGTTTGATCTCAACCACTCCTTCGTGCACTCTTGTTTGCGAAATGAAGCCAAGTTGGTCGCGAATTTTAGTGAACGAGACATTGTATGAGCGTTTGTCAGTGTCATCAGGAATGCGATGGACAGTAACATTAGGAATGACGTCAAGGACAAACTGAGCCAACTGACCGATTTGAAATACCATATCGTCACTGCCAAGATTGAAGGTCTGGCCGCTTACTTTTTCTGCTGGTTGCTCGGTGGCCATAACAAAGGCGCGCACCACATCATTGACGTGGATGAAGGGGCGCCACTGTTGGCCACCGCCCATGATATAAACCACTCGCTCTTTCCAGGCTCGCAAGGTCATGACATTAATTGCTAGATCAAAGCGCATGCGCGGGGCCAAACCGAAGACCGTGGATGTGCGGAAAATTACTGGTTCAAAGCCTGAGCCATTGAGTTTGGCTAGCTCTTCTTCGACCCGTAGTTTGCTTTCGGCGTATAGCGTCAGCGGGCGACATTCATCGGTTTCTTTGAGCTGATCTTGCACGCCGTTGCCATAGACTGAGGCCGAACTGGAATAAATGTATCGACGTACCCCTGCTTCTTTGGCAATTCTGGCTAAGCGTCGGCCACCGTCGCAGTTAATTGATTGCGTTAGTTGTGGATCTATTTCAGCTGAGGCATCGTTGCTAAGACCGGCAAGATCTAGCACTATTTCAACGCCTTTAAGAAGGCCTGGATCAAAACTTCTAATGTCGTCAACCACTACTTTGGCTTTGGGGTTGGCCTCGATATCGGCCAGACGCTGCTTGCCAAAAAAATAGCGATCAAGGGCAATTAGTTCATGTCCTTGCTCTAGTATTTTGCGGCATAGCGGTATACCAATGTAACCGCCTGCTCCTGATACCAACACCTTTGCCATTCTCGGCTCCTTAGCTGAAAGTTGATGGTGGCACGAAATTATATTCGCAGTTCGGCTATCTGCGCTGCCGAGCGATGGGCATCGACGAAGGCTTGCACTATTCCGTCACACTCATCTTCGGTCATGTCATTGTACACAGGTAGGGCGACCACATTGTAAGCAGCCGTCTCTGTGTGGGGTAAAACTTCGCCGGCCTGCTTGTAAGTAGTCAGGTGGTGGCAGGGTGGGCTGTAGTACTTGCGCACAAAAAGATTTTCTTTTTCGAAGACAGCAGCAACTTGATCGCGATTGAGACCATATTGTGCTGCATCAACAATCACTGGCAAGTAGAGCCAGATTGGTTCTTGATTGGCTGGCGCTTGGGCTACTGTCAGACCGGGAATGTTTTCTAGACCTTTTCTGATTCTGGCAACGGCCTGGCGACGCACCGCGGCTGCCTCATGGAAAGTCTTCAGTTGCTCGATACCTATTAAGGCTGCGATTTCTGGCATCTTGCCATTGAAGCCAGGTTCTTCGCAATCACCATTGGCCATCAAGCCGAAATTGCGGATATTTTTGACGCGTTCCATGAAGGCTTTATCGTTTGAGCAGACGCAGCCGCCTTCCATGGTTGAAAAGGCCTTGGTGGCGTGGAAGCTAAATATTTGAGCGTCGCCGAAACCGCCTACCAGTTTTCCATCTACTTTTGTGCCAAAAGCTGGGGCGCTGTCGAAATAGACTTTGATGCCATGGCGTTTGCCAATGTCATGAAGAGCCTCGTAGTCGGCAGCAATGCCGTAAGGGCAAACTCCCATAATGGCAGCAGTTTTGCTGCTAATTTTTCTTTCTACGTCTTCAGGGTCAATGGTGAGCGAACCGTCATTTTTTATGTCGGCGAAGATCGGTATACCACCGCACCAGCGCACGGCATGCGGGGTTGCCGAAAAAGTGAAAGAAGGAACTATTACTTCTTTGCCCTCGATGTCCGCTGCTTTCATCATAGCCAGCAAAGCTGCTTGGCCATTGCAGAAGTTTAGTGTGGGGACATCAAGATACTTGGATAATTGTGCTTCAAATTCGACCACCCAGGGGGAGTTGTTGGTAACCTGCCCTGAGCGAAGAGCCGCTTTGAAGCGGTCGAAAATGATTTCGTCTTGGGGAAAGCGTGGCCGCACAATATTCAACGGCGTGTTGAAGATGGGAGGTCCGCCCAAAATAGCTACTTTGTTTCGTGGTGACACCAGCAACTCTTACCGCTTTCTTTCAACTGTCGTAGTAAACTTTGCTGATTGTACATGATGACTAAAAGTGAAAGCTATATTGCAAGCCTTGGAGATATTAACTTGATAGGTTCAGACTTAGATACTGGCGCTACTACCAAGGGGGCGACTGCTTATATTATTGGTGCTGGAGCTCATGGTCGGGTGGTTCTCGATGTGCTCAGAGCTGAGGCAAAGTGGGCTTCTTTTCAGTTCATAGATGAAAACCCCGATTTGCTTGGAACTAGTATCAATGGGGCTCTTGTCGCCGGGAATTTTCAATATCTTTTGCAGCAGGACCCGTCACAATTTGGTGTTCTTCCTGCCATCGGACATCCCCATTATCGCCAGCGCCTTGTAAAGAGGATAGAAGAGTCTGGGTTGAACTTGATCAATGCAATTCATCCAACGGCCGTCATTGTTTCAACAGCACAGATTGGCAAGGGCAACATGATTTGTGCCGGAGCGGTGATTAATTCAAACGCTGTAGTTGAATGTAGTGTGATTGTGAATACCTGTGCCATCGTAGAGCACGACACTGTAGTCCACGACTTTGCTAGCTTGTCGCCTGGAGTGATTGCTGGTGGTCGCGTGGAAGTAGGACATTCAGTTTTTGTCGGTATGAATTCTGTTATTTTGCAGCGCGTGAAAATTGGCGATGGTACTATCATCGGTGCTGGCTCAGTGGTGCACAAAGACGTCTCGGCCGGCGTCTTCGCCTGCGGTTCGCCACTGCGGGTGCTCGAAAAAGTTACTGATGACTTTGACTTTGGTCGAATTCTTTAGACGTTTTGAGTTGCTCTTCGCATCTTTTTAAAGCGTTGGCTGTATTGGTCGTTGTCGACAATAACAATTTTGGCAGGCACTTTGTATGATGCCAGCCTGTCTTTGCAATACTCACGCACGCGCTTTCTCAGGCTGGGTAGGTCTTCACTCTCAAACAAATTAAAAGTAGCGACAACGATTTGTCCAGTGATTGGGTTCTTTTCGCTCATGACTGCTACGTCTTTAACGTTGGGCATGCCCAAGAGTACATTTTCGACTTCGACCGGATAGACCTTAAGACCGCCCACATTGATCATTTCAGACTGGCGGCCCAATATTTTTATCCACTCACCATCTACTTCTACCGCATCATCGGTATTAAACCAGCCTTCGGCGTCAAATGGTGATGGGGCATTGAGATAGCCGAGCATGGCTGATTGCGCTTTGATCAAAAGCACACCATTTTCAACTTTCGTTTCAAAACCTTCGCCACCTACTTTTACCCAAAGTGATTTTGGTTCTCTTGATTTAGAGCGCAAAATGCCAAGTTCTGATAGCCCATAAGTTTGTTGAAATTCAACATTGGGCAGGATTTCGCAAAGCTTGTCGAGGGTGCTTTGTGGCATTACTTCAGTGCCATAGGTGACGCGTTTGAGGCAAGAAAGGTCGTACCGGGTGTAGGCCTCTGAAATAAGAATCAAGTTGAGGAAAGTGGGAGATGTGGGTAATAGTTCTACTTTTTCTTTTTCGATTACTCGCAGGACGGTGTCTGGATTGCGCTCTGGTACCGTGACTATGGTGCCGGTATTAGAGAGGATATAGAGCAGAGTGTTGATGCCACCAATGTGATCGAGTAGTAAAAAAGTAAGGCTGACAAAGGTGTGTCGAGGCTTCTTGAATTTTTCTAGCAAGGGCGAAAAATCATGTAAGGCGGCTTTGCTCTTACCTGTTGAGCCTGACGAAAATAGCACCAGGCCGGGATGGCCTTGCTCAACTAACTGTTTGAGCAGCGGATTTTCTATGCTTCTCTTTGTATGAGTAATTGTGCTGCTGTCGTCATCAGAAACGTTAATGCAGACCTGCACCTGGGCAATTTCTCTGAACTCATCTTTGTGCATCTCAATGCTTGAAGTCAGGGGAATGATGATCGTATCGAGTTCTATCAAGGCTAGCAGCAGCGCTACTGTGTTAGGGCTGTAGTCTCCTTCTATAGAAACCGTATTGCCAGCTACAACATTATTGGCTTTGAGTTTTTCGCTCCACTGGGCAATTTCGGCGCTGAGATCTTTGTACAGGTATGGTGTGCCGTTCCAAATAATGAACTGTTTATGGGCATTCTGTTCAAAGCGCTCGTGCAACCACTTGAGATTACTCATTTAAATTCCACCTAGATAGATAACTTGGCCAGTTATGTAGTCGCTGGCCGGACGAATGAAAAACTCGATTACGTTGTACACATCTTCTACCCGGCCCAATCTCTTTAGGGCAAGTCTGTTGACAATTTTCGCAATCTTATCAGCGCCTACACCTTTAATCAGGTCTGTTTCTATAGGAGAGGGGCCGAGGGCGTTGACTGTGATGCCGTATTCGGCCAATTCTCTTGCCAGCACCTTAGTTAGGGCTTCGACGCCGCTCTTGGAGGCCACGTAGGCCGATTCGCCTTCAAGAGACATCGGTACGGCCACGGTTGAGAGATTGACGATGCGGCCGAAATTATGGCGGCGCATTAGTTTTGCTCCCTCTCGTGAAACGAGAAAGGTACCTTTAAGATTGACGTTGAGAACGCGGTCAAAGGCTTCGACAGTTGTCAGCAAGCAGTGATTCATTGAGGCAATGCCAGCGTTGTTAATAATGACACTTAAGCTGCCATGCTCTTTGCGTATCTGCTTGAACAGGTTAAGAACGCTGCTCTGGTCGCTGACATCGGCGGCAATATGCTGATAATGTGCGTTCACAAGTTCGCTGGGGTTGCGGCTACAACCGATAACATCATAGCCATCGACAATTAGTTTCTCGCAAATGAACTTGCCGATTCCTCGGCTGCTGCCCGTCACTAGTGCTAGTGGTCTATTTTCGCTCATTGATTAAAAGCATGGTGTAGTCGACAAGTCGTCCCGGGGTGCCAAATGGGCTTGACTTCTGCGACATTGCTCGGTCATCAGCTATGACGATTTCGCTGTCAAGTTCATCATTAATGGCTTGCTCGACGCTGAGAACGATAGAGACGAGGCCCAAAGAATCTACTAAGCCATCTTTGCCGTACAGCGGAGTGTCTTCGCTGATTTTCGGCAGTGGCTGGCTGGCATCATTACCTATTTGTGTTTGTTGCAAATGCTCTTCTATTTGTTCCAGCACTAGGGTGAGCAGTTGGCTGCGTTCCATTGATAGACCTCTGAAGACTTCGGCAAAATTGCCCTGCATAGTTTAACATCATTGGGATAAATGCTCGGAACCCCACAAGAAAGGACAGCAATGTCAGCCAAAGAAGACTTGCCAGTGTCGGAGCCTAACAATGCTCTCGGCATGCTCTTGGCCGGTGCCGCAGTTGTGGCTGCTAGTCTAGCTTCCTTCTTCTTACTATATTGGAATCACTGCGTCACCTATCGCGGTGGTGCTGGGCTTTTTATTGGCTGGTCTTGGATGATCAATCATGGCTATTTGCCCTATCGCGACTTCTTTTGTCATGCTCCTGTATTTTATTTGCTGCGCGGCTCTGCCCTACTTGCGCTTTTTGGCAACCACTTTATTTCGATGCGTGCCTGCGGCATGGTTGAGCGTCTCGTACTGGGGATTTTGATATTTCTAATTCTGGCGCGTCTCTTCCCCAAGAGAGTGGCTGCTTTGCCAACGATTATTACTGTTGTAGCTGGTTCTTGCGATTGCGCTGATCCACTCGATGTTTATACTCAGGAAGCTCTGTTCTTCTCGGTTTGCAGCATTGCTTGTGGTGTTGCTGTATTTGACAAACAAGTATCGCGCTCTCGCTTGATACTACTGGCGATACTGTCTGGTGTGGCCGCGGGGCTTTCGTTATTTACTAAGCAGACGATTGGATTAGCCTGCGTTGTAGCCGCGCCAGTGGCTGTCACCCTCTGTTTGTGGCGGTTGAACAATCTGGCCCAAGCCCGGCAGTATTTTTTCGGCTACCTCTCTGGTCTTGTTCTCTGCATTGCGGCTTTTGTCGCCTGGTTGGGTGCAAACGGTATTCTCTATCACTTTTTAATGCAGGCTTTTGTCACTGGTCCCGCAGCCAAAGCGGGCAATCTTGGTGACTTCGTCTGGCGCTTTGTCGATCGCAATCTACAGTTGAGTTATAGCGTGGCCATGGCCTTTGGTTTGCTGGCCCTTTGTTGGAAGAAGCTGATAAAGAATTATCCTGATCAATTGACAGTTCCAACTAGTGAAAGAATCGTTGATTTGCTTCCGACAGCGGCGCTGGCGGCTGCTGCGTTAGCTGTCGGCACTTATTTTGGCTACCAGGCCAGTGCTGCTTCTAATACTTTCTTGATGCTTGGCGCCCTGCTGCGAAGCATCTGCATGATATCGACTTTGTATGGCCTCTTTGCCCTTTGTCTTTTTTATACTATGCGATTGTGGCGCGGTACCATCGATCGCTTTCAGGCCCAGGCTTTTGTCTTTGCTTCAATAGCTTTCGGCGACACCTTTATGGTTTGTCTCTCTTTCCCCTTCTATGAGGCCATGATTACTCCCGGTCTAGCCCTGTTATTGGCTCTGGTACTGAATCAACTGTCGCGCCTAAAAACCTTGATTTTCGCTCTTTTCGCTTTCATCATTATTGGTTCCGGACCGACTTTGAAATTGCGCTTGCCCTACTATTTTGAAGATTGGCTCGAGTCTCCTGTGGCTATTGCCACAAAAACAATGCAGGCTCCACAGATGGCTGGTTACGTTCTACCGGCCGATATGGCTGACTTTCTTGATGAAACCACCAAAATTATTCAAGAGAATAGTAAACCCGACGACCTTATTTACGTTTATCCGGAAGGAGCACTCTTCTATCCCCTGGCTGAGCGCCGCTGCTCGACCTTTTCTATGGGCCATAACATGGACACAGTGTCTGATTCGCTCTCAGAAAAAGACGCTAAGCTATTGTTAGAGCATCCTCCCAAGGTTTTGGTTTACTACCGCTCTTCCGACGAGGAAATGACGAGGCTAGAAAAGCTCTGGCGCATGGGGCGGCCCAGTGGCAATCGCGCCTTGATGAAAGCCTGTGAAGAGTTGGGTCGACGCTTCCGCCTGGTGAAGAAGTTCTCTTTCCCGCATGCCTGCAAAGATGGATTGGTGGTTGAGGTTTACGTGAATCCCCAATGATTTCTCAGCTCAAGACGAGTAAAGCAAGATGGATACTGCGTTTTTGCGCATTGGCTCTGGGGTTGCTGCAGGCCTGGGCCTATCGCTATCTCGTCTATATGGAGGATGCCTGGTCGTACTTAGACATAGCTGACAATTATCTGCGTGGCGATTTTGCCAGTGCCTTGAGTTCCTACTGGAGCCCTCTATATAGCTGGCTTATAGCCATGTCTTTGCTGCTGTTTCATCCACCGGTTTGTGAAAAATTTGTGGTTCTCAAGCTGGTCAATTTTGCTTCATTTCTCTTTGTCATATTTGCTTTTGAATTGCTTCTCGATCAAGTAATGGCTTGGTACAACGAAGACGTGGAGATCAAGGGCCTGCCCCTTCTGAAAGTCGGCCCTGCGCACCTTGAGCTCTGGTCCTATATCGTTTTTATTTTAATGTCTTTGTCGGTAGGGGCCGTATGGAAAGACACTCCGGACCTGCTTATGAGTGGTTTTCTCTATGCTGCCACTGCCCTCACCTTAGCTTTCTGGCGGGGGCAATTGAGTGGTGTAAAACCGTTCCTGATCGGCTTTTCTCTTGCTGCCGGCTATCTCTGCAAGGCAGTAATGTTTCCCCTTACTTTTGTCTATCTATTCTTGCTGGTTTTGTCGCCTCAGTCTAAGTCGGCGAAGCAGCGAGCAATATTGAGTGTGGTGGCGGCTTTTACCCTTTTTGCCGGGCCTTACATTGCCGCTATTTCGATAAAGAATCAAAAGCTTTTGTTCAGCACTACCATGCAGTATAACTATGCCCTTTGGGTCTTGCGTAATGCCCCTTTCAGGCATGCGTTAGCTTTGCGCAATGCTGACCAATTGCCGATGAAATTTACTCATCCGAGCCAAGTAATATTCGCTGAGCCCCAGGTTTTTTATTTTGCCGAGCCTATTCATGCCACTTTTGCCACTCATTATGATCCGCCCTATTGGTTCGATGGCGTGAAAATATATTTTGATGGGGTGATGCAATTTGTTGCAACAGTGGCCTCGATATCAGTGCTGGTGCGGCTTTTCTTTGGCTGGCTCTTCTTTGGCTGGCTCGTGCTTTTGTTTGGTTGTCGCAGTAGGGCAATAACCCTAATATCTATGGCCCGTCGCTTGCCGCTGTTCCTTCCCTCTTTGGCTGGCTTAACCCTCTATAGCCTTGGTCTCAATTGCTATACGCTTTATTCTGAGCGTTATTTCCCGGGCTTCTTTGTGCTCTGGTTTTTGGGCTTGCTTGGCTCTATCCGTCTGCCCGATACCAGCAAGGTTAGGAAGGTTTTGCTTGTTTCGACTACTGTCTCGTTGCTCGGGATGGGGTGGCGCTTTACGGTTGAACTGGGCAATACATTGCATACTCTTGAGAAAAGCGCTGTCAATGAAAATTGTTTGATCTTGCAACGGCTAACAGAGTTAGGTATTGCCCCTGGTGACCAACTCGCCAATATGGACCCTTTGCGTAAGGTTGGTTGGGCTCAGATGGGGCAGTTTCGTATCGTCGCGGACATTATTGACGACGCCACTTTTTGGCAGATTTCGGAGAGTAAGAGAGCCAGTCTTTATCAAGTCTTGCGCCAGCGCCACATCAAAATATTGACCTATGCCAACGGTGATCATCCGCCCGAGCATTATCCGCCAGGCTGGCAGCAGGTTGCTGGCACGCAGTTCTGGTTCTATCTGCTTTAATTTTGCCCTTGCTCTACTTTCGGCCTGTCAAATAGACAGATCAAAGCTAGAGTTAACAGGGTGCCATTCATGGCAATGGCCATGAGTGACTGTAGGGGGTCGTAGTAAGCGCCGTGTTCGGTGCGCGACCAATAGAGAGAGAGCCAAGAAAAGCCAGGATAGGCTATTAGGATAAACCGATAAATGGCGAAGCTAATTTTGGCTGCTTTGTGGTGAAAAGCCTTCACTGGAGCGAGGCTGACGGCTAGTAAGCCCAGCATGGTTAAATCGTAGTGGTAAGTATGGGGGCTAGTGAAGAGACAGAGCAGTACGGTGCAGCAAATCAGCCAGGTCTGATTCAGCTGGTATTTCTTTTCTTGCCACCAAATTAGTAAGTTCACAAACAAGCCAACGGCCATCACCACAAGTGAAATCTTTACCGCCTGGGCGTTGGGGTAGAAGATGTTGACTATATAGCGCAGCGAAACTATGCCATGCCAAACAATTTCGCCGTCGTTTTTTAAAATTACTTGGGGATAGTTAATGACATTATCAAAGCCAATTATTAAGCCACCCAGGCCTAGAAGTAGGCTCACCGCAGCCGCACAGCAGAGTAGGGCGTGCCAGCGGCGTGCCACCACCAGTGGAGTTAAGAAGTAAAGGCCGTAGTGTGGTTTGAAAAATAGTAAGCCGACAGATAAGCCGGTGAGCCAATCTTTTTTCTTTAACCAGCTCCAGTAGAATAGGCACTCAAGGGCGAGGATGAGCCATGATGGCTGACCCATACGAATTGCTATCACTGCTTGCGAATTGCAGGTAACAGCAATCATGGTGGCGATAATTATTAGCCAGGGTCGTTTGCCGAGAGCATTTAGTGCCAGGGGAAGAGAGAAGCTCAGAACAATGACACTGACCACAAAAAAGACTATGTAGGCCTGATTCATGGGCAACATCGCCAGGGCGAGACAAAATGGAAAAACAATGGGGGTGTAATGGGTGAGCAGCTGATCGTTGGCGGCAAAGCCAATGTTTGCTAAAACCAGGTCGTGAAAATAGCGGTTTTGCACCGCAGTCTCATAGACTCTATGGGCGTCAACTGAAGCGGCAATGTGGCCGGAAAGATAGTAGCGCACAAAGTCTTGCACTTTTAATACGCCGTTGGTTACTGATAAAAGCATGCGATTTTCAAGCATTTCTTTCAGGGCAACGTTGAAGATAAAGAGCCCAACCATTAGCAGCGCTAACAAATAGACAGCCATAAAAGTAGGCAATACAAACTTTTTCATTGCTTCTTCCAGCAGATGCTCATAACAGCTATATTCTTTACTGGCAATGAAGGCTCGCTTCGTGGGATCGAAGCAAATTATAAGCTTATTGATAAAATATTGAATAGAGTAGCTACGATTAGCTGAAAGGCTTGTGGACAAAGGCAGTGATAGACCATGACTGGCAGTGAAGAGAGTGAAACCGCGAAAATGAGCAGATTGCTCTACAGCGAGATGGAGCGCAAGCTACAGGATATGTTTGGCCCTGAGCATCGTACCGCCGCTCAGATTGCTTTCGGTGGCGCTTGGCAGTCGCTCAACAAGATGGCCCATCATGGTAAAACCAGTCTGCAGTCAGCGGTGGAAATGGTCAACGATTTGGCCAAAGATTTCAGCGAAGTTGAGTCTTTCAACATCACACCCCGGCCGCCCGCCGAGATTGAAGTTGACATGCGCTTGAAAAATGAGAAAGAACTGCCATTTAAGCAAAAAGTAGCTCCTTTTGTTGAGCTTGAGTCGGTCTGCATTGCCAATCGTGTCCATTTTCAGGCCCTGTTCGATAAAGAGAGAAATGGCCTGCGTTGTAGCTTTAACGAGGGTTTTTCTCTGCGCTTCAAGACCTTCCTGGGCAAGCTCACCGTGCCCATCAACGGTAATGCAGTCTTGATGCGTGACCCAAGCAAGCAAATTGTCATGGAAGTGTCGACCAAGGTGCCAGGAATCGACCTGCCTGTGTCTTTTACAATACCCTTGGTCGAGCTTCTGCGTGAGGCGCGCAAGCGCTCAACTTAGTTTTAGTGCTCTTAGTGTTGTTTTGGGTGGGCTACTGCCCACTGGAAGAATTTATTGTCGGGCAGAAGTGCCAGGGCTTTTTCCAGGAAGGCATGGGCTTTATCTGGCTTGTTTTCAATTGACAGGGCTTGAGCTGCGCTGCGCATGTAGTTAATCGCCTGGACATTCTTTGCGAATAGTTCGTGATCATATTGTTCGTTGGCCAGTATGTCGCTGGGTTTGCTGCCAACTGACTCTAAGTCTTTGGCGCACAGTGATGGGCCGCTGAAAGGCAAGAAGAACTCCAGGTAGGGACGGTCGTCGGTGATTACGGCAGTATCTGCTAAGTATTTGGCCATGGGCTCGCCGTCCATGAGGAAGGTGGACGCCAGGGCGTAGGCATTGCCCAGGCCCACTTCTTCTAAGCTGGTTTGCACCAGGGGGGTGCGCTCGAGCTTTGCTTGCACTTTGCTTATGTCAAATTTGATTGGTTCCATGGAGGCAATAACAATGGCTTCGCCTGAATCGGGATTCCAAACAGTGACATAAGGAAAAACTACCATCATAGTTTTGATCATCATTTTCCATAAGGGCGCCGATTCTGTCTCCATCGGCATCCACTGGCAAATCAGGCCGCCTTTGTTCAGGCGACTTTTGCAGAGCTCGTAGAATTCTTTAGAATAAAGACTAACTACTCCGGCATCACAGGGTGGTGGTGCCTCAAATGAAATGACATCATATTTGTTTTCTTTGCGCAGTAAGTAATTGCGCCCATCTTCTATATGAACTGTTTGTTTCGGATTGGCGAGAACATCGCCATTAGTAGGTTTGAAATATTGGCCGAATTCTATAACAGTAGGAGATAGTTCAACGATATCGAGGTGCTCGACGTCGGGGTGTTTGACTATAGAACCACTGGTGGTGCCAATGCCAAAGCAGACACTGAGGACATTTTTGGGATTGTCATGGAGCAGTACGGGCAGTTCTCCAATCACTCTCATGTAGCGTTGGGCCGTCACTACTGTGCTTGAGTAAAATGTGCCGTTGACGATTAGTCTTTTTACTCCGCTCTGGTCAAAGAGCAGTACTTTGGCCCCAGCGTCGTCTTTGCATTTTTCTATTTTGCCGCTCATCAGTAGGGCGTATGAGTTTTCTAGATAGTTTTGTGGTACCAAAGCTAAGAACAGCACTAGCACCAGAAATGGTGCTATAAAAAGTTTGTATTTTGCTTTTTTTGGTTCAGCGCTAAGGAGGCAGACGAAGCCAGTGCAAACTGACAAGACCATCATTAGTTCAAAGGTTAGTTGTGAGCCCATCAGGGGCAAGAAGGCCAGCCCGGTGAGGGCTGAGCCGAAGATGCAGCCGAGGGTATTAGCGGCATAGACGCGGCCAACAGCATTGCCAACCTCGTTGGTTTGGCTGGCAGCAATGCCGCCAATAGCGGGGAAGGAAATACCAATCAAGGTGGCTGGGAAAATCATATAAGTAAAGGCGGATATGACCTGGAACAAAAGCCCTTGGATGTCATGCATCATGAAGAAGGCCTTGAACACCAGTACTCCTGGTAAGCAGAGGAAACCGATAGCAGAGACAGCTGCTACCGAAAACTGAATTAGGCCTAAGAGGCGCATCTGGTAGAGGGCGCCGTCGGTGCGCTCATTAGCTTTGGCTAGAAACTTGTTGTTGATCCAGCTGCCTATGGCCAGGCCAAAGAGAAATGAGCTAACCATCAAAGCAAAGCTGTAGGTGCTTGAATCTGTATAGAATCTGATAAAGCGAATGTAGAGAACTTCGTAGGCTAGCGCTGTAAAGCCAGTCAATGCTGCTGTGCAATAGATTGCTTGGCGATTGATTGCTTGCCGTTTGATTTTTTCAGGGGCTGGTTGAATTTCTTCTGCCGTTGGGCTGGGGCCCTCGCTCAGGGGTTTGTGGCCTTTTGTTTTGATGTACACAAGGCACGCCAAGAGACCAACTGTGCCGTTTACTGCTGCGGCAAAATAAGTTGTGCCCGAGACCCCTAGATAGGGAAGTGTGCCAAAGGTTGCTGCCAGACTGCCAAGAACTGCTCCGAGGGTATTGAGACCGTATAGAAGGGTGAGAAAATGCGCGGCGCGCTCGTGCACACCAGAAAAGTATCTGGTCAGGATTGGCAAGGTCGCGCCCATAAATATGGTCGGGACCAAAATAAAGATAGTGGCCAGAAGCAGTCTCGCTACGGTTAGATAGGCTGAGCCGCTGGGAAACAAGTCAACAGTCTTGAGAAACCAGAGGCTGGCGGCACTGAGCCCAGCTGTTACTAGAATGGCGGCAATGCCAATGCTAATTTCCAGCAATCCATAAGCTAATAAATGAGGAAAATTCTTTCTGTCTGCCAGCTTTCCGCCAATCAGAGCGCCGACTGAAAGACCACCGAGAAAAACTGCCAGGACGCAACTGGTTGCTTGAGTGCTGTTGCCAACCACCAAGCCTAGTGAGCGTACCCAAACTACTTCGTAAATTAAGGCGCTGAAGCCTGACAAGAATAGAAGAACACAAATGGCGATGAGGGCGAACCCAGCCGATTGGTTGATTTCCGATTTATCTACCATCTCGTATCGGTTTTCAAATGGCAAGCAAATAACATGTGACAATTCCCGTGGCGCCAGCTTCTTGGGGCTCATGGTAGCAAACTTTTGGCTTTTTGTGGCCTGGGCCTGATTAAATCTGCCTTTGAGTGATATCGCCGGTAGTGACTGCTATGGCTTCACTATTCCTGGCAAAGCATTGTATAGCTTTACGTACAGGGGTAATTCTTCGGTCGCTACTTGCACGTGCAATTCTTCCAGGTTGGTCAGCTTTTCTAGCTGCATCATTGTTTCTTTTGACCAACGACGCTTGCCCAGCCAGAGAACTTTTAAATTTTTGAAGCGAGGAAAGAAAGCAACGGCCGCGTCGTCATACTGACTTTCTTGAATGCTTAGAAATTCAAGAGCGGGCAGGTTTTGCAGTATGGCGAAATCGCGCAGGGTGAGGTTGGCATTGCTCAGCTCTAGCTTTCTCAAAAATTTTGCTTGCCCGATTTCTTTGAGGAGCGCCATTGTATTTCCTGTCAGGGCCAACGAATTGAGCTGCTTTAGTGGCCTGATTTTGCCGGCAATTGCTGTATCTAGCCCTTGAATTCGGTCGAATTGCAAATTCTTCAATTGGGGCAGACTGTTGATAGATGAAAGTACTTCGCTATCTAAATGAATACCGCTAATGCGCAGGGTCTCTATGGTTTCTTTTGCCGCTAACTGTTGCAGTAATCGGGTGCCTTCTTTGCTTTTGATCTCGATACCAGATATGGCGCCGCTAAAGCCATTGATCAAGTCTGGATTTTGCAGGAGATAGGTAGAGGGAACAAGGACCACCTTGCTTTGGCTCGGTAACTCAACGCGGCCGCAGGCGCTGATGCTTTTGCCCCGCTGTCCCGCTTGGCGAGCCAATTGTAAAGTGCCGAGCCTAGGTCCTAAAGGGAATAGCAGCACTTTGCCATTTTTCAGCTTTGCTTTGATTTCGGGATGATAGAAAGAGCTACTTTGGGCACTAGCATTGCCGCCTTCATTGCCGGAGGTAAGCCCTATTAGGCAGAGTGAGAGTAGGATTTTGCCAACAATTTTTAGTACCTGGGGCACTTGCTTTAACCTTTACTCTCATGGCTCTAGGCCTCTAGGAATAGTTTAAACTAGCTAGATGTGATTAACAGTGCAGATAGTTAAATCAAAGGAAGCCAAGGGCCTGTGGCAACTGCCTCAAATCGCCGCATCGACAATCTACTGCTCTGGCCGGTAGTGACTGCCATCTTCTTGGCTCTGGTCTTTTTGTACTACCAGGGCTGGTCGGTGGCTTTGCTGTCGCCTTATGCTTTAACCGATGAAGGTGCTTCGATGTGGGCATCCTTGTCTCTATCGGAGAACCGCAACGCTTATGAATTTGCCCGCCTGGTTCATCAGCCCTGGTATTGCATAGCTTATCCACCAGTTTATTTTTCTTTGCTGGGTTGGCTGTTCAAGTTAGTTGGTCCGGTTTTTTATCCGATGCGCATGGTCAGCATGATTTGTTTGATCATAACTTTGGTGATCTCTTATCGCGTCTTTACCCTTAGCGGTTGCTCGCGTCTAGCTCGGGTGATTGGTTTATTGACCTTGTCATCGTTTTATACGATCTGGGCTTATTCGGCTCGCGGTCGGGTCGACATGCTCGGCTTGATGTTTATGGTTATGGCCGTTCAGCAGTATCTTGTTTTAGCCCGCAAACCAAAAGACGACAATCTTTTTCGCTTGCCGCGCTTAATCGTGGTGGCCACTCTTTGTTTGATGGCTGCTTTCACTAAGCAAGCTTTTGTCTTGGTTGTGCCCGCTGTGGCGGCTGCGCTTATTATTGGTCGACAGTGGCGACTTTCAATATTGTTTATGGCTCTTAGTACTTTTCTTGCCATTGCCGCAGCCTGGCTAATCAATAGTGCCACCGCCAGTGGTTTTCTCGCTCATATGGCATTTGCTCAGGGTTCGCCATTTCTCTGGAATGCTTTTTGCTCTCATGTCACCTGGTTGGGCTCAGACTGCCTTTTGCTATTGCTTTCACCAATTGCTTTAGTGTTGGCAATGATTGGTTATTTTAGAGATCGCGAGCGTCGCGAAGGGCCCTATCGCCATCAGCTCTCTGCCCTGGTATTGGCTGGTACTTTATTTAGTCTTGCTGCACTGCAAGTTTTTTATGCTCTCGGAGTAGAGTTTGCTAAAGTCGATGAAATCATCATTTTGGCTTGGCCAACGGCTTGGTTGGTGGCTGTTTCGGCCGATCATGTCAAGCGCCGCTACCTGGTTGTTATGTTTATGGTTTTGGCCGTAGCCATCTATGTAATTGCTCACCTTGGTGGCCGCTTCAATCGCTCAGTTGAACCGATGATTGACGCTCGCGAAGTGATGAAAAGCACGCGCTTCACCAAAGATTTGATGCTTTGTGAAGACTGTTCTGTCGCGCTTGATCTTGAGGCTGTTCCTGAATTTGTTGATCCCGCCTGCTTCATGCAAAAATGGAAAGCAGTACCTGATCAGTTTGAAAAACACATGGCTGAGATCAAAGAGCGAATTAGCCAGAAAAAATATGGTGCAATTGTCATCAATTCACGTGATGGCTGTTTGCTGAAACCTTATTATTATTGGGATGAGTCGGTTATTCGCGCCATAAAAGATAACTACAAAGTAGTACTAGAGTTTCCTGATGAAGGGCGCATGCAAGATTTTTATTTGCCGCGCTCGTCTGCTCCTGAATTGCCTAATTCTAAACCGACCAAGGGATTTGAACTGAACGGTAGTTCACCACTTGAGGCACCAAAGAATCAATAATTTGCTATGGCGCTAACTGCCCTGGCTGCCTGCGTCTTTGAGTAGTTCCTTGTTGCTGCCAAAAGTAATGGGCATGGCATAGGTCTGGGCTATGGTGGCAATAGTCGGACCAATCACATCAATTTCGGATTCTTCGATGTTGCCAACAACTTCACCAGCCATGCGCAAATACTTGTAGTCAGTGGGTTTAAGTTTCATTATTCGGGCGCAGGTGGCATCGATAGCAGCTAAGTCTTGGCCTAAAACAATGTAGCCCAAGTGTTTGGCGTCGCCATTAATTGGGCCGTCTCCTTCCATGGTGACGATGGCATCAACAAAGCCAAACGCAGGCTTGATCAGGTGCTGCAAGTCAATAATAGAGTTGGGAATGCCGCGCACATGCAAGAGGTTTTTGGGCCAACCATACTTGCGCCCGGGCACGGTGCCGAATAAGTTTTTCATAGAACAAGTTAGGCCCACCCAGTGGTGCGTTTTTAGCTTTGGTACGCTGACGACGGCATCGGCTTCAGCAATGGTTTTAGGCAGGAAGAATTGATCTAATTTGGTGAAACCATTTTTGTTATCGAATTCAACTATATCGTCAAGGTTGAGATCGACAAAAGGCACATCCATTTCTTTGCAAGCCTTGCCCAGGCCCGTTACGTCTAGCAAATATTCTGTATCGCGCATGTGACCTGGGCCTTCTGCCACAGTGACAGCTTTAGCACCGAGGTGCCAGGCCAGTTTGATTGCGGCGATTAAGACGGCCGGGTTTGTCGTTACTGGTTTGCCTTCTCGATACTCCACCATATTTGGTTTCAGTACTACCGATTTGTTTTTGAAATCAGGTAAATGCAAAGAGGAGAGCTGGGGTTTGATAGTTTCAAACACATCTTCCTCATAACTCTGGCAGGCGAGAATGCCTACTTGTGAGCGCCCTTTTCTGCGCCAGGAGCGCTGTTCATCAGTGATATGCAGCGGGCTCGGTAGGTTCGGGTCTGATTGGCTGCATCCTTCTATAGAAGTTGCTACGGCGGCAGCGGCGGCGGTGCCAGCAGCAACTTTGAGAAAATCACGGCGATTCAGTTCGTCGTCACTATTGCTGCTCATGGGCTCCTTCCTCACTTTATTTTGTCAGATTAAGAACATGCATACTACTGTCTTTGTCGGCTTGCAAGGCCAGGGCCGCTAGAGCAGTAGCTACTATTGAAGTAGCAAAGCTACCATCTGGTTTCTGTCTATTAATTAGGTATTTGATTTCTTCGTGGGCTGGCTGTTGATAAGCCATTAAAGCTAGTGCTGAAACTGCCAGAGAAAGACTAGAAGTGTCTTGGTTGGAAAGGCTCTTCAAATATTTTAGGGCGCTTTGCACCGCCGGGTTTTCGCTCTGATCTTGCAATGCTAAAAGTGCTTCAGCGGTGGTCAATCGGTAGGGTGGTAAGTACTGTTCTAAGGTGATGTTGTTGCCGTGATTCCAGCCACCATCTTTGCAGGCATGTTCTAACAAAAATTGATTGGCAAACCCGACTATGCGCACGTACAGTTCATCTTTGGGTAAGCCTGGAAATTTAAGGGCGAGAAGGTTATAGGCAGTGGGTTCGACCCAATGGTAGCAGTCCGGATCCCAGGGCCAGCCACGACCATAGGCGAGGGCCTTTGGTCCTTGAGATATAAGTAGTAGCAAACGAGCGATCGGCTGATAAAACTCGACCCGGCTGTCTAATAAACGAGCAAGACCTAGTTTGAGCGCTCTTTTTACATCCTTGTTCTGGGCAATTTCTTCGTGTTCTGCTGCCAGCAGCCGCAAGCACAACATAGATGGTCCTGAATTCCAGTCTGAGCGACCAGCTGCCGGTTCGGTAGACCAACCGCCATCTTTATTTTGGTTGGTGGCTAGAAATTGAGCGGTACCTTTGGCAACATCAAGATTCTGGCGCAGGGCTAGGGCTGACCAGGCTGTAGCTTCCATCGAAGGCTGACCCGCTACTTTATATGGAAACCAGCCAGACGCATCTTGATTTAGACGCAGAAAGTCAAGGGCTTTTGTCAGTGCCCGGCTGCTGTCTTGCGCCTTTAGCTTGGAGTCGGATACCAAGGGAAACCTCTTTTTCGTACAAAAGTACAGCTATGTAGTCCATTGTACGTCCGGATTAGACCAGGCAAAGGTTGCCTGCAAGTCTTATTAGGGCAAATGCGAAGAAAAACTTAACATCTCGACGCCCACAGAATCGTGCTTCGCAGCTATTTTTCGCGAAATGTATTGCAGCTAACAGAAATTTGGAGCAGAGGCACTAGGCAGCCCGGGGATGTCAAGGTAAGATCAGAGAGTTGGTTACAGAGAAGTGACCAGCGCCGGTCCTGTCCTAAATGTACTAGCTGTTTTTTCTGTTGTTTCTGTGTCTTTTGCGCTAATCATTCTTACCTGGTCGGATGTTTGATTATTCATGCGCAAGGGAATGTTCAAAAGGCTAGGGTGTGTTTTTGAGAGGTAGTACTATCGATTAAGTGTTTTCTTTTCTTTCTTTCTTTTAGAGTTACTAAAGTCATACAGTCTTACGTGTTCGGTTTCTTTATTTTGCGCAACTAACCTTTAAAGGTTCCAATGTTGCGTGTAATATGGTTTACTCGAATCCGTCCCAGGAGGTACACATGAGCGAAACAATTAACAGATTTATTAGCGACGAGTCCGGACAAGGTATTACAGAATATGGCGCCATCTTGGCATTCGTAGCCATTCTAGTAGCACTTGTGTTCTCAATTACCCAAGGTGCATTGACCTCTGCGATTTCGAAGGCCTTCAGCGCTGTCGTATCACAGTTGAACAACTTGTCTAGTGCTGCAGCCAACGCGTCGTAGTGACTCTACCGCCTGAGCTAGCAATTGTTTCAGGCAGTTAGTTTCAGTAACTTGTAAACATGGTGGCAGGCCAAATTTGTTCTGCCACCATGTTTTGCTTTATTGAGTAAATGCTCTACACGCTCGACATCTGAGTCTTGTAAAGACCAGTGCTTCTGATATAGGCGTTGCTGAGCGCTATGTTTAAACTTACCACCGTATCAGTGCTATATGGCTATGTCGACTGTTTATATTCAGCCTTTGCGCAAGAGGGTAAAATTGTGTCACCCCAACTATTAAGAAGCCAAAGAGAAGCGCTTTGTGACTACCTTGCCAACGAGGATGCTCAAGGGATAACGGAGTACGGAGCAATTCTTTCCTTTGTCGCTATTCTGGTAGCCTTGGCCTTTGGCTTCTACAATGGAAGTCTTAGTCAGGCCGTGTCTAAGGCTTTCAGTTCCGTTGTAAGTCAGCTGGAAAATATGTCTGCCGCTGCTGCTAATTCGTCTTGAAAAAGGTTTTCAACAGTAGGCTGCCAAAACTGGCATTATTGGCCGTTTTTATCTAGACGCTGCCAGCGTCAGTCGTTCTTGAACAGATTAACAGTTTGTAAAATTCCTACTAAAGATCCGCTGATTATCAGTAGTTCCGCTTGAACACTGAAATTGGGTTTCTTGTTGATGTCAGGATAATACAAAACTTGATACTTAGCGGGTCTGGCGCCCTATCTGGAAATCAAGCACTAGGACAGCGTGTAAACTTCCTAGGTTAAATAGCCGCTTCCAAGGGTACAAAATTTTTGGGTGCGGGCAAGGGCAGGCGTTGTCCTTGTTTGGCTGATGTGCGTTAATAGTAAGTGGTTAATCTTTCTCACCAGAAAGAATAGGGGGATCCGTAATGAACCCATTACGAAGTTTGTTTCTACAGTTATCTCGAATGCCTCCAGCGTTGATGTTGGTTCTCATTATCGGTTTGGCCGTGCTTATTACTATGATGGTAACTAGCAACCAGACTGCTCATGAGGAAGCGCTGAAAGCAAAAGAGTCAGACCTGATCGCGAAAATGAGCGCGAAGGGCAAAGTGGTATATGCCATCAAAGATATCTCTGAAGGTTCTACCATTCCAGTTGAAGCTCTAGAAGAAAAGGAAATCGAGCAGGCCAAAATCCCGCAAGACGCCCTTACCTCTGCTTCACTCGCTGCTGGCCGCGTTGCCAAATACGGCATCCAGCAAGGACAAATCGTTTCTCAGCATGACCTTGCACCACAAGGTATCTCGCTCGGATTCGAAGCTAGACTTAAAGAAGGTATGAGAGCTGTCACCTTCGCTGTTGACAGTAACTCTGGTGTTGCTGGTTTCGTTACCCCAGAAAGCCACGTCGATGTAATCGCCATGGTTGGTGGTGGTGGTGATACTAAAGTAGCTCCAATCCTCTCCGACGTCGAAGTAATTGCAGTAGGTCAGATGTACCAGAAGGCTCCAGGCGGCACAGCCGCTGTACCAGCCAGCTCAGTCACTGTATCTCTGTCACCTGAAGATGCTAACAAGCTGATCAGATCGATCACCGCTTCCAAGCTCTATTTGACCTTGAGAAACGATAAAGATCACCAACCGGTTGCAACTGTTGATGTCACTTCACTCTTCGTTAAGCCTGCTGCTCCGAAGAGCGATATTTCATCCTTGCCACCACCGTCCGCTTTGCCTCCACCTCCATTGCCAGGAGCTCCTGATGCAGGTCCTATGCCTATGGGTATGGGTGGTAGCATGATGAATGCGGCTCCACCGCCTCCACCACTACATGAAATTGAGATCTGGTCTGGTAGCAAAAAAGATGTGCTGTCGGTACCTAAGTCCTAATTTCGGTGGATATACAGTAAACGTACAAAGTGAGTAAAGCTAAGCTATTGGGTAAAACCTAGTTAGGGCTGTCGGCATAAGGGGAGAAAGCTGAAGCTATGAAACTGACCACACTGCTCGTATGTGATGCAGGTTTGGACAAACGCCAAACCATAGAAGATCTGATTCACAGTCAACCATCGTTGGCTTTGGTCAGCACCGTCTCTGGGAGTATGGCGCGCGAACAAATCGGCAGTTTACACCCAAAATTGGTGTGGATTGAGCTCAGTCCTGCCCCTGTGCGTGGACTATCGTTGTTGGCAGAGTTGCGGGAAACTTTCCCGCAACTCTACTTCTTCGTGAGTTATGAAGTTCCAGACCCTGAGTTGATTCGTACTGCTTATCGACTCGGGGCCTCCGACTTCTTGGATGCTGAACGCTGGCGTACAGATTTGCCTGCCGCTGTTCAGTCGATTCAGTTGAAACATCAATCTGAATCTGTTTCTACTGCTGCCGGTAAAGTTATCGGTATCTTTAGCCCCACGGGTGGTATCGGTGCCACCACCATCTGTACCAACCTTGCTGGTTACCTCGGTAAGTACGGTGAGACATGCATCGTCGACCTCGACTTGCAGTTTGGTATGGTTTCGCACTACCTCAACCTCGAGCCATCGTTCAGCTTGAGTACTATTGACTTCTCACACACGAACTTTGACGCCACTTATCTGCGTAACCTTATGACAAGGTATGACGATAAGCTGAGCATCCTCGCAGCACCACCAGAACTTGAAGATATTGGTGACATTTATGCTGCGCAGGTGCAGGAAATTCTCTATACCTCGAAACAAGAATTCCGTTTCACAGTTGTAGACCTGCCCAAAAACTTGCTCGATGAACGCGCTATCGCGACTCTCGACTTGGCCGACCACGTACTTGTTATCACTGAGTACAACTGGGCTGCCATCTTGAACGCTCGCAAGTGCCTCGATACGTTTAAGGCTCACTACAACCAGGAGAAATTACTTCTCACGGTTAACAGGTCTGAATGGTTGCCCCAAGACGTTCTTAGTGAATGTCGTGCCAACCTCAACTATCCTGTTTTCCATGAAATTCCAAACGATTCTAAAACTGCTAAGTGGGTTAACAACCAGGGTCAGATCGCTCCTGGTCACACTCCACTCGGTAAAGCCCTCGATTCACTTGCCAGAAGGCTGGCTGGTGGCGAGCAACTGTTGTTGACTCAGAAGAACGAAGGCGAGAAAGCAGGATTCAAGCTACCGGCGATCTTCGGCAAGAAAAAATAAATAAAGGTGGGCTTCTAAATGGGTGACGAAAGAAAGGATCAAAATCTACCGGCACGACCCACATCTTCACTAATGGGACAGTTAGTCCGGCAGCGGCAGGCATCAGAAGTGGTGCCTGCTCAGCAGCAGAATACAGGTCTTCAAGGTGGAGCACAGGGTACTGGTGTTGGTGCTAGACCGGGCTCAGGTCCAGCTCCGGGTCAGAGCGGTATGGCTAGACCCGGCGGTGCGCCTCCGAACACTGGTATGTCTCAGGCTCGCCCCGGTGGCGGTAATCTGCCCGCGTCTGAAGGCCCATCTCGCGGCGACATTGACAGAATTGACGCTAAAGACGAGTACGGCAGTGGCGGACACGGCGGCGGCGGTGGTGGTGATGCTGGCCCTACAGACATTGGCGGTAAGTTCTCAGCCAACCAGCAACTGATCCGTGAGCGTGAAAAGTTCATCATTGATCAACTGCGTAGAGAATTAGATACATCGCGTTTGACCAACATCTCAGAAGATACTCAAGCTCAAGTAAGAGCTCGTATTAGAGAAATCGTCAACTCTGACCCTGCTCCTCTGACCATGATGGAAAAGGGTATTCTGCTGCAGAACGTACTCGATGAAGTGTTTGGTTTCGGACCTCTTGGTCCACTTCTTCGTGACCCTAGCGTAGGCGACATTTGCGTCAACAGCATTTCCGCCATCTACGTAGAGCGTCACGGTCGTCTTGAGAAAACCACTGTAGTCTTCGAGAACGATAGACACCTGCGTCAGACTATCGACAAAATCATTCAGCCTCTGGGCAGAAGACTCGATGAAAACTCACCGATGGTAGACGCCCGTCTTCCTAACGGTTCACGGGTAAACGCTACGATTCCACCAGTATCGATTGACGGTCCAACGATCACAATCCGATGCTTCGGTACATCCATCATGTCTCTCGGCCAATTGTGCGAGAAAGGCTCGATGAGTGTGCAGATGGCTGAAGTTCTTAAGGCCTGTGTTAAAGGCCGGATTAACCTCATCATCTCTGGTGGTACAGGTTCTGGTAAAACTACTCTGCTCAACGCTCTGTCTGCGCACATTAACCCCCGCGAACGCATCATCACGATTGAAGACGCGGCTGAATTGCGCTTACAACACGAGCACTGGGTGCGCATGGAAACTCGTCCGCCAAACACAGAAGGACGAGGCCAGATCACACAGCGGATGTTAGTTATTAACTGTCTGCGTATGCGACCTGACCGCATCATTCTTGGAGAATGTCGGGGAGAAGAAGCGTTCGACATGTTGCAGGCCATGAACACCGGTCACTCCGGCTCCATGACCACAATTCACTCGAACAATCCTAGAGACTGTACGAAGCGTCTTGAGAACATGATTCTGATGTGCGGTATGGAAATGCCGCAGAAAGCAGCTCGCGAATTAATCGCTTCTGCTATTCAGCTGATTGTTCAGATCAGCCGTCTAGAAGACGGTACAAGACGTGTAACCGAAATCGCCGAGATCACCGGTATGGAAGGTGATACCATCGCTATTTCGAGTATGTTCGTCCTTGAGCGGGAAGGCCGCGATGCCAGAGGCTTCTTCAAATGTCGCCACATGGGTTCTGGTCTACCTCCGAAGTTCTTGGAGCAGTTGGAACAAGAAGCTGTTCCATTCAAGCTCGAGTGGCTCAGGTAAATCGAAGTGTTTGGAAAGGCTGCTCTCATTGCAAAAATGGGAGCGGTCTTTTAAATTTTGAATTCCCCGCTAACTATAGAGATTTGAAATCATGAACGGCCCAGTATTATTCGTCTCAATTTTGGTGGTCGGCCTTCTTTTGATGGTCCTTCTCCGTCGCGATAGTGTTGACCAGCTCTCCAGGCTTGCTAAACACTCTCGTCGTATGGCTGAGAAGCTCAACGATAGAGCTGATCCCGAGAGTATTTTCGTCACTCAGCGACAGGACTATTTGTCTCGACTCTTGGCTTTGGCTGGTAAAGAAGCCGAATATGACAAGATGAAGACCTACTGGATTTGTACTGCCATAGGTACCGGAGTGCTATTTGCCATTGGCTTTGTCGTTGGCGGTATGGCTGAACTTTCGCCGGTTGGTTTCTTTGTTGGTCTGCCAGTTGGCGCCGCTGGTTTCGTCTATTACTTAGGTGAAGCGGCTAAGAAAAGACAAGCTCGCATGACCGAGCAATTGCCTCAGATTCTAGAAACAATGGTATCGGCACTGAGAGCCGGTTCACCTGTTATGGAAGTATTCAAAGTTATCTCAGATACCGGAGCTGATCCAATCAGAAGTGAGTTCAAGCGCGGATTGATTTCACTGCAGCTTGGTAAGCCGTTCAGAGACGTTATGCTCGAAATGTCTTTCCGTATTAAGGCTCCTGACTTTAAGCTTCTCACCCAGGCCATCTTCATCTCCCAGGACGTGGGCGGTAACTTGGCTGACGTTGTCGCTACCATTGCCGATGCCATTCGTGAAAGATTCAAGTTACGCGACTTCCTCAATGCTCTTACTTCGCAGGGTAAAGCAACAGCTACATTCATCGGCTGTCTGCCTTATTTGATTACAGTTGGAACTTACTTCTTGACACCTGCATACATGACACCCTTTTTGAACCACCCAGTTGCTAGACTAGTAATGGTAGCTTTGGTCTGTTGGGAGTTGTTCGGCTTCTGGATTCTCCAGAAAATGGTGACCTTCGAGGTCTAATTTCATCCTCATGGTTCGTCTTAAGTTGGTCTTTCATTCATAGGGATAGTGTTCACCATGCCAATGCCTGTTTTAGCGATACTAGTCTTTACCTGTGTAGTAGCAAGCTGCTTACTGGTACTCAGGCCGGTATTCGGCATGCAGGTAGACAACTACGGTGTGCGTATTCGTCCTCGCAAGCAGCAAGAGGATACTTCAGCTGAGAAGCCAAAAGATTCGGTCATTTTGAAATTGGCTGAGTTTGTTGGTCAGTTCGCCCTGTCTTTGATGCCAGCTTTGGCCGACAAACGTACTGTAGTTTTGCTCAACATGGCTAACTACCGTACTCCGCAGCACATGGCTATCTTTATTGGTATCAAGGTGCTGCTCACCGGTTCAGTTCTGGTGATGACATTCTTCTCGGCTATCACCAACCCAATTATGTTGCTTGGTGGCTTGATTGGTGCCATCCCTACCTGGATTATGCCTAACTTCTTCCTCGGCAGCCGGGTGAAAAAGCGCCAAGACCAGATTTTGAAAGAACTGCCCGTCATCATCGACTTGCTCATCGTTTGCGCCCAAGCCGGTCTTGGTATGATGCTCGCCATCGACAAAGTATCTAAAGAAGTTGTACTGTCCTGTCCAATTCTCAGTATTGAGATGCAACAGTTGATTTCAGACGTTAAGGTGTTCGCTAAGTCTGTACCTTACGCCATGCGCGAAATGGGTGAGAGATGCGGCGTAGACGAACTGATTAACATGGCATCTGCTCTGATTGCTGCTGAAGCAAAGGGTGCTGACATGTCGTATCCATTGCGTCAGCAAGCATCAGCTTTGAGAGACAGATTGAAGCGTAAGAAAGAAGAAGAAGCTGGTAAGGTGCCGGTTAAGATGGTTCCAGTAATCATGGTCTTCGTTATGCCTTTGATTCTTTGTCCGATGCTTGGACCAGCCGTGGTAACCATTCTCAATGCTATCGGCCCAATCATGTCTGGCTTGAAGTAAAGTCGAAAGTGGCTGCTGGTCTAAAACAAGCTTCCTCTCTGCGATTTGTTAATGCTGCCCGAGATACAGTGGTGGCTGAGAATGCGCGTGTGGCCAAAACGTTTTTGAGCAGATTGAAGGGCCTCTTAGGAACAAAATCTTTGCCAGCTGGTGAGGGTCTTCTTATTGCGCCCTGCAACAGTATTCATATGTTCGGTATGAAATATCCCATTGATTGCGTCTTTCTCGACGACCAATATAAAGTGGTCGGCTTGGTTGAGAATATCGCTCCAGGAAAAATGTCACGAGTGTTTGGCCAGGCTAAGCAATGTCTGGAGTTACCTGCCGGAGTAATTGCCTCTAGCTCAACAGCGATGGGAGATGTTCTCACTGTATTAGCGAACTAGCAATACAGACAAGCAGTTTAATACGCTTGCCAGGGTTTTAGCCAGCCATATTCAATGGAGTGAGAGCACTGAAGCCGTCCGGGCCAGGGTTGTAAGCGGCAATATAGGCCTGGTTTTGAGCTAGATTAGCTACGCCATCTGAGTTTTCGCTATGGTGTGTCTCTACTTTTGAAAGTGTGAGAGTGCCGTGTGATCTGATCGGCGATCCTGGGAATTGAAAGCGAACGAGGAGACGACCGGTTTTGTTGTTCTTTTGAATGGTATAGATATCTTCGGCTCTCCCAGCTTTTACCACTCTTACAGTGAGGCGCTCTTGGGTGCAGCCGCCACATTCAACCATTTCAAATTGAGCATAAATGCTCGGTGGTAATGTGCTGCAAATTGCATCTCTTTGATTGCGTCTGCGCGAGTTGAGTGTTTGTAAGCGCCGAGCTATGTTCAATTGTGTTTCAAATGAGAAGCCAATCATATAGTCACGTACCGATTTTCCGTCACCGTTTTCAATTGCCTGCAACAAACTCTCTATATTCGCCATTTAGTAAAGTCCTCTTTCTCTCAACAGGATGCTTGCAGCTTACGGCGACAGCCATGAAAAGTTCGTGAAAGTGACAGTGAAACTTTTTTGTTTTGGCTGCGTATTAGTTTTCGTAGACGACTTTTGAGGTGCAACTATGAAACGAGTAATGAAAGCGGCTTTTATTGCTGTGGCCGCGATGGCATTGACTGCTGCTTCCACTACCCAAGCTCAGGCTCGCGGGGGCTTTGCTCGCGGGGCGAATGGGGCGGTTGGCGGTTTTGCCAGGCAAGGGCAATATGGCAGTAGCGCTGGTGGTAGGGCCGTGCGCTACGGTAGCGGAGCCGCGGGCTTCCGTGCTGGAAGCTTCGCCGGGCCGAACGGCGGCACTTTCCAGGGTGCTAATGCTGGTGCTTTCAAGAAAGGTGTAGGGGGCGCACGAGCAAGTCAATTCTCTAGTCAGGGACCCAATGGTGGTTCGGCATCGGGCTATAGCAACAATGTCTATAACGCTCAAACCGGCACCGGCACTCGCAATAGCGGCAAAGATTTCAATACGGCATCGGGTCAGTCGTATGGTTATGATGGCAGCACTAGCTACACCAAGGGCTCTGGCGCTACTTCTACAATTGATACACAGAACAAGGGTGACTACACAGTTGATTGGCAAAAAGGTGCCAAACCCGTTGTCACTCCGGTGCCAGCTACGCCCTAGTTTCGCTGGCCTTTCGTTTATAGTATGAGAATGACTGCAAGTATTATCTTTCAATCTTCTCGCTTGTATGCAAGAACCTTCATCCCACAGCAAGATGCCGAAGCGGCATTCTTGCTGTATGGTGATGAAGAAGTTACTCATTTCTTGGGCAGTAGTAAAAACGCAGAAATTAGTTCTGCTGATAGTTCTGTCGCTGTTACTGAGCAGAGATTAGCTCGCTATGCTGCTTGCGAGGGCGGGCGAGGAATCATGGCATTGCTTCGTAAAGATGATGATGTTTTGCTTGGCACTATTTTGCTGAAGCGCTTGCCTGATCAGAATTTGTTGCCGACTAATGACTGGGAAGTTGGCTGGCATCTGCGCCGCTCAGCTTGGGGCGCGGGTTACGCTAGTGAAGCTGGAGCTGCAGCTCTCGATTTCGGCCTTAACACCCTGGCATTGCCTCAGATTTTTGCAGTGGTTGATAGTGCCAATTTAGCGTCGCGTAAAGTGGTCGAGCGCTTGGGCATGATTCATCTGGGGCAAACCGACCGCTATTACGGCGAGACATTAGAGCTATTCTGTAACGCACCAACTGCAAATTGAACTCTTGAAATTTCAATTGTCACGGCATTTTCACGTCGTCAGAATTACATTAATGCTGAACCCGGCCAATGTTTTTTTCAAATGTTTGCTGGCTTACAGACAGGGTGGGGGTTTCCCCCCACAATAGAGAACCTGTTTGGTCTATGATGAAGATCTCGGGAGAGTGTCGAAAATTTCGTAGTTAAGGATAGCTATTAGTGCAGACCCTTTTACCAACCTTTAGTTCTAACTTTTAGGGTTATTTTTTCAAGTTAATATCCAGCACAATCAGAAGTGATCAATAGTGGCAGACGATACTAAAGCAGCCGAAACAGCAAGGCCAAATGATAAGGTCGCACCAGTTAAAGACGGTGGCGACAGTGGTCATGCTAGTGCAGAGGCTGTAGCCCTATTAGACAGGAAGACCCCAGCTCCAGGGGCTGGTGTAGAATCACCTATTAAAGATGGCTCGATGGGTACCACCCCTCCAGCTTCAGACAAGACCATGACTGCTTATTGGCAGGCTGGCAACAAAATTAATG